>CACWMG010000026.1:0-1059 GCA_902761975.1 Candidatus Avelusimicrobium pecoris | reverse complement strand
CCCGTTTGCCAAGGTTTGGCGGTCCTGGTTAGAGGGGTCCAACACGTCTTTACCGTCTACTACAAAAATATACTTGTACTCTCCCCCAGCCAGTGCAACCGACGTTTCAAAATACCCCTTTTTATAGGGCCTTAGTATAATAGGGTCCTTGCCCCAACGGTTAAAATCCCCTTGCAGTTCCACTTGGGTTGCCTGCGGGGTGGTCAAAAAAAACTTGCGGTATTTTACTTCAGTATCGTATGCTACTTCTGTGGGTTGTAACCGCTCGCGCATACTTTCTTTATCTAGCGGCACCACATGGGCGGCCCCTTCAATGGTTTTCACCGTGTAATTATAATAATCTTCTGCCACTGCAAACAACCACAATACCGCCCCAATAAATAGCAGTAAAAACACCGAAAATAACGCCCCCGTGTGCTTAGTTGTTTTCATCTAAAAAGCTCCGCACATACAAAGTAGCCCCTACCTGCCGGGCTAATTGCTGCAAGGCCGCCGTATCGGCGCCTACATGATCTACACAGCTTAAAATCACTTCGTCAAAATGCGCTTCTACACACGCGTGCAAGAACTCCAGCACATCCGGGTAAGCATCCTGGTATTGCTTCTCCGGGCGGACCAATTGGCGCCACTTATCCGCATTTTCTGCGTTCACACTGACGTTGACCACATCTATAAACCGACGTAACAGCGGCACAATGTCTTTATGATTAATACGGTTGCCCAGTCCATTGGTATTTAGGCGGATTTTAAACGGCGGGAATTTGGCCTGCGCTTGCCACCCCTTGAGGGTTTGCGCCACATAGAGTAGCACATCCAGGCGCATGGTAGGTTCGCCATAACCGCAAAATACAATTTCTTTAAAAGGGGCTTTGTGCATTTCGGCTTCCAAAACGCTAAGCACTTCGGTGGCGGTAGGTTCGTCTCCTGCCAAATTTAAGTTATTACCGTGAAAATCCATTTTCCATTTGGTTTTAATACAAAATACGCACAAATTGGGGCAACGGTTGGTAATATTTAAATAAATATTATCACCAAAACGATACACAACTTTTGGGGACA
>CACWMG010000025.1 GCA_902761975.1 Candidatus Avelusimicrobium pecoris | reverse complement strand
CGCGAAAACCGCCGCTTATCCAAAGACCGCACGGTGTTGATCTTTGCCGACAACTCTCAACTCATCAAAGCCTATCAAGAAGAATGTAAAGAACTAGGCGTGCCGTACCACGTGTTCACCACGCTCAAAACGCGTAGCAAAAACACTACCATTATGAATTGGGAATCGTACGAAGAAACCGAGGCCGCTTTAAAAGCCTACGCCGCCGAAGACCCCAACATCCAAGGTATCGTCTATCTCTTGGGTGCTACGGTTAAAAAGTTTGACAAAAAACTAAGCCCGCATAACGAGCTGACCAAAACCGTCATGCCTCTGTTTATTGCCTTGCGCGTATTTGAAAAAGGGCTGGCTAACCGGGAAGATAGCGACACGTTCTTTGCCGTGAACACTAAAATTGACGGTAACTTTGGGTATTTCACCAAGGATGAATTTAACCCCATTGTCGGTGCGTTGACCGGGGGTACCACCTGCTACCGCAAAGACGTGTACGAACGCACGGGGGCTATCTCTAAACTTATGGACTTTGAACCCACCGCCACGCCCGACGAAATGGCCCAAAAAACCATGGACGAAGTACTCCATGGCGATATGCGCCTGATGATCGGTACCCGTGACGGGGTCCGCTCCACTATTTTGGGCTTGCCCACCCGGTTGGACCGCCGCGTCAAACATTTTGACCTCGCCGGTAAAACCATTATTTTCACGGGTTCGGGCCGCGGCATTGGGGCCATGCTCAGCCAAAAAATTGCCGCCCAGTACCACAGCAAAATTATCGTCTTGGATATTATTGAAATCCAAGAAAAAACGCCGCTGTGGGCTTCTATGAACGAAGCCGAACTGGCCGCTCTAAAGAAACAAATCTGGGAAGACCTCAAAGCCGACCCCACGCAAAAAGCTACGCCGGTCCTTTTGGAACGTGCTTTTGGCCGCGTGAAAGATTCCATTACGCTCTATAACAACTTGCAAAAACTGCGCGAGCTGGGCAGTGAAGTGGAATATTACCATTGCGACGTAATGAACGCCGCCATGATGAAAGAAGTCTGCACCAAGATTAAAGCCAAAAACGGCCGCGTGGACGGGCTTATCCACTTTGCCGGATTGGAACGCTCCAAACTTATTTACGATAAAGACCCGGCGGAATATTACCGTATCTTTGACGTAAAAGCCACCAGCTTTGGCACGTTCCTGGCTAACAATATTGTGCGTGATGACGGCTTCTTCGCTTTTGCCTCGTCTATTGCCGGCAAGTTCGGTAACTTAGGGCAAAGCGATTACGCCAGCGCCAACGATTACCTCGCCAAAACGGCGTTCTCGCTCACCAACCAAGGCTACCGCGCCGTAAGTATTGCCATGAGTGCTTACAAAAACGTGGGCATGGGGGTACGCGCCGGGGTGGAAACGTTCCTGCGCTCCAACGGGGTGGACTTTGTGGACCCCGAAGACGGTATGCAAATTTTCTTAGATGAAATTGTATATGGTCAAGTGCCGGAAATTGTGCTCACGGGTTCCTTAGGCCGTTTGGATTGGGACCATCAGCTCAAATTTGATTGGGACGAAATCGGCTCCGCGGCCGATTTCGCCTCCGGGGATGATAACGGCAACAATCCCCCGCAAAACCCGGCTCCGCTAACGCCGGCCGCTAAACCGGCCCCGGCCACGCCGTCCGCCGCCACCAAAGGGCCGGACGCTTCCAAAGCCACGCATTTTTTGGGGGAAGTAAAATCGTTGGTCTCCGGTTCGGAAATTCACGTAGAAAAAGAATTTAATTTATCTTCTGACCCGTACCTGGCCGATCACGCCATTGAAGGCACCCCGTACGTGCCCGGTGTAATGGGGATTGAAACGTTCTTTGAAACGTCCACCGCACTCACGGGCCAAGTAACCAAGGCACTTAAAGATGTACACTTCTACTTGCCTATTAAATTGTTGCGCAACCGCCCGCAAGCAGTGCGTGTGATAGGCAAAGCGCAAGGCAACGACGTGTCTATGGAAATTGAGTCGGATTTTATTAACAGTAAAGGCGTAAAAATGGGGAATACCCGCCGCCACTTTACGGCCCGCACGTTAGCCGAATTTACCTCTACATGGGACCAAGTAAAAGCGCAGGCCATGACGGGTTTAGAAAGCCCGCTACAGGTAACGCCGGCGGAAATTTACCAAAAGTATTTCCACGGTCCGTCTTTCCAAGTATTAGGCGGCATTGTGCGCGTAAATGAGCAGGAATCCTTAGCTATTTACAACACCACGCCCCGCCCACAATGGACCGACGCCCCGCGCACCTTACTCGCTAACCCGATGCTGATTGAAGCCGCCTTCCAATGCTGTGGTTTTCAGGATATGTCGGTAGCGCACAAGATGACCTTGCCCGACGGTATTAGCGAAGTGGCCGTGCTCAATAACCAGTTGCCGCCCGCCCGCTTGTACCTATACGGTGTGAACAAAGGCACTACGGCCGACGGTAAAACCTTGCACGACGCTTACGTCTTTGACGCACAAGGCAACGTGTGGGTGGAAATCCATGGCTACCAAGCCATTGGGCAATAATGTTGCAAACAAAGGTAGTTGATTTACAAAACCTGCCCCCGGCTCAAACGGTTTTAAACGCGGCGGAATTGGCGTTCTATCAAACGCTCAAACTCCAAAAGCGTCAAACCGAATGGCTCGGGGGCCGGTTTGCATTAAAGCAACTGCTTGGCACACATCTGGGGTACGACTTTGCGTCCTTTACGCTCCTTACGCCCGGCGGGGTGGGCAAACCCACGCTTACGCTGGACGGCCGGCCCCTGTCTATTGCCTTTAGTATTACGCACAGTAACGGCTATGCCGTGGCGGCGATTGCCCCGCACGCCAAATATATAGGCATTGATTTAGAAAAAATTACCCCACGCATCAGTGCCTGGAAAAACGATTTTTTCCACCCAACGGAACGCACGCGTGAAGATGATGAATTTTTAACCACGTTGTGGACGCAAAAAGAGGCCGTTGTAAAACTGCTGGGCAGCGGGCTTACCGTAAATAGTTACGACGTACGAATTGTGCATAACGCCCCGCAATTTTTGGGCCATGCGCAGGAAATTTACAACGCCCTGGGGGCCCCGCAAATTACGCTTCAAACTACTTCTCTAATTCCCGGTTTTGTTTTTTCAGTAGCACTGGCTCTATAAAAAAACCCCCGCCGTAGCAGGGGTTTTAAAAAATCCGCGCGTTTTTACCCGCGGTGGTGTTCGTTGGTATGTTGGCAGTTAATGCAATAGCGCGCAAAAGGTAGTGCTTTCATACGTTTTTTGCCAATGGGTTTGCGGCAATATTCACACGTACCGTAAATCCCTTTGTCAATTTTGCGCAGCGCTGCTTCAATTTGTTCAATGGTGCTATGGGCATTGCTGGAAAGTTCAAACAAAATTTCTTTATCCAAGCTTTTGCTTGCGTCGTCAATCGGGTCGCCCACTTCTGCTTCCGGCATATCCATTTGTTTGGTATTTTGCAACCGTTTGCTGGCATCTTCTTTTAGTTCTAACAAATGTTTTTTTATTTCTTTAATTTCTGCCGCGGTGAGCATCTCTTTATTATCTTTTTTTACAGCCATAACAACCTCTTATACAAAAAAATAAAGTGAAAGGTATTTTTTTACCCTCACACTATGCTATTTAGTTTAGCAAAGTAATCAATTTTTTGCAAGGCCTGTGAAAAATTTATTTAGTACACTATATATATGAAACTATTGGTACTTTCGTGTTGTGCGCCTTGTTCTTGTGCGGCCCTTAAACATTTAGCAGATAGCGGTACGCAAGTAACGGTGCTGTTTTATAACCCCAATATCTTCCCGCAACGTGAATATGAAAAACGGCGGGACGAACAACAACGCCTGTGCCAAAAATTAGGGGTTGCCTTTGCCGAACTCCCTTACGATCACGCCGCCTGGCAAGCGCAGGTGCGCGGCCTGGAGCACGAGCCGGAGCGCGGCAAACGGTGCAGTGTGTGTTTTTATATGCGCCTTAAACAGGCGGCCGCCTACGCACGCAAGCATCACTTTGATTTTTTTGCCTCTGTGTTGGGTACGTCGCGCTATAAAGATATTGAGCAAGTGCACCGCGCCGCCCACCAAGCCTGGCGCGAGGAAGGCACCCCGTACTGGCCCAATTCTTGGCGCAAAGGGGGGCTAAGCGAACTGCGCCGCGCGCTCATCCAAGAATTTAACCTCTACCAGCAAACGTATTGCGGGTGTGAATACAGCCGGAGGACGCATGAAAAAGTGGACTAAGCTTCTTGTTAAAATAGCTGTAATTTTTGTTTTACTTCTCATCCTGGCGGACTTAGGGGTGCATTTGGTGGCCCGTACACAGTGGTTTAACGATCGGGTGGAAAAAGTACTGCAAGATGCGCTGGGCCGTCGCGTCATTATCGGTCCGTTGGCGGCTAATTTAAGCGGTATTTCCGTGCGCGATATTCAAATTGCGCAAGCGGGCGGGTTTGAAAACGGCACATTTGTACACGCGGGCCGTTTGCGGCTTCGTTGGTCGCTATGGCATTTGTTACACGCGCACATTAAAATAAAGCGCCTTACCCTTTCTAACGTGGACGCTTTTGTAAAAGTATATAAGGACGGTACTACCAGTTGGGCCGATTTTACCACCCCACAGCTTACGTCTGCACCGGCGGAAGAAAAGACTTCTTCCGTTCCCTTTTTTGAAATCACAGCCAACCGGGTACGCTTGGAAAATTTGCACCTTCGCTACGAGGATGAACAAACCCCGCGCACGTTGGATATTAGCGGGCTTACCGTCAACGTCAAAAACTTTAGCTTAAAGGACGAGTTTTCGCTTCGGCTAATGGCTAATTTTCAACACCGGGAATTTGGTTTTGAAGGCACGATACCAGTTACGTTAAAGGCGCGCGTAAAACTGGCCAATTTAGATTGGCCCAACACCTATGCACACATTGAGGCGCTCAAAGCGTACTATCAAAAATCCACCGTTACGTTAAACGGCAACGTGCGTCATTTCAACAACCCGCAAGGGGACGTTAAAGTAGTGGTGCGCAATTTGTCGTCTAAGTTGTTACCGAGCGAAGTGGCGAACAAAATTGCATTTGATTTGCCCCGTGCCGATCTTTCCGCGCAGTTTGCGGTGGATTTAGACAAGCAAATTTTGACCCTTAAAAATACTACCTTGCAAGTTCCCGGGGCGGATATGCAAGTGGACGGAACGGTCAATTATGCTAAACAGCTGGTGCACCAGTTATCGGCCCAAGTAAATTTAGTCCTGGGCGAAATTGGCCGTTGGCTTACCAGCTTGGCCGAGCCGTACCGCTTGGTAGGCACCGTGCATGGGGAGGTGTCCTCCAACCCGCAGGAAGCCCGCGCCCAAGTTACGTTTGACGAAATCGGCGCACTTATTCCGCACGCCGGGCGTGTAGCCAATGTGAACGGCCAAATTGATATTACGGAAAGTATGGACTTTCAAAACGGCCAAGCCGATATTAAGGTGGACGGCAAATTAAATGCGGATCCCTTTAAACTAAGTTTGCAAGCCACCCAGACCCCGCAAAAAATTACTTCCCAGGTAGATATATATGCCAAGGAAATTGTTTGGCCTGCCTTGCAAAAAACCACCGTGTCCGCGTCGGCAGAGGCGGCCCCTGCTACGCCGCAAAAACCTTGGCCGTTGCCCCCCGTGGATTTGACGGCCCACGTGCAACTGGACCATTTGGACGTTCCCTATTTTGTGGGGAAAGAGGTGTTATTTACTTCCCAAATGGAAGGCATTACCCCGAAGCTAGACCAAGCCCACGGCGTCTTACGCCTTACCACGGGGGAGGGAACGATTCAAGATATTTATAAACTTACAGACGCCAACGCGCTGACTAAGGTGTTATTTTTATCGTTAAATGTAACGGGCAAAGTATTTAATTCCCTTAACGTAGTGGGCGTGCTGAGTAGCTTAGGGGGCGAGGTTGCTTCGGTTGTCAGTACGGAAAAAGAAGTCAAAACGCAAACCATTTTAGGGCCGGACGGCGAACCTATGGAAGTGGTCGTCCCTGTGGAGAAAAAAGAAGTTTCCGGCGAAATGACCTATGATAAATTTGATACAGAGGTCAATTTTGTGCGCGGTTTGGCTACCATTAAAGAGGGGACTTTTGTGTCGCCCACTATGTCTTTTCGGCTAGACGGCACCGCCGATTTTAACTCGGGCGCCTTGGATATGGACGTGCACGCCGCCCCCGGCCGGCACGAGGTGGACGGGGTTCTTCCGCTACACTTGCATATTGGCGGCACGGTGGAGGACCCGCAAGGCGATATGCGACTGTTAGGCAGTGTTACTTCCCTGGTTACGCAGTCGGTTACTAACAACGTGGTGTCCCGCCAAGTCAAAAAAGGGTTCAAAGGCCTTTTTGGTCTATTTTCTAAAGACCCAGAAGAATAACGCGCGGTTGGCTTTTTTGCACCCGTAGTGTAAATTTTTTACAATATAGCTATGGGTGTTTTTTATATCGTTTTTAGTTTAGTTGCTTTTTTAATGCAACTGCCTACCATAGCGTGGCTTTCCAGGTGTTTTCCGCAAGTGAGTAACAAGTGGTTGCTTTTGGTGTCCGTGCTGTGTACGCTTATTATGCTGGCCGGTTTTTCTCTTACGCGTACGCACCAAAACGGTTGGTTTTGGAGCGCACTTTATTATTTTGCCTATATTTATTTTGGCCTGGTGTTTTTGGCATTTTGGCTAAGCATTGGCTATTTTATAATGTTAGTATTGTTAAAAAGTTTTCACGTGAAAACTTTTGGGTTGAATTATGCTAGTATTATAGCTTTGCTAACCGTGTTTGTAATGGCATTGTGGGGCGGGTTTAGTGCCCCTAAAATAAAGCATATCTCCGTGCAAATCCCCGGGGCCCCCACTATGAAACTGGCCCTCCTCTCTGACACGCACCTGGGCATGGGGGTATCTTATCCGCGTTTTGACGACGTGATGCGCCGTATTGAGGCCGAAAACCCCGACGGGCTTTTAGTGCTGGGGGATATTTTTGAATATGGCCCGCACCGGGAGCAATATGCCGCCCGCCTCAAACAAACTAAAACGCCGTTAGGCTCCTACGGTGTACTGGGTAACCACGAGTATTACGTCGGGTACGGAGATAGCAAAGAATTTTTTAAAGAGGCCGATATTGTGCTTCTGGAAAATACCGCCACTACGCTCCCTAACGGCGTGCAGGTAGCGGGGCTAAAAGACATTAAAACGGCCGGCGTGACGGCTGGGCAAGTGGCTAGCTTGTTAGACAGTTTGGACAAAAATAAACCCACTATTTTGCTGAGCCATACTCCCTCTCTAGCTGAGGTGGCTGCCAAGCATGGGGCGGATTTAATGCTCAGCGGTCACACGCATAATGGGCAGTTATGGACGTTTAATTATTTTGTTAAATTGCAATTCCCGCGCGTGTACGGACTTTTTGACGTGGAAGGGATGAAATTTTACATTACCTCCGGCGTATTTTACTGGGGGATTCCGCTACGGTTTTTGGCTCCGTCCGAAATTGCCTTTATAGAGGTAAATGCATGAAAAGATTTTTAGTAGCTTTACTGGGTTCACTAACGCTCCCGGTGTGGGGAAGTGTGCAACTGGCCGATTTAACCCCCGAAGAAAAACTGGGCCAAACCTTGGTGGCGTTTGTGGATATTGACAGCGCGGAACTGGTGCGCCCGGCTATTGAGCAAGGCAAGCTGGGGGGAGTTCTTATCCAGTGGGGGAATTATTCCCTCAAAGAAACACGGCGGCTTACCGAAAAATTACAAAGTTGGGCGGCTAAATCGCCCCATAAAATTCCGCTCTTGGTGGCAATTGATTATGAGGGGGGAACCGTCTATACGCCGATTACCTTGGGCTTTGACTACTTGCCTACCAATATGCTTTTAGCCGCCAGCCAGGACGAGGAAAAAGCCGCTACCCTGGCCTATTTAGCCGGGCAACAACTGCGCAGTGTGGGCGTGCATATCAATTTTTCCCCGGTCTTAGATGTAAATAGCAATCCGCGCAACCCCATTATCGGCGTGCGCAGTTTCGGTTCGGACCCGGCCACGGTTACCAAAATGGGCTTAGCCCTTATGAACGGATTTAAGGCGGCAGGGATTGTCCCTATTGTAAAACATTTCCCGGGGCATGGGGATACGTCTTTGGATTCGCACTATGCGGTGCCGGTGGTAAATGCGTCCAAGGCAGAGCTAAAACGCGTGCACCTGGCTCCGTTTGCACAAGCTATTAAACAAGGGGTGCCGGGCGTGATGACGGGGCATGTGCTTTACCCGGCGCTGGATAAAGAGCAGGTGGCCTCTTTTTCAAAACCGATTTTACAGGGGGTTTTACGTCAAGAAATGGGCTTTGAGGGGTTAATAGTAACCGATAGCTTAGACATGAAAGGTGCTACCCAGTTTTGTACGATTGCGGGGTGTGCTACGCGTTCGTTAGCGGCGGGGGCGGATATGATTTTGCTGGGGCGTTACATTAAACCTCTTACGCTGTTTGAGCAAATTAACGCGCAAGTGAACGCGCAAAAATTGGCGTCGCGGGTGGAAAATGCGGCGGGGCGTATTTTGAAAATAAAAAAAGAACTGGGCCTTTTAGATGAGGGCTTTGTACGCCAACCCCCTATGCCCATTGAACGCGCGTACAAGCAAGCACTAGCGGATATTAGCAAAGAAGCTGTAACCTTGGTGCGCGATAGAAACGGCCTAATTCCCTTTTCCCCGGATAAAGAACGCCCAACGGTGTGTGCGGTGTTTTTTGCACCGCCGCGCTTTGCCGACCAATTAGCGCACATTAGTAAGCCTTTTTTGGCACGTAATTACAAGGTACGTGCGTATAATGCTTCGCTCTCGCCCAAGGAAAAAGACGTTACGCGCGCCTTAAAATGTGCCGAGGGGGCTGATTTAGTAGTGGTGGCTAGTTTGCAGTGGGCCGATAAACTCAACTTAAATCAAAAGCATACCATTGAAAAAATGCTGGATAAGAACCCAAATTTGGTGCTCTTGTCGGTGATGAATCCGTACGATATCCCGTACTATCCGCGCATGGGGACCGTGCTGGCTACGTATGGGCTAAACAGCTTTGCCTTGCAGACGGCGGCGGATATTATTGTGGGTAATGAACAAGCCCAAGGCGTGTTGCCCGTAGAACTGCCGGAACGTGCCCAACGGCCCACGGCGTTAGCACCCCAACCGGTCCCGGAGCGCGCGGCTCATTCCTTAGAATTGCGCCAACATCCCCGTTAGCGGCTTTTGCGCCGTTCGCGCCAGTACTCTATGACGGCGGGTAAGACGGAAATTACAATAATAGCCAGGATGACGTAGTGAAAGCGGGTTTTGACGATGGGTAAATCGGCAAAGTAATAGCCGCCTACAATAAACAAAAGCACCCACAACGCCGCCCCAATTAGGTTGTAACCGGCAAAACGCAAATACGTCATTTTGCCAATGCCGGCTACGAACGGGGCAAAGGTGCGGATAATGGGAATAAAACGCGCTAAAATAATTGTTTTACCGCCGTATTTTTCATAAAAAGCGTGCGCTTTTAATAAGTGATTTTTGTTTAAAAAACGGTTGTGCTCTTGCGAGAAGACCTTGGGGCCCAGCCATTTGCCTATTTCATAATTGCACGCATCCCCTAGCGCGGCCGCTAAAAACGCAACGGGAATCAGCACCCATAAATTGATGCCGCTACCCGCACGGGCGGCTAAGGCACCGCACGCAAAAAGTAGCGAGTCACCCGGCAAAAACGGGGTAACTACCAGGCCGGTTTCACAAAAGATGACGATAAAAATGCCGACGTAGAGCCACGCGCCCGCACTGGCGGCCCAGGCGTTTAGGTACACGTCTAAATGTAAAAAAATGTCTAAAAGTTGGCTGAAAAGTTCCATACCTATATTCTACTAAATCTGCTAAAATATACCTACAAGAGGAAAAATTATGAAAAAATGGCTATTTATGGTATGTTTGTTGGCTTGCACCCTAGGGGCGCAGGCGTATGAAAAAGGCGATATGACGCTTGGACTGGCGGCGGTTTATTCCCCGCTGGCGTTAGGAACGGATTTTGGCGAAATGAACGTGGATGACCAAAATGCCTCTATCGCGCACGACGCAAAATTAGGTAAGCACGGTATGGGGGCCGAACTGCAAGCACTTTATTTTTTAAACGAACGTGTGGGGGTGGGGCTGTCGGTAGCGGACCAGTATTTTGCTAAAGATTTGGCGAGCGGTTGGCAGTTAAATACCCGCACGCGCATGCGTAACTTAATGGCAGTGGGACATGTGTTTTTAACCCCGCAAAGCACCTATAAATTATATGTTCCGTTGGGGATGGGGTTAGCTAAGACGGATTTTTCCATGGATTTTAGCCCACTGGGGGATAGCAAAAAACATTTTAATTACACCGGCTTTGCCTATTACGTGGGCTTAGGGGTGGAGCGGGAGATCAGTGATCGGTTTGTGCTAGCGTTGGAAGGACGCTACAATGCTAACCGTTTCCACGATTCTGCCACGCGCGATAACGGCGACCATGTAACGGTATATCCGCGGGCCAATTTTATGTCGGTCCTGTTGCGGGTAGTGTATAAGCTGTAAAATTTGCTTGGTTTAGTAACGACCCGTCTGCAAAGTAGCAGGCGGGTTTTTTATGTTGTACGGGGAAAAATAAAACGACAAGATTGCTTCGCGTGCACCCGCAATGACGACCATGGGAGGAGCGCGATTTCCCCCTCACCCGGCACTACGTGCCACCCTCCCCCTCCAGGGGGGGAGGGGGAATAAGGTGGAGAGCCACGAGTCCTGCAGACGGCAAAATCGGGGATGACGCTAATAAAATACGCGAGGATGACAGCTAATTTGATGTCAGGCTTACACCTGACCTATAACGACTAGGGCGAGGGGGAAAAAATAGGGGCAGAAAAAAGGGTAAAATTATGTTATGTTAAGTGAAAAAGTCGTTTTCTCGTCGAGAAAAAATATTGCTTGACTTGTTTTTTTTTTTTGTTATCCTGGTAATGCGGGCCGGAGTAATTCTCCTAAATTTCCTACAAGTGAGACAAAAACGGCCCGCCCTTCCTTTGTAATGCAAAGGGAGTGAAAATTGGAGGTAATACATGAACAAAGTAAATAACGTAGGTTTCACGTTAATTGAGTTACTCGTAGTAGTGCTCATTATCGGTATTTTGGCCGCAGTAGCCCTGCCCCAATATACCAAAGCTGTAGAAAAATCCCGCTCTGCGGAAGCGGTCACGCTGTTGGGAGACATTATGACTGGTCTTCGCATTTATAAGTTGGGCAACACTGGTACGCCAACTTTGGCTGACCTAGACATTGAAATGCCTACCGTGACATCGGGGAATACGACTACCTATGGAACCCCTAACTTCTCGCTCGGGTTAAGCGGTGATACAGCTACAGCTACGCGTGCTGGCAAGTATACGTTATCGTACACATTGCAATCTAACGGAAACATCTGCCGTACGTGTGCCAATGCTGACGATGTAGATACAGACTACTGTAAGACAATTGCTAACACGGCCGAATGGAGTGCATCTTGCAGTGAATAGTCTAGTTTAGACTAGGTTTTGCCCCCGCGTAAGCGGGGGTATTTTTTTGACCATTTTGCTGTTTTAAATTGTTTGGGCCAGGCGGGCCAGGTAAAAAGCGGCTTTGCGTTGGGCGAGTTCTACCGACGGGGCAAAGTCTGTAAGTTGGGCCACGCACACATTTTTTAAGGGGTGTTTGGCAAGTGTTTTCCAATCGGCAAGCCCACAAATAAACAGCGCTTTTTTGTGATGTTTTTGCGCCAGTTTTAACACGGCTAGCGGCGCTTTACCAAAGAAAGTTTGATTATCTAATTTCCCTTCACTGGTAATTACTAAATCGGCCCATTTAAATTGTTTTTCCAGCGCGGCTTTTTGCATTAAAAAATCGGCCCCTAATAACAGACGTGCGTTGAAACAGCCGGCCAGGCCGGACGCAATCGCGCCTGCCGCCCCGGCGGAGGGGATTTGGGTTACGTCAAGCCCGGTGGCGTTTTGAATAAGACGTGCCCAACGGCGTAAGCTCTTTTCCAAAATTTGTACATCAGCGGCAGTGGCGCCTTTTTGCGGGCCAAATACGCGCGCGGAGCCGCGCGCACCTAACAGGGGACTCGTGACATCCGCTACGCCCATTATTTGCACACCTCTTATATTTTTTTGAAGCGCGGATGCGTCCAGTCGCGCGGCGTGGAGTAACGCTTGGGCACCCAGCGGAACGGGGCGTGCGTGTGTATCCAACAGGGTGGCCCCGCACGCAACAGCCAGGCCGGCACCGCCGTCGTTACACGCTACGCCACCCAGGCCAATGTAGATTTTTTGGGCCCCGTGTTGGATAGCTTGCAGGATGACTTGCCCCACGCCAAAGGAACTGGCGTTCAAAGGGTCCAACTCTGATTTTTTGGCACGGCCCAGGCCGCAAATGCGAGCTGTTTCTAAGACGGCAGTTTTGCCGTCGCTAAGCATTAAAAAAGAAGTGGTGCGCGTTTTTAAAAAAGCATTTTTGGCACGCGTTTTAATGAGCGTGGCGCGGGGATCCAGGGCTAAAAAAGTGTCTATGAATCCGTCCCCACCGTCGGCAATAGGAAACGTGCGCACGGTGTGGCGGGGGGATAAAACGCGCGTTAAAATTTGCCCGGCACGCACGGCACTTAACGTGCCTTTAAACGCACCGGGCAAAAGTAAAATATGCATTAGAATTTCCAGCTAAGTTGCGCTTGAATCAGCGTGTTGGCACCGGAAGATTTTTTGAGTTCGTTTTGGCGTTGGGCAAATACTTCGCGCACTTCCAAGCCAATCATTAAGTCGTCAATCCAGGTTTCTACACCCAACCCCGCCGCGCCGGCAAAACCGTTGGAGGAGATGCGTTCACTTTGCATTTCGCCACGGTAGTTGAGGTGCAAAATTTCATACATGGCACTGCCGGTGAGGTAAAAAGCAAAACGGCTTTTGGGATTTAGGTAAAAATGTGCGGTGGCACCGCCCCGTAAAATTTGACCGCTGGTTTTGACTTTAGGGTCGGGGTAGCTGTCGGGGTGGGCGACGACTTCGGGGTCTTTATCGTCAAATGATTTGTTGCCAATGTTGGCAACGCCCACTTCGGGCCCGATCCAAAAACGACTGCCTTTGATGCGCCAGAGAAATTTGCCGGAGATCGCTACGCTGGTGCCGCCTACGTTGTAGGGGCTGTCGCCCTCAAAGCCGGCACGCTTGGAGTTGTCCAGCTTTAAGCCCAGGGGCATGGCCCCTACTTGGACGGCAAAGTATTTGTTGTAGTCGGCCTCGTTATGCAGTTTGGGGGCTTTCTTTTCGGCTTTGGGCTCTTTTTTGGTTTTTTGGGCGGAAAGTTCTTCCTTGGCGGCCGCGGCATATTCTTGCTGGCTGACTGCCCCGGTTTTGACGCCTTTAAGGAACGCTTCTTCGTCACTCATGGGGCGCGCGGGTTGGGCCGCTTGAAGAGGTTGCGCGGCGGCACTTGGGGTGACGACTTGCCCGTTGACGACGGTGGCTTTTTGCGTGTCAAAGACTTGGTCAATGTCGCTATCAAATGTGAGTCCGCCCGCGGCTTCTACCCCGGCCGCGGCTGTACCGGCCACTACGGCCGCTTGACGGGCTTCTTGCGCGGCTTGTTTTTCTTGCGCTTTTTCTACATATTCTTTTTGCGCGTTTTGCCCGCGGTCGTAATCGTACGTTTCCACGGACACGATTTGCGGCATATCAATATTGACAGTGGCTCCGTCGTCGGTTTTGAGTTTTAAGTTAAATTCGTCCAAATCCACAATTTGACCGATAAGTTGCGAGCCGCCTTTTAAAATGACGCGGTGCTTATCGGGCAGGATTTGTTCAATTTCCCGTTGGTTGAGGGTAATAACGCCGTAAGACGTATTTAATTTGAGCACATATTCGGTTTGCTCCATAATAGAGCCGGTAATAAGGTTGCCGTCTTTCATTTTAATCGTTTCGGCGCACAGCGGGAGTGCGGCCAATAAACATAGTACAACTAAAAATTTTTTCATAAACCCTCTTGTCCGTTGCAAAAAAAGCGGTGCGCACGGGGCGCACCGCGTAAGATTATTTGGCTTCTTGGTTGGCTTCTTCTTCGGCGTGGCAGCAGCACGGAGCTACGGCGTGTTTGATTTTGGCCAGCGCCTTTAAGATTTTGGAAACCGTTAAGCAGAAAATAGCGGCCGCTAACGATTGACCTACATAAAAGCTAAGCGCGACCCACATTTCGCTACCGGTAATCATGGGGTGTTTGCCAATTTGAATAGCCATATACACCGCAAAAATGAGCGCGGCGTAAAACCCAATTACAAACAGCACAGACAGGCCTTTTAAGCACAGCCAGTTGTGCGGCAGAAATTTGCACCAGCATTTGCCTTTACAGCAGTTAGACATAGTTTTCTCCTTACTATAATTTAGTGATACTTTTATTGTAGCAAAATTAGGGGGGGACAACACAAGACAATGGAGTAAGAATAAGGGCCGATAGAGGCGTTTGAAAATGACGCTTATTTATACCCCCTCACCCGGCACGAGGAAGTACTTGTTTACAACCCCCTTTCCCCGCTTCGCGGTACTTTCCCCACAAGGGGGACAGAACAAGTGGCATTGTATGCTTAGCACCTCCAGGGGAGAGGGGGATAAGGTGGAGATCCTGAATCAAGTTCAGGATGACACTTTATTAACACGCGGGGATGACATTTAATGGATGTCAGGCTTACACCTGACCTATAACGGCAAGATTGCTTCGTCGCGTGGCTCCTCGCAATGACGACAACGACAGATTCCCGACAAAAGCTCTCGGAAATGACAGGTGAGTGGCTCCTCGCAATGACGACAGAGAAGTGGTTTATTGGGCGTGGGAGAGGAGCTCTTTTGCGTGGGAGTAAGCGGCGGATTTTTTGTCCCCACCGCCCAGCATACGGGCAATTTCGGCCGTCAGTTTATCGCCGGATAGCGGGGTAATGGATACGTGGGTGGTTTGTTTATCCGCACTTTTGGACACGTAGAAATTTTGGTTGGCTTGCGCCGCCACTTGCGCCAGGTGCGTAACGCATAAGACTTGCCGGCCTTGCGCGCAGGCGCGTAATTTTTCGCCTACGAGCCACCCGGTTTCCCCGCCAATGCCGGCATCTACTTCGTCAAACACCATAACGGGAACGGTGGGGGCTAATACGGTTTTTAGGCCCAACATCACGCGGGAAATTTCGCCCCCGGAGGCAATGTTTTTAAGTGGCCTAAGCGCTTGGCCCGGGTTGGGGGAAAAGAGAAATTCCACCTTGTCCGCGCCGGTGGAGGTAATGTTTTCTTCGTCCATATCCACGGCTACGCCAAACTTAACTTGGTTAAAACCCAAGGGTTTAATTTGCGCGGTAATTTGCGCGGAGAGTTTTTCGGCCGCTTTGAGGCGTTTGTCGTGCAACGTTTGGGCCAGCTTTAAGAGCTCTTTGTGGGCGTGGTCCAGTTCGGTTTGCAAGTCCTGCGCGCGCTCGTCGGCGTGTTTTAAGTTGTCAATTTGGGTGCGTAAATTTTCGGCCGTTTTTAAAATGTCTGCAATTTCGGGGCCGTATTTAAGTTTTAAGCGTTTGATTTTTTCGTGCCGCTCTAACATTTTATCCAGGGAGTTTTCGTCCACGTCCAGGCCGTCTTTATAATCGCTTAGGGTGGTGGCGGCGTCCTCTAAGGTAACGAGCGCGCTTTGCACGTTTTGGGCCAGTGGGGCCAAATTTTCGTCCAGGTCCGCCATGGCACTAAGCGCGCGGGCGGCCTTGCTCCCCCGCGACGTGGCGGAAGCGTCGGCGGCGTAGAGTTCTTCGTACGCCTCGGCCGCCAGTTCCAACAGTTTGCCCGCGTGTTTAAGTTTGGGTAGGGCGGCGTCCAAATCAGCATCTTCGCCCGGTTTGGGGGAAATGCGTTCAATTTCGTCCAGTTGGTACTGGCTCATATCCAAAAGCCGTTCTTTTTCCTGCGCGGATAAGCGCGCGGCGTTTAGTTTGGCTTGAATAGATTGCACCGTTTGCCAGGCGGCGGAAACTTGCGAAACGAGTTTTTCGTGCCGGGCAAATTGGTCCAATAATTGCAAATGTACGTGGGCGTGGAGCAGGCTTTGGTGGTCGTGCTGACCGTGGAAATCCACAAGCTGTTGGCCCAGTTGCGCCAGGGCGGCCACTGTAACCGGGCGGCCCTCTATAAAGGCTTTGTTTTTGCCTTTGCGGTCCAGTTCGCGCCGCAAGGTAAATTGGTCGGCCGTGAGACCGTATTGTTGGCGCACCGGGGCGGGCAACACGGATGAAATAAACTGCGCTTGCACGCTCATTTTGTCCGCGCCGTCTTTAATTAAACTCACATCCCCGCGGGCCCCCAATACAAAGCCCAGGGCCTCTATGACAATGGATTTGCCGGCCCCGGTTTCACCGGAGAACACGTTTAGGCCGGGGGCAAAATGTAGGGTTAAATCGTCAATAATAGCAAAGTGTTGGACGCGCAAGTGGCTAAGCATGGTCTTTCCCCCAGCTTAGTTTTTTTTGCAGTACAGTAAAGAATCCGCGCTTGGGTAACATCAGTAGTTGGGCGGTAAAAGGGGCGCGGGTGATTGTAATTTCCGCCCCGGGGCCTAACGGCGTGTGGATTTGACCGTCAAAGCTAATGACGGCGCGGTCCTCGGCGTTTTTAAAAGAAGGTTTTAAGAGTAGCTGCCCGTTGGCACTAAGCACCATGGGGCGCGCACTAAGGGAGTGCGGGCATACCGGGGTGGCTACAAAAACGTCCACATTGGGCTCTACAATCGGGCCGCCCGCGGCGAGTGAGTAAGCCGTGGAGCCCGTGGGGGTGGAGACGATTACACCGTCGCCAAAGTACAGGGGCATTTCTACCCCGTTAAAGGTGGAGGTAATAAAAAACGCACGCATGCCGGCGGGGTGTAAGACGCAATCGTTCAAAGCGGTAAAAGTTTGGGTTTGCCCGTTTTGACGTACGGTTACCTGTAACATGAGGCGGTGGCGGGGCGTACACGCTCCTTGTAATAAAGCGGACAAGGCACTTTGCAGTTCGTCCTTTTCGGCCGCCGCTAAAAAGCCCAGGGTGCCGCAGTTAATGCCAAATACGGGGATGTTTTTAGGGGCACACGCACGCGCACAGCGTAGCATAGTGCCGTCGCCCCCGAGGCTGATGAGTACGTCCAAATTTGGCAAGTGATCTAAGGTGGTAAGTAGCGTGGGCTCCACGTGTTGGGCACGCAAAAAAGCCGCGGCCGCCTGTGCTACCGGGGCCACGTGCGTTTTAAGCTGATTGTAGAATACACCCACGCGCGTGAACATAGGTATATTGTAGCAATTTTAAGGAAATTAGATGCGATAAGTGTCTTCCCTTACTTCGGGAGTTTTTTCTTTTCCGAAAGATTTACAAATTTGCTGTCCAAAGTCGGAATAATAAACGCAGTAATCACTTCCGTCTTTGGTATGTACTAATGAGTAAACCGAATCTGGCCCTTTTCTTGCACATACGGCTAAAGCATCTTTCCATAACGCGGAAGGAGTTTGCGCAGAAGCTCTACAAATAAAATAATTTGTTTCAATGGCTTTCCCAACGCCCAATGTTGTAGAAACTCCAGGAACATCTAAGTCAAGCAGTGTTAGATCGTATGAATAATCTCCGTTAGCCAAGTAGAAAAGTTGTTCCGCCTCTGCTAACGCTTTGATAATGACCAGTGCTTCAGTGGCGCGGCTTTTTTCCACGGCTTTTTGATATTGCGGTACGGCAACCGCCGCTAAAATGCCGATAATTAGCACAACGACTAAAAGCTCTATAAGGGTAAAGCCTGTGCGCCCTCTATACCCCGCATACCGACACTGCGGGGTGACGGAGCGGGCGGTAAAGCCGTGGTTTGAAAATAAGGAGGAGATTCCCGAGTCCTGCGGACGGCAAAATCGGGGATGACGCTTACGGATAACCCCCTCACCCGGCACTGCGTGCCACCCTCTCCAAAGAGGAAGTACTTGTTTACAACCCCCTTTCCCCGCTTCGCGGTACTTTCCCCACAAGGGGGACAGAACAAGTGGCATTGTAT
>CACWMG010000024.1 GCA_902761975.1 Candidatus Avelusimicrobium pecoris | reverse complement strand
AAGTTCAACATAAGGTTGTTTCTATGGGTATAGCGTAGCATATTTTGTTAGTTTTGTCAAGTACTTTGTTAGTAATGTTAAACGCGATTGAGAGAGAACGCGGGATCAAGAGCGGGGCCCCAGGGGGTAAACGTGATTGGGGGGGACGCGAGATAGAAAGAGGGGCCCCAAATGGAGTTTGGAGTTAGACGCGATTAAGAGGGAACGCGGGCAAAAAAAGAAGTGTAAGGCGAGAGGTGGGGTTAAAGGCGACTGAGAGGGAAAGGGAAAATATCACAGAGCAGAGCCTAATATAGGTTGAACGCTAAATTGGAAAGCGGCGAGTAAAGGAGTGGTCCCCCTCTCTGCGGTGCTAGCGCACTCGTTCTCTCCCTCCCGGAGGGAGAGGGAAATAAGGTGGAGATCCTGAATCAAGTTCAGGATGACATTTAATGTACGTTCGCAAAGATGAGCGGAAAATAAATACCGTTCGTAACATCACCGGGTAAAATTTTCAGTAGGCTGATTTGTCAGATTTGAGGCTAGGTAAAGCCGCAAGTTGAGAATCACAAAACTGAAACAGCAAAGGGATAATTTCAAACGAATGGGGTGCAGGTCTAGGCGTGGGCCGACGTAGCGTACGTCTTGCGGACGGGGCGCAAGCCCCGCAAGTACGTAAGGAGGCCCAGAACAACGAACTGCGCCCAATTAGGAAGAAATTATATTAAAACCGTACGGATAAGGAAGCCTCCGCCCCTAACCCATAGTGCGCATAGTTCGCCGCCAAACTCAAATCCAAATACGACGGCAACTTAAAGTTCATCCCCACCGTACCACGGGCCGTGGCGGCATATTCTTTTTCGCCGGCCAAAGCGGTGGCGGCAACAGAATTGATGTGCAAGGTGGTATAGTCCACCCCTCCGCCAATGTAGGGCACAAAGTACTTAATCTTCATGGAAAGCACTAAACTGGCGTTATAGTGAGAGGCGGAAAAATCACGCGCACTGGCGCTATGGGCGGCTACCACCAACATGGGTTGCAAAGAGCCCAACATTTCGTTAGGTTGGGTAATCCCCCAGCGCAGCCCGCCCCCGGCAATCGTCATGCCTTGGTAGCTGCTGGCACGGATAAAACCGTCAATGCGAAACGGCAGGCCAATATCGGCCTGGAGCCAGGGATAAAAAACGGTGCCTACTTTATCGCGGTCCCCCAAGGCGGTGTGGTTTTTTTCGGCCCCGGTACTGCCCGAGCCTTTACTCATTTTAAAAATCATACTGCCGCGGGGCCCAATTTGAAAACCGCCCCACCCCAGTACACGCCCGGTGGTGTACGTGCCCGAGCCAATCAGGCCGCCCAAATCTTTGGTAAATGCGCGGACGTTGCGTTCGGTTACGTTTTTGGAGAAATCGTCCCAAATGTTGTTGCCAAAACAAACCGAGGCACACAACACTAAAGACAAGAAGGTAAATAATTTTTTCATGTTCGTTTCCTTATAAAGTTAATTAAAAATCAGTTCGTCGCCCGGTTTTACGCGCCCTTGAAGCGTGCCACACGGCAGTTCCAACGTGCGCCGGGCCGACGGATACAATTTACTGATACGCCAGGGAACTAAATTTTCGGCCACCGCCACGACGCGGTTTTGCTGGTCCAAAAATACCACGTCTATACTAAAGCGCATAAACCACGTGTGCACTTGCGGGCACGGCTCCAACAACAGTGCCTGGTGCGGTGCCAAACTTGCGCGGCCCAACAGCCCTTTTAGACGCGCGCCAAAACGGCGGGCGTGTTCTACGTGTGTGGCCAGTTCAACACCGGTGGGGGCGTGGGTGCACTTCATTTCAGTTCCTGTGTAACAGCTTGCAAAATCAGTTCGCGCGTGCGCTCTTGAAGAGCGGGGTTTATAAATACCACATGCGCGGGGAATTTAACGTCTAAATTTTCCCCTTTTTTAAATACTAAAAACGTCATGCGCCACGCGGGTAAAAAATTGACCTCGGCTATCCACATCCCCTCCCGCGTGCGCGCCGGGCGCACTGTATCCACGGTGGGTGTGAGAGGGTCCCCTGCCACTACACACGGCTCTGCACACGCGCTAAGCGCGCGGTAGGTTTGGCTAGTTAGCAGGCGGATATTGGCGTATTGGTTACGCTCTAGCGGGAGGATTACTTTTCCCCCAACGCGCGTAACATCCAAAATTTTAAAAGACCCGGTAACGGTTACGTCAAAAGCGTGCAAGGTGGACGAAAACACAAGGAGAAAAACAAACGCCCACCCTGCAAATTTCATCATACTAGGCGGCTACGCGTTCCACGTAGTTGCCGGTGCGGGTATCCACCAAAACGGTGTCTCCCTCGTTAATAAACAACGGCACTTTAATCACAGCGCCGGTTTCCAACGTGGCTTCTTTGGTGGTGTTGGCTACCGTATCGCCTTTCACACCGGGCACGGTGGAGGCAATTTTGAGCGGTACTTTAATAGGCAGTTCCACATTAAAAAGTTGGTCGTTAATGTAAATGCCGGTAGCGTCCATATTATCTTTTAAGTATTTGGTTAAATCGCCCAGTTTGGAAGTGGGCACTTCAATTTGGTCGTACGTATCGCTATTCATAAACGTAGCCATATCCCCGGTGGTGTATAAGTATTGGAAGGGGCGTTTTTCTACTTCCACTTCGGTAAATTTATCTTCGGGGCGGTAGGCCGTTTCAATCATAGCGCCGGTGTTGATGTTGCGCAGTTTTACGCGCACCACGGCACGGGCTTGCGATTTGCGGTGGTGTTGAAATTCAATAATTTCCACCAGTTGGCCGTTTTCATCCTGGAAAATCAGCCCTTCGCGAAATTCGGTTGTGCTTAACATAATGTACCTCTTTTTACGGGGCGGAAAACCGCCCGGATTTTTTACTACGTCAATTTTTTGGAACCCGTCTTTGTGACGAGAAAACTATCTTCCAAGCGGATCCCCCAGCGCCCGGCAAAATAAATCCCGGGTTCTACGGTTACCACAAAGTTTTCTTCCAGTTCGTCCGGCGCACCGGCACGCAGGATAGGCATATCGTGCTCCTGCAAGCCAATGCCGTGGCCGGTGGTGTGGAAAAATTCTTTTCCGTATCCGGCCCGTTCTATAACGTCGCGCGCGGCCTTATCCACGGCCCCCGCGCTCACCCCGCTACGCAAGGCTTTTACACCGGCTTTGCGGGCGGTTTCTACGATGTTCCAAATCTGTTTGTAGGCGGCGGGCTCTTTGTCCCCATGCCACCAACTACGCGTCATGTCCGACGTGTACCCCTCATAAAAACAGCCAAAGTCCATTAAGATGGGCTCGTTCTTTTTAAGTTTGCGCGTTTTGGAGGGAGTGTGGTGTGCGTCGGCGGTGTTTTCGCCAAAACACACAATGTTAAAAGGGATGCTCTCGGCCCCGCGCTTGGTCAGTGCCAGGGCCATTAAAATGCGTACTTGCTCTTCGGTCATACCGGTTTTAATTTGCCCTTTCACTTCTTTAAAAGCCGCTTTGGCTATGGCGCAGGCTTTTTTTAGGCACGCTAATTCGTCGGCATATTTTTGGCGGCGCATTTCGCCCACTAAACTGCACGTGCGCACCAGGTGATGTTTTACAAATAGTTCCCCCGATTCAAACCCTACTTGGGCGGGGTCAAACGCAACACGTTTTAGTTTTTTATCCGCAATCAGCTCCAGCGCACCGTCCACCATGCCCCCAAACGGCACGTCCACCGTCTTCATAAATTTTTGGGCGGGGGCCATTTTGGACACAATCAGTTTTTTAGTCACGCAGTAAGCTTGCTTGGGGGTAATGACAAACACGGCCTCGCCGTCCGACAAATCAATGCCGGACAAATAACGTTGCTCCAAGCGGGCGGTGGTAATGTATCCGTCCAACCCGGCTTGTTTTAACGTGCGGCGCAAATCTTGCATGCGTGTTTGGGCTAAGTTTTTCATCTTATTTCCTGGTTAAAATTTTGGCCCCGTTTTGGGTAATGGCGACGGTATCTTCCAACCGCACGCCAAATTTACCCGGCAAATAAATGCCCGGCTCCACGGTTACAATGTTGCCCTCTTTAAGCACGTACGACGAGGTTTGGTTATTATAGGGGTTTTCGTGAATTTCTATCCCCACCCCGTGGCCGGTACCATGGGTAAAAAATTCGCCATAGCCTTGCGCCGCAATCAGTTGGCGGCATGTGCCGTCCACCTTTTGGCAAGCGGTGCCGATACGGGCCGCTTGGATGCCTTGTTTGCGGGCGTTATCTACAATTTTCCAAATTTTAGTATATTCAGCCGGGGCCTTGCTGCCGTGCCACCAACTGCGCGTCATATCCGAGCAGTAGCCGTTGACCACACAGCCAAAATCCAACAGGACAGCGTCCTCTTTTTTGAGCTTACGTGTGCCGGTTTCATAATGCGGGTCCGCGGTATTTTCGCCAAAAGCTACAATGGTAAAAAACGAGGTACACTTGGCGCCGTTTTTGCGCATAAAATGTTCCATTTCCGCGGCCACTTCGCCCTCGGTCATACCGGTTTTAATACGCGGTTTGATATATTCGTACGTTAGGTACGCCAGGCGGTTGGCCGCGCGCAAGTGTTTGAGTTCCTGGGCGTCTTTGGTGGTGCGCAGGGAGGTAATTACGCTTTCCACCTCTACAAAACCGTTTTTGGCAAATAATTTGCCCGAAGCGTACCCCTCTTTGGCGGCGTCAAACCCTACTTTTTTAAGACCCAATTTTTTGGTTAGCGCAATCACACTTTGCACCCGGTCCCCGTCGTCCCCTATCACTTGCATAAAGGGGGCGGCTTTACCGAAAGTTTTTTCGTACAGGCCGCGGGTAAGGGCGTAAGAGGATTTGGGGGTGATTAAAAAGATGGCTTCGTCGTGATAAAAAAAGAAATTGGCTAAATAAAATTGGTCCACATAGTCGGTTACTAACAGACCGTCCAACTTGTTTTTGCGCAAAAAAGCACGCACCGCAGAAAATTTGGCTTGCACATATTGATTCATCATGTAAAATACCTCGCATAAATATTTTACTATTTTTTGACTGGCGCTACAATGCGAGTGCGCGCGCGTATGGGAAAATTCCCCCAAACCAGCTCAATTATAATATAATACCAGTATGAAGAATTTTTTTGCGTCCGTTTGTGTACTTTTGCTTTCCCTGCCGTGTGCAGCCGATTTATTTACCGCTACAGACGACTCTTTAAGTATTGACATGCCCGCCGGGTGGACCCGCATTGCCAACCCGCCTGCGCGTAGTGTGCTATCGGCCCAGAAAGGGGAGGCACGCCTGGATATTAAAACCATTGACTGCACCACGGAGAGCTGTATTGACCGCATGATGAATAACGACGTGGCCGAAGTAAAAGCCCGCCAAATGACCGTGGTTAAAAACACCTACACCGACGAGGAAATTAAACGCACCGAACTGGCAAGCGGAGAGCCCTTCTACTACATTAGCTTTTATTCTGCCAAAAACGATTTTAGCGCGGGGTATTTTTTAATTGACGGGAAGGGATATTCCGTCCTGGCTAAAAACATTACTTACGCCGATACGGACCTGCTGTTTGCAGCGATTTCCCCTATCAAAATGCAACAAACGCCCGAAGAAGCCCCCCTTACCAAGTGGGAACAAATAGACGTGTTTAGCGGATATGACACGCAAGCCATGCCGGACGTAGCTGTGGAAAATTTGCAGGAAACTACCCCCCAAGCACAGCCGCAACCAAAAGCCACTCCCAGCCGCTGGAAGAAATTTTTTAAACGCACCCTGGTGCGCGCGCAAATGTCCCCTTTTGTACGCCAACTGGGCCACGGATACGACGTACTGATGCTGTTACTAACCCTCTTTATCCTGGCGTGGGCCGTAAGCGGTGTGGTACGTGTGTTTGTGCCCGCCAAACAGGTGGACCTAAACGCTAACCCAAACGCCCTCTACCCCATTAAACTAAAACGGCTCTATGGAACGCCGGCTATCATTTTCCGCGCCAAAGACAACCAAGGCAACACGTTAACGACCTTATCTGCCCGGTGGGAGGCACTCATCATGTTCACCGGGATTGTGATGATGTTAATTGCCCTGTATGTAATGGCCGCTACCAGTGTGTGTGAGCAACTTAAATGGGCCCTGTTAAACCCCTACTACAATGCGTTGTACGCCGGGGCCGGCCTGGTGCTACCGCTGGGATTAGTGGTATTTTTCTGCGGCGTGGTGTGGGACCAAGTGTCTTTGAGTGAAATGACCCTGTTTGACCAAAACGGTAAGAAAGCCGCCGTCATTTTACAAAAAGGGTACAGTTTGGCGCGCGAGCAATACCAAATTTATTTTGCAAATTCCAAAGAACTGATGCTGGCCGAGCGCAAACGCTTTACCTTGCGCCGCACCTGGAAACTAATGAGCAAGGACCGTATTGAATTTGCCACCATTACCGAACGCTCCGCCGGGCGCGCCGTAGTGCGTATGCTGTGCGGACACTTGTGGGGTATGCTGCGGGCCGACTACGATATTGCCGGTGCTATGGAAAGCCGCGGCGTGATTGAAAACAGACATGCGCTATTTAACCAAAGCGTATGCAATATGGATAAACCCGAGGCGGTACAGGCGCGGGATGTGTTGGCGATTTCTTTGTTAATTAGCATCCGGGACCGGGACAAATGGTACCCGTGGTTTAACTAATTTCTTCCTAATTTTGTACAGGACGTTGTTGCTCAGTCAGTCGGATACCTCCGCGCTAACGCGCGCGTGCCGCCAGTATACCTCCCTCCTTCGCGCCTAGTCCTGTGCAAAATTAGTTTGAAATTTTCCCTGTCTCAAATCTGAAAAATTATCTTTGTACCCAGTGCTTTTTCCCTGTGTGCCCCAAACTCAAAAATTAACAACATCCGTTGCCCGCGCACAACGGTTTTTTGTATCCTATAGGTATGCGTAAAATTTTGTTATTTTTATCTGTTTTATTTCCTCTTTCCTTGACGGCACAACCGTTGCAAGAACTCGTTGAGGCCCAAATGGATCACCCCGCGTTACAGGGCGCGTGGTGGGGCGGTGTGGCCGCGTATGCCGACGGAAACGCCGAAGAACTTTTTGCCCTGCGTGCAAACACGCGCATGACCCCGGCCTCCACCTTAAAACTGTTGACCACGGCGGCCGCCCTGGAAAAACTGGGGCCGGATTACCGCTTTGAAACGCGGCTGTACAGCCAAACTTTGCCTAACGAAAACGGTGCGTTAAACGGCAATTTGTACGTGCGCGGCGGCGGGGATATGACGTTAGGGTCCAAGCGCGTAAAAGGCTCTAAAACCTACCCGCAAGTGGTAAAAGAATGGGTGCAAGCCGTCCAAAAAGCAGGCATAAAAAAAATAAACGGGAACGTGGTGGCGGATGTGTCTTTATTTGAAGGACCGACGTTAGCCGATAAGGTAAATTGGGAAAATATCGGCAATTATTACGCCGCGCCGGCCAGTGCCTTGTGTTTCCATGACAATTTATTTTCCGTGCATTTTAAAGGGGAATTGGGCCACGGCAACCGCGTGGACGTAAAAGGGATGAGCCCGCAAATCCCCGGCGTGGAAATGGAAAGTTTTGTAACCGCAGACAGTAAAAACAAAAAAGATAATGCCTATGTGTACGGCGGGCCGGACCAGTACAAATTGAAGATTTTTGGCACCATCCCCACCACGCTGACCGGATTTACGATTGAGGCCGCTATCCCTAACCCGGCTTTGTTTGCCGTGCAAGAGCTGACCCGGCAATTAACCGAGGCGGGCATTAGCGTATCCGGCGACGCACAAGTACTTTTGGACGCACCCAATTACGACGACATGGTGCTGTTAAACACGCACCTATCCCCCACGCTGGCTGACATTATTTTTATTGTCAACAAACGCAGTTTTAATTTGTATGCCGATATGCTCCTGCGGCACTTAGCCGTGGCGGACGGCCAAAAAGGGAGCATTAAAAACGGACTTAACGCGTTGGCAAAATTTTTGCGCGAACATAACTTGGCGCAAGAAAATGATTTTGTACTTTACGACGGAAGTGGCCTCTCGCGCGATAATATGCTTACACCGCGCGTACTGCTTAACACCTTAATTTTTATGCAACAAAGCCCCTATTTTGGGCATTATTACCGCTCGCTCGCTACGCCCAACGACCGCGGGGATTTACTGGTACTGCGGCGGTTTTTAAAACCCAAACAAAGCATTGAAAAAGTGCGCATTAAGGGGGGCACCATTGACGGCGTAAAAGCACTAGCCGGCTACGTGCCCGACGCACAGGGCCGCTTGATTGCGTTTGTATTTATGGCCAACAATTTAGCCACCAACAAAGACGAAAGTTTGTGGCGCATGCACGAGGATTTGATTAAAACCCTGATGGAACAAAAAGCACAGGAGTGAATTAGAAAGGGGGCTTAGCGGCCCCCTTTTTTATTAGAAGTTTAACTGCGTGGAATGTTCACACGGGCAGGGGCGCTGCGCCGGGATGTGTTCAATCATCTCAAATAAAAGTGCTTTTAATTTTTCAATGTTACCGTTAAACACTTTTAATACTTGCTCGTGCGATACAGGCGGCATGTCCCCTACCAGGCCGGCGTCATAGTCGGTAATGAGCGAGATGTTTAAGGGACACATATTCAGTTCTTTGGCTAGGTACGCCTCCGGAAATGCCGTCATATTGATGACATGCCAACCTTGGTGCGTGAAGAAAGCCGACTCCGCCTTGGTGGAAAAACGCGGGCCGTTAATCACTACCACCGTGCCTTTATCATGCACGGGGATATTAAGTTTTTTGGCGGTTTGTACGGCCAGGGCGCGCAGTTGCGGACAGTAAGTTTCCGCCGGCGACGGGTGCTGTACCGCCATGCCCTCAAACACGGAAACATTTTCAAAAAAAGTACTCTTGCGCCCGTCAGTCCAATCCACAAATTGGTCACAAATGACAAAATCGCCGGGTTTGATATCTTTTTGCAAACTACCCGCCGCGCACGGGGAAATGACCCGTTTGCACCCCAAGCGTTTCATAGCCCACACGTTGGCGCGGTAATTAACTTGGTGGGGCGGGATGGAGTGGTCCCGACGGTGGCGCGGCATAAAAGCTACTCTATGGTTGCCAAGGGTGCCGATAAACACGCTGTCGCTCGTTTCGCCATAGGGCGTGTAAATTTTTACTTCTTCAATGTCTTTTAAAAAACTGTAAAAACCGGAACCGCCAAATACGCCGATATCTGCTTGATTTAAAATTTCCATAAGTACCTCCGTTTAGTTGCATTGTAGCACATTTAGTTGGAGGTTACGCGGATTGTTTTCCACTTGCCGCAGGCAAAACGTATCACCATAAACACCGCCGTGAGCCACGCGTAAAACGTCAGCCACCCCCAGACCCACACCACGGGGGCATGCAGCTTATATACTAAAATCCACGTGCCGGGGATGAGCAAACACCACGCACAGCCTATCATTACCTTCATAAAAAACTTGGTGTCGCCCGCGCCGCGGATGGCCTCGCCAAAAATTAAATAGGTGGCGTCCCCCAACACAAAAAAGCTCACTAACTTCATCAGCGGCCAGGTAGTGGCGGCCAGTTGGGCGGCGTTTTCCGTCCCGGACGGGATAAATAAATGCAAAAATAACGGCGTACCAAAAAAGAATAACAGCGCAATCCCCCCCGCGTAGGTGTAGCCGATTTTGCACGCATTTTGTACCACTTGCGCGCTTACGTCCGGGCGGTTTAAGCCTTGGTATTTGCTCACTAAAATTTGAATCCCTACCCCCAGCCCCAAAATTACCGTAAATACGACGGGCTGCATACTCATAACAATGTTGCTGGCTTGCAAAGAAAGCGTGTCTATATTGCCCACCATAAACGTAAACAGCGTAAAGGAAATAACGTCCATTAAAAACCCAAATCCGTTGGGCAACCCAAAGCGCACCAGGCGCGTAAAAATGGGTTTGTAAAAACCGGCCAGGCGCGAAATTTTAAACGGTTGGCGCGTGCGGGTGGAAAAAATAAGCGTGGTAAAAATTACCGTGATAAACGCACTACTTATAATAGTGGCCCAGGCCGCCCCTTTAATGCCCATGGGGGCAAACCCCAATTTGCCAAAAATCATCACATAGTCTAGCACGATATTGACGGTGTTGCCCGCTAAGGCGGCATACATGGGAATTTTGGTTTTGCCGCGCCCGCTAAAAAAACTGCCTAGCGCGTTATTGATAACCGCAAAACCGCCAAATAAATTTAACAGGCCAAAGTATTGCAGTTCCAGCGTTTGCACGTCGGGCGCGTGGCCGAAAAAACGGATGAGCTGTTGCCCCAGGGGTGTAAGGGCCGCCAAAATAATAGACGAGATTACCGCCAAAAATACCCCTTGCCATAACGAAAGTGTTACACTGGCACGCTTGCGTTTAGCGTCAAACTGAGAAATAAAAACACTGGTGTAACTGGCCAGCCCCATAAATAAGGCGGCAAACGTCATGGCCAGCATCCCCCCCGGCACGCACGCGGCCAACGCCGTGGGAGAGTGCCACGCTAAAAACATACGGTCCGCAAATTGCATGAGCACCTGCGCCGCCATGGTAACAATTAGCGGGTAGGATAAAAACCACAGTTCAGACAAAGAGGTTTGGACAGGTTTAACAGCGGTCATTTTTACAAGGTAATCTTTTATTTATAACCCCCTTACGGCCCTACGGGCCACTTTCCCCACAAGGGGGACAGTAAAAAACAACAGGTTACCACCGGGGGGCATAAAAAAGAGCCCCGGTTAAGGGGCCCTTGAAAAGTCTTCAAAAATTACAGTTTGACGACTTTGACGGCTTTCGGGCCTTTTTCGGATTCTACAACTTCAAATTCCACTTCTTGGCCTTCAGCTAAGGTTTTGAAACCGTCGCCCTGAATTTCTTGATAGTGAACAAAGAGATCTTTAGAACCATCTTCGGGGGTTACGAAACCGTAACCTTTTTGGTCGTTAAACCATTTTACTTTTCCTTTAGGCATTTACTTATACTTCCTCTTAATAATTATATCAAGTACTTAAACTTAATAAGTACCTACTAGTATTATTATAAATTCTAAAAAAAATTGCAAGCATTTTTTTAAGTATAATAAAAGTATGAAACTCATAGAAGCTGTACCGAATATATCTGAGGCAAAAGATACTGAAAATTTACAACGCATTGTGGGCGATCTGCGCGCAAATTTAGGCGGAGCCAAACTACTGCACGTGGATAGCAACCCCGACGCAAACCGTACCGTGCTTACCCTAGCCGGCGCGCCCGAGCAAGTACTGCGCGCGTGTTTTGTGCTGTTTGGTTTATGTCAAAAATATATTGATATGCGCTTTCACGAAGGGGCGCATCCGCGCCTGGGAGCGGTAGATGTATGCCCGCTAGTTCCCCTGCAACAGATGACCCTGGAAGAAACGGCTACGTATGCTGACGGGCTTGCCCGCTTGGTAGCGCGAGAGCTGAACATTCCTGTCTACTTATATGGTGCAAACGCCAAAACCGAAAAACGTAAAAATTTGGCCTTCCTACGCAAAGGCGAATATGAAATGCTACCCACCAAACTGACGCTACTTCCCCCTGATTACGGGCCTACTGAGTTTAATGCGCAGGTAGCCGCAAGCGGGGCAAGCGTAATTGGGGCGCGCAATTTTTTGATTGCGTTTAACATTTCTTTAAACACAAAAGACGTAACAGTTGCCAAAGAAATAGCCGTCAAACTGCGTGAAAAAAACGGCGGCCTGCCCGGCGTAAAAGCGATTGGCTGGTATATGCCCGGGTACCAGTGTGCGCAGGTATCGTGTAATCTGACCGATTTTCACAAGAGTAATTTGCCCGACGTGTTTGAAGCGTGCACAAAAGAGGCCGCGGCGCGGGGAGTGCAAGTAACCGGTAGTGAAATTATTGGGCTAGTGCCCCAAGAGGCCCTTTTACAAGCCGGGAAATTTTACGCGCCCAACGAGTCAAACAATACCACGCTGGTCAACGCGGCTATCAAAAATTTGCTTTTAAACAAAATCCACCCGTTTAAAACTAATGAGCGGATATTGGAAGACCTGCTTAATTGAAGGAACGGCACACTTTCGTCCCCAGGTCTGTATTTGCGTGACATTCAATTTTATCCGGATGGCTGGAATAATGTAGCCAGTAAATCACGTAATAATCTGCCTGGGCGGCGCAATCGTCCCATTTGCCTTTGTTTTTAGCAATTTCGGGGCAATAAGCAAGGCGAACGGTACTGCCGCTATTATTGGGCGTGCCGTCAATAGGGTCTAAAAGCCACCCCCCACAAACCGGCACATTGTGCCATACGTTATCTTTGGGACATTGGGGCAAATCCACGTCTAAATCTTCCATATCATTGGTGTAAGTGCCCGTGTATAAGTAGTATAATTCTTCCGCTTGTTTGACCGTGGCCGCAGCCGACTGGATACTGCCCAAACGCGCCTTAGCCACCGCTACTTGATATTGCGGCAAGGCAATAGCCGCTAAGATACCAATGATAAGCACCACCACGAGTAATTCAATAAGTGTAAAAGCTTGTTTAGTGAAGATCTGCATACGTTAAGACTATCAAAAATAGCAGGCGAAGTCAAAATTATACTACACTTAGAAAATGCCCTCAGCCCCACTAGGGGATTTTTATAAAAAACACCGTAAGAAAGGTCAAAAAAAGTATAATATAAGCATGCCTAGAAAAGAAGATATTATTGTTGCTAAGTCCGCCGGGTTTTGCCCGGGGGTCAAGCACGCAGTTGACCAAGTGGTGGCTTTAGCGGGTTCCCGTAAAAAACCCATTTATACCCTTGGTCCGCTCATCCACAACAAGCAAGTAACCGCTATGCTGGAAATGCGCGATATTAAAACCATTGAAAAGCCCGAAGAAGCAACCGATAAACGCGGCATACTGATTATCCGCGCGCACGGAATTACACCCGATTTACAACGCCAAATTGAGGCTTGTGAAATCAGCGTGTTTGACGCCACCTGCCCGCTTGTAAAACATGCCCAAAACATTATTGCCAAATTTGCCGTGCAAGATTATCACACCGTGATTGTAGGCGATAAAGAGCATGCCGAAGTGATTGGACTAACGGGCTACGCACAAGGCCGGTGTACAGTAATATCTTCTTTAGCAGAGGCACAGGCACTGCCCCATTTTGAAAAAGTAAATGTAGTAAGCCAAACCACACAACAAGAAAGCGTATTTTTTGAAATTGCCGAAGAAATAAAAAAACACGCAAACATGTGCCAAATTTCTAACACAATTTGCCAACCTACTAAAGACCGTCAAAAAGAAACCATGGAACAAGCTAAAAATGCAGACCTGGTCATTGTAGTAGGCGGCAAACACAGTGCCAACACCGCGCGCTTGGCTGAGCTATGCCGCGGACTGTGCAAACACGTGCAACACGTAGAAACGGAAGACGAACTGGACGAAAAACTGGTAGTGGACGCAAAACGGATTTTTATTACAGCGGGGGCCTCTACCCCCGGGTGGGTAATTGACAGCGTGGTATTTCGCGTAAAAACCTTGCGGGACCGCGCTAACCGCAAAATAGTGTACCGCTAAAACGGGAGGGCAAAAAATATGACCATTAAACGTATTGGAATTTTAACGGCCGGAGGCGATTGCCCCGGTTTGAACGCCGTAGTGCGCGCGGTAGCTAAAAACGCACTCGGGCACGGGATTGAGTGCTATGGGGTCCGTAACGGGTTTGACGGACTGGTGCGTAACGATATTTTTAAAATTACCAACGAAACGGTTTCCGGCATTTTAACATTAGGTGGCACCATTTTGGGCACTAGCAACATTGCCAACCCCTTTAAATATACGCTCGCCCCTTTTGGCACGCCCGACAACCCCAAAGACGTTTCTTCGGTTGCACTGCATAATTTTAAAGCGTGCGAACTGGACGCCCTTATCACGATTGGCGGGGACGGTACGCTACATATGTCCCAACAATTTGTAGAGCTAGGCATGCCCATTGTGGCGGTTCCTAAAACCATTGATAACGATTTGGATGCGACCGACCAAACCTTTGGGTTTGACTCGGCCCTGGCTATTGCCACTGAGGCCATTGACCGCTTGCACACCACCGCCCAAAGCCACCACCGTGTGATGATTGTGGAAACCATGGGCCGCTATGCGGGGTGGATTGCACTACGTTCTGCCTTAGCCGGCGGGGGAGACATTGTACTCATCCCCGAAATCCCTTATAACGACGACGTAATTGTGCAGTATATTTTAAACCGCAAACGCCGCGGCAAAACCTTTAGTATTGTAGTTGCCGCGGAGGGCGCCAAAAATGAACAAGGCGAACTAGCCGTGGCCCGTACCGTGGCCGGCAGTACCGACGCGATCCGCTTGGGCGGCATTGCCTATAAGCTAAGCGATATGATTGAAAAACGTACCGGTATTGAGTCGCGCGCGTGCATTTTAGGCCACACTCAACGCGGGGGTACACCCACTGCGTTTGACCGTTGGCTATCTACCTTATACGGGGCCAAAGCGTTAGATATGGTGATGGAAGAGAAATTTGGCTATATGGCCTCGTTTAAAAACTTTGCGATGGCGGAAGTAAAAATTGCCGACGCAATCGCCCACCTAAAACGCGTGGACCCGCACGGGCCGGAAGTACAAGCCGCCCTGGAAGTGGGCATGAGTTTTGGCTCGGCCCAAATTGGCTAACCCGGAGGATTTCTATGCAAGATAACCAAGACATTATTTACGGCATCCACCCTGTGATGGAAGCGCTTAAAAGCAAAAAGCGCAACGTAACCCAGTTGTATGTGTCCGACAGTAAAGCCGGGCACCGCACCGTGGAAGAAATCATCCGCTTAGCCAAACGCACCAATGTACGTATTGACCGCATTGAAAATAAAGTCTTGGACCGTTTGACCGGGGGCGCCAACCACCAAGGGATTATGGCCAAAGTACAACCGGTAAAACTGATGAAACTGTCCACCGCTATCTACGAGGCCGACGGTAAAAAAGACGAACTGTGGCTGGCCGTGGACGAAATGACCGACCCGCAAAACCTGGGGGCTATTATCCGCAGTGCCGCGTGTTTGGGGTTTTCTACCATTATCTTGCCCAACCGCCGCACCGTAGGGATTACACCGGCCGTATATAAGGTGGCGTGCGGGGCGATTGAAAACGTAAATTTAGTAGAAGTAGCCAACCTCTCGGCCGCTATTACCGACCTAAAAGAAGAGGGATTTTGGATTTACGGCGCCGATATGGCCGGCAAACCCATTCACAAGGTGCAGTATAACTCGCCCGCGGTACTGGTTATTGGCTCGGAAGGGTTTGGCATCCGCGAAAAAACAGCCGAAAACTGCGACGAGATTGTTTCCATCCCGCAAAAACAACTGGGTAATGTGGACAGCTTAAACGCTTCCGCCGCCGCCAGCATCATCATGTACGACATGATGAGCAAAATTAAACTTAAATAGCTCTGCGTTTTAACAGTTTCCAAATTTAAGCCCTTAGCCGCCAATTTTTGCGGCGCGCTAAACGGGTACCGAACATTTTACCCCGCAAAGTTGCAAACGGCCCGTAGTGCAGATGACAACTTTATTTATTTTTGTTACACTATAGGTACAATTTTTATCTGTTTTTGGAACCGTATGAAGAGTACGGAGTGGCTTGTAAAAAGCGCTAGCGATCTCCAAAAATAGCCGACATAAAGCACAATGCTAACGAGCTGATCCCTCGTCGGCGTTGTGCTGAGTGTTTGTTATTTCATTTGAATAACGGACTACGGCTGTTTTGTTGCGGGTACTGATCGCTAGACCTCATACATACCAGCCGTCATTTATATTACGCTCCTAAGCAGAAAAATTGAACTTAACTTAGGAGAACGTAGTATGAAAAAACTTCCCACACCTTGTAGTACCCCCCGCTCCGGTTTTACTATTCTGGAGTTAGCGGTAACCGTAATTATTATAGCGGTAATAGCGGTAGTAGCATTACCCATGTATAAGCACGCGATACTTAAGAGCCGTTTTAGTACGGTCATGCCCATGGCTAAAGCGGTAGCAGATGCCCAGGAAATCTATTACTTAGGCAATAACCAGTATGCCTTAGGCAAAGAAGAC
>CACWMG010000023.1 GCA_902761975.1 Candidatus Avelusimicrobium pecoris | reverse complement strand
GTAAAAAAGATAGCCAGCATCATTAGTGCCATTAGGGCCGGGCTACGCAACAACGCCACGATGGCAACCACAATCATCATGGGAACTGCCAATACAACCGCCCCCCCTAATTGATACAAAGCCGGCATAACAGAGCTGGAAAAAGCCTCACTTAGCGGCATGGGTTGTTCTTCGGCTTGGGCCCCTAACACGCGCCAACAAACCGTTACAAAAAATAATCCATATATGTTACTGCCTAGGGTAAAAAGTAAATAGACCACCAAAGCCCCTACGCTCGCTGTTTTGGACAAAGCCATTGCATTTAGCTGTGCCAGTACTCCGGCGGCTCCAAAACACAACACTAAAATCCCCATGGCTACCAGGAATAAAAATATAGAAAACAACACCACCGCCACCAGTTTTCCCACCGAGCGGTTCACCACGCTAAAGCTGTAAAGCCACAGCGTAGACAGATTCTCTCTTTTCTCAGTAATGTTCATAGATATGTTCCCCTGTAAAATAACAGACAACCTTATTATACAAAAACCGTTTTTTATTGTGTTATATTTTTTGCGCGAGGGCCTGTGCGGCACAATATCCGCTTGCCCACGCCCAGTGCAAATTATACCCGCCCAAGCGGCCCGTAACGTCCAGTAGTTCCCCAATCACAAATAGCCCGGGTACCGTTTTTACTTCAAAGGTAGAGGGATTGATTTGGCGTGTGTCTATTCCCCCGGCGGTTACTTCGGCCTTGGTGTATCCGGCCGTAGCGGTGGGGATAAATTCAAAATCGGTGAGTTGCTTGGCGGCCGCCTCTAAATCCGCTTTGGTGGCATTGGCAAGTGGTTTATCCAGTTCCCCCAGCCACACGGCGGCCATTTTGCCAGGGAGCGGCAACACGGCAGACATTTTTTTAGACGTGTTTTTATGCGCGTAAAATAACGCCAACGCATCCGTTTGCGGCAGTAGGTTCATGCGTACCTTTTCCCCCTCGTTGCAAAATAAGGAAATGGGCAACACCGCCGGCCCGCTAAACCCCTCGTGCGTAAATAGCAGTTGCTCGGTAAAAGTATGTTTGCCGGTACTTACTTGGGCAAGCGTACTGTTGCCCGCCAGGGTTTTGCACCGGGCGCGCAGTTCTTTGGGTACGCTTAGTCCGCACAGCGCCGGGCGTTGGTCTATCAAGCTAAGCCCCAACTGCCGTGCCAATTTTGCCCCCAAGGCAGATGCCCCAAGCGCAGGATAGGACAGCCCCCCACAAGCCAGTACCACGTATTGGGCCTGGATACTCCCGGCCGACGTACGCACGATAAATCCGTCGTTTTGTTTTTGCACGTCCAGCACTTCGGTTTTTAGTGAAAAATCGGTATGTTGCGCTTGGGCGCGGCTGACTAAAAAGCGCACGATATCTTGCGCGTTACGCGCAAATAATTGCCCGTGTGAGCGTTCCTCATAGCTAACGTTGGCCCGGTTCAGTAGCGCGGTAAAATCCGTGGGTTTAAAAGCGGCCAGGGCATTTTTGCAAAAATGCTTACTTTGGCTCAAATAATCCGCGGCGGTTACGGACGTGTTGGAAAAATTACATTTTCCCCCGCCGGACACTCCTACTTTTACGCCGGGCACTTGATTATGGTCCAGGATGATTTTAGGCGCCGCAAACGAGCCCGCACAAAACAGCCCGCTCGCTCCGGCCCCAAGAATCACGGTATGATACGTAAGCATATAATCAGTATAGTAAATTTTTTGAGTTCCCACGTTACTGCAAGATTTTCCCCCTTCAGGTGGGTTAGAGTTTCATCCGTTGGGTCGGACAGCAAAAATTGTCCGCAACATCACCGGGTAATATTTACAGTAGGCTCAAATGTGGCAAATAGTTGCCAGGAAAACGAGTAGGGTTTCAAATATACACTATTTGAAACCCTACCGTTAAAAACCAGATTTCACCGGGGTCGTTATATACTAATAATTTTCCGGCTTAATCATAAAGTACGCTTGCGGATGCGCACACACCGGGCACACTTCGGGGGCTTTTTCGCCAATATGCACATGTCCGCAGTTGGCACATTCCCACATCACAATACCGGCTTTTTTGAACACTTCTTGCGCTTCTACATTGTGCAAGAGTTTGCGGTAGCGTTCTTCGTGCATTTTTTCAATTTTGCCCACGGCTTCAAACAAGTAAGCCAGTTTATCAAACCCTTCTTCTTTGGCGGTTTTGGCAAACCCGGCATACATGTCGGTCCACTCATATTTTTCGCCTTCGGCGGCGTCTAACAAGTTGGCAGCGGTAGCCGGGATTTCACCGTTGTGCAAATATTTAAACCATAGTTTAGCGTGTTCTTTTTCGTTGTTGGCGGTTTCTTCAAAAATTTTAGCAATTTGCACAAACCCTTCTTTTTTAGCTTTAGAAGCGTAGTACGTGTATTTGTTGCGCGCTTGGGATTCCCCGGCAAACGCGGTCCATAAGTTTTGTTCGGTTTTAGAGCCTTTTAGTTCCATAATTTTCTCCTATAAAATAAAAATTTCCGCTTTACTGTGGGCGGCAATTTTTACAAATTCCTTTAAATTGAATGTTAATCTGTTTAATTTCCCCAATGTTACGCGCCGGTAGCGGGCAAGCAATTTGCTCATTTTCTTGCGGGAAAATATCATACACTTCCCCACACTGGGTGCACACAAAGTGGCAGTGCGGGCGCAAATCTCCGTCAAAGCGCGCCTTGGAGCTTAACCCCACCCGCATCAGTAACCCCATTTCTTCTAACGAAGACAACGTGCGGTACACCGTATCTAAAGACACATTGGGCATGCTTTCGCGCACTTGCAAAAACACCGCCTCGGCGCTGGGGTGCTTATCCGATTGGGCTACCGCGCGGAAAATTTCCTGGCGTTGGCGCGTAACGCGTAGCCCCAGTTCTTTGCACCGGGTTTCAAAGTAGTCAAGCCGCATTTGCACGTCGGCAGGTTCGGTTAGGGTTAATAGCATATAGTAATTTTTCCTAATAAGGAATATAACTAGTATAGCATATTTTTGGAAAAGTCAATTCCTTTTTTAGCTTACCACATTTGCCTTTTCCCTGTAGTGCTAAATATCCTTCGCCCCTTGTGGGAGAAGGTGGGCGGAGCCCGGATGAGGGGTTGTTCATGAAGATTTTTGCCTTATCTTAATGCTGACAATACTCCCCCGGCTACCGCACTCAGCGTTCCAAACAACAGCGCGGCCTGATACGCGCCGATAAACGCCTCTTGCGTGCTTACTCCGCGGGCCGTCAGCCAACTTTGCACCAGTGCAAAAATCGCTACGGAAAGTGCAATCCCTAAAATCATCCCCACGTTGCGGCATAGCGCGTTGATGCTGGCCACCACGCCCAGTTTTCCTTTCGGGGCCGCACTCACCACGGTATTATTATTAGGCACTTGGAACGTCCCGCTCCCCGCCCCCATGATAAGTTGCGCCAGTACAATATAAGAGATACTGGGCGCCGGGCCAATAAACGCAAAGAGCAGGGTGGAAATTACTAGTAGCACAAACCCAGCTGTCGTCAGCACGCGCGCGGGCCACTTGGCATTTAGCGTGCCGCTCACGGCGGACGCCACGGCCAGCGTAACCGGGAAAGGCATAATCAGTAACCCAATTTTAATGGGGTCCATCTGCATAATATCGGTTAAATAAAACGGTAGTAAAACCGAGTTCGTAAATAAGGCCGTATAACCTAAAACAGCTACCAAACAGCCGTAGGAAATGGTTTTATTTTGAAAAATGGACAACCCCAAAAACGGATATTTAGCCGTATGTTCGCGCCGCCAAAACGCCAAAAACAGGGCCAGTGAAATTGCAAACGATAAAAGGATAAAATCACTTCCCCACCCCTTGTCAGCCGCCGTATTAAGGGCGTACAAAAAGATAAAACTGGTGGCGGTGTAAAGCACGGCACCGGGCCAGTCCATTTTGACGCGTTTGTGGGCGTTAAAACGCGGGATCAAATAAATTCCCCGCCACACGCCCAACATAGCGATTGGGATACAAATCCAAAATACGGACTTCCACCCCCACGCCTGGATGAGTGCCCCGCCGATAGCCGGGCCGGCTAAACTCCCCCCTGCCACTACCGCGCCAATCGCGCCAAAGGCCTTGCCGCGCGAGGGGCCGTGGAAAATTTGGGCAATTAAGGCCTGGGAAGTAGCGATCATGGCAGACGAGCCCACGCCTTGCACCCCGCGCGCTAGTAGCATCATAGGTAGCGAGCCGGACAACGCCCCCAGTAACGCCCCCACCCCAAAGGTAATAAACCCGCCCAGATACATCCATTTGCGGCTGTACATATCGCTTAGTTTGCCAAATACGGGGAGCAAACACGTCAGTACGAGTAAATAAAAGCTGACCACCAGTTGTATGTTTTCTAAGGATACGCCAAACTCTTGGGACATGGTGGGAAGCGCAATATTCACAATCCCCGCCGATAAGGTGGACATAAACGTCCCGTTGGCAGTAACGGTAAAAATCATCCATTTACGGGGCAAATGCGGCGGTTTTAGGGTCATATACGTTGTTATGAAAAAAATTGTCATTCCCGATAGTTGTAGTCGGGAATCTCCTCCTTATTATTTTATCATTTTTAAAAGTGGGGCCGCTTTAAAACGTTTTTGGTCAACTTGAGGTAAAAACCTAGGGCCAACTAACCCTTTTTTATGATTGACATTACTAACATTATTTGTTATAGTAAGAAAGCCAACTAATCAATCAACCTGCCTGTTGGCAAGTACGCGCGTTAGCGTGGGTCTTCAAATAAAGCAGACACCAACGTATCTAGTTGTACTCGCAAAAGCAAGGCCACTTGCACACGGTTCGCCTGTACTTGTTTATACATATTACGCGTAAGATTATCTAGTTGCGCCTGTTGTTTAGGCGTTAAAATTGGAATAGGTAGTTGCTGTAGTGGAGCGCTGTAGAGCTCTAACAGCTCGCCTTTGCGCTTGCCGTGCGCTTGTAGCCACGCCAAGTATGGGGCGGAATTTAAAAGTCCCAAAATCGTCCACAGTGTGTAAGGCGGTTTTGGCGAAGTAATAAAATACACATCACTGCTGGCATACCAAGGGCCGTTTGAGTAAGCGGCTTTCACCGTCGTGGCCCGGTGCGGCAGGACGAGTTTCTCGCCCTCAAAATTCAGTTTGCGCCGCACGGAGCCAAACCAAAACTGCCCTTGGGCCAGTGCTTTATCAATGCCGTTATTGTTTTGTTTGCGTGCCAGTAATTTTTCTTTAAATTGCGCCAGGTGCGCTAGCAAATGCGGATACTGCCGCACGTCCAAATTGCGGTCGGCCGGATAGAAAAAATCAATCAGCCACAGCCGCGCTTTGACGCTGGGTACGTAAGCGGCAATGTTGGAATTTTTAAAAAATGGTTTTAACTTTGCTAACTCTTTTTTAGTCAGGGGCAAGGCGTGTTTTTGCGCTTGCGAAAGCACAAAGGCCCTATCGCACCCCGTCATAAGCCCGGTGGAAACGTGGGCAATTTGCCCCAAGCTAAGCGGCGCTTTTGCCATGCGGGTTAGTAAATTGCCGGGGGCCTGGGTGGTTTGCGTGTGTAAAAAATAATCCGGCCCGTAAAAGAGGTCTTTTTGCGCCAATTCATGGGGTTGTTCCCGTCCTATTTTACAGGGAATATACAAACTCCCTTTGGCTAGTACGCTAAGCAAGGTGTGTTGGTTTGCATTTTTAAATAACCGTTTTTCTTCAAAATTGATGAGCCGCAGAAAAGTAGCCTGTTGCGCAAGTGTTTGGCGCAGTATTTTCCCTCCCGCCGCCGTTGTAAAATAAGGCGTAGTAATAAACCCGGCTAAGCCCCCCGGTTTTAACACGCGCAGAGCCAAATAAAAAAAGTAGTACAGTAAATCGTTTTTAGGCGTCACATACGCGGCCCACAAAGGGTTTTGGCGCAGTTTATTAAAAATTTCCGCATGCCCTTTTTGGCCGATATACGGCGGGTTAGCAAGCACTATATCAAAGGGCCCCCAAGGGTCCAAAACGGATTTTGCGCACTGGTGCGCCAGCGCATCCCCCACGTAAATGTGTGAGGCAGGCAACCCTATTTTACAAAGGGCCTCTGCACAAATATCGGCGGCAAAAAGCTGCCGCTCTAAAATGTCGCGCTCCAGTTGCGCGGGCGTGGTTACCGGTTCTTGGGCTGCCCGCCGCACCGCCAGTTCGCGCGCAAACGGGAGTAACAGTCCCCCCTCTCCGGCGGCCGGGTCCAAAATACGCAAGTTTTTAAGCGGAAAATTTGGGTGTAGTTTTTGCCATGCGTCCAGTACTTCGCACGCTAATTGGCGCGCTAAATTTTCCGGCGTATAAAAGGCGCCCGTTCGTTTTTTGGCTTGCGTATCCGTATGCATACGCATATTATAGAAAATTGGGTGAAATATAAAAAGGGAAACCCGTTTGAGTTTCCCTTTCATAAAACACTTCACCGGGGAGTCGTTATTTCACTTTTTTACCGGCTTCCAATTGCAACGTCACGGTCGTAATATCCGTCACCACGGCCGGCCCAAAGAACTGAATCGGCCCGGGGAACACAAATACGTCGTCGGTGGCCCAAGTATTGCGCACTTTGGACAAATACGCAAACGGTTTGCCTTTCAGCTCCACGAGGGCTTTTTTGATAACCGGTTTTTCTTTGCCTTTGCGCCGTTCAATGTTCATCATCATGGTCAGCGGCACCCCACCACATACCCAGTCTTGGGCCTTTTTGGTAAGGTTTTTAACGGAGGACAAATACCCCGTGCATTTGTTAAGCGCAAGCACCGCCGCGTTGTACCCTAGCGCATAGGTGTAGTTGGCGTCAAAGGTGGACGGCACGCCACAGCGGCCTTCGTAGCCAAAGAAATGCGTAATAGCGGCAAATTTACCCGTATATTTTCCGGCTTTTTTAAGCTCAGCCAGGCGGGTTTTAATCATTTCCACCAGTAGTTTTTCCGTCTCAATTAAAGACACTTGCACGTTGCCGTGCGGGTCGCGGTCCAACATCAGTTGGCTGGCAATTCCGGCCGGCAGGGAGCGCATTAAATCAGCCAGTTTTTTAGGTAGTTTACCCAAAATAAATTCTTTCTTTTGGGCTAAGTTTAATTTAGCAAGTGCGGCCTCGTTATCGGCCAAGGCGTCGTTCAGGGCACTAATCAGTTCCTTCATTTCCGGGATGAACTCAATCAGCCCTTCCGGCACGAGTACAATGCCGTAATTTTTACCGGCTTTGGCGCGTTTGGCAATCAGGTCAGCTAGTTGATTTACCACTTGGCCCAAGGTCATTTTTTTGGCAAGCACTTCTTCGCCAATCAGCACGGCGTTGGGGTGGGTCTTAAAAGCTACTTCTAGCGTGATGTGGCTGGCACTGCGGCCCATTAAACGCACAAAGTGCCAGTACTTGCGCGCGGAGTTCATATCGCGCTCAATGTTACCGACGAGCTCTGCATAAATTTTAGTAGCCGTATCAAACCCAAACGAGGTTTCAATATGTTCGTTTTTTAGGTCTCCGTCAATAGTCTTGGGTACGCCGATAACGGAAATATCCACGCCTTGTTGTTGTAAATATTCGGCAATGACGCACGCGTTGGTGTTGGAGTCGTCCCCCCCTACCACTACAAGCGCGTCCATTTTATTTTTTAAGAGGTTATTTTTGGCGGCGGCTAATTGTTCGTCCGTCTCAATTTTGGTGCGGCCGGATTGGATTAAATCAAACCCGCCGGTGTTGCGGTAGTCTTTCATTAAAGCAGGCGTAATTTCTACAAATTTATTCTCTACAATGCCGCTAGGACCGCCCAAAAAACCAAAGAGTTTATTTTTGGAGTTGGCTTTTTTAAGTCCGTCCAAAAGCCCGCCAATGACGTTGTGTCCGCCCGGGGCTTGCCCGCCGGAAAGTACCACACCCACACGCACGGCTTTTTTGCATACGGCTTGGTTGTTGCCTTTTACAAAGGTAACAGCCGGCAGTCCGTAGGTGTTAGGAAAAATCTTTTTTACAGTGGCTTGGTCGGCAACCGATTTAGTGGCTTTGCCAAATTTCGGTTTCACGAAGGCCGGGCCTTTCTTTAAGATAGACGGCAGAACGGGCTGAAATTTAGCGCGTTCTTGTTGCAACTGCGAACAAACTTTGGGCATAAAACCCCTCCTAAAATAAGTATATCTCAATTATACAAAATATAGCGGGGTCAAAGGACAGTAGTAGCGGATACAAAAAAATTACCCCCATACAGAATCGAACTGTAATCCCCTGCTTAGAAGGCAGGTGCTCTATCCATTGAGCTATGGGGGCAACACATTTATTTTATCAAAATTTGCGAAAAGTTACAAAGCGGACCTTCTTTGCAAAATGCTACAATAACATATATCAAAGCAGTAGGGTTGTTTATGGCTAAAAATTTATCGTTTTCTTATTCTAAAATGGGCATGTATAAGGAGTGCCCGCAAAAGTACAAATTCCGCTACGTACACATGATACCGGAATTGCCAAAATATTATTTTGCGTTCGGCTCGGCCTTACATAGCGTAATGGAATTTATTTACGATCCCGCCCGCCCGGCGTTCCCTACCTTAGCAGAAGCACTCTCTTATTTTAACGCCCAGTGGAGCCAAACCACCTGGCAACAAAAAGGCTACCCCAGTGAGGACAAAGAACTGGCCGCTTACGCCGAGGGTCGGCGTGAAATTGAAGCCTACTACCAAAAACACGCCGCCACGTTTGCGCGGCCCTTGTCGGTAGAAATGAAAAGCACGTTAGAAATTGACGGGCTGAGCCTGATTAGTATTTTGGACCGCCTGGATTACTTGGGCGAGGGGCAAGTAAAAATTTTAGATTATAAAACGGGTAAAACCGTCCAGCGCGAGCCGGACCAACTGTATATGTACCAAAAAGTGGTGGAAACTTCCCCCGTCATTAAAACCTTGGTACAGCAAAAAGACCCGTCGGTCAAAAACGTGCGCGTAGGGCAACTGGCTTTTTACCATTTGCCTAGTTTAACCGAAATGACCTTTGAGCGCGCGCCCGATAAAGAAATTGTGGATTTTTGGCAAAATAAAGTGCTTGCCACGGCGGACCATATCCGTGCGGGCCAATTTTCCCCCACCCCTAGCGAGCAAGCCTGCCGCTGGTGTGATTACCGCAACATCTGCCCCGTATTTACAGGCAAGGATTATACCGGCCCATCGGGTGCGGCGGCCTTGCCGCTGTTAAAAGGCCAAGCCCCAACGCCCACTGCACCGGCCCCTCAAAAAGTGTCACCCACGCCGGAAAAATCGCCCATGGAAGTACTGGCAGACAACATTGACCGCTACGGGGCGCTGTTGGAAGAAACGGAAAAATTACGCCAAGCCATTACCACGCAAATGCAAGCCAGCGGTTTTGCCCGCCATTTTGGGGCGCATTTTCAGGCCGAACTTTCCTCCACCTCTAAAACCGTATTTGAAAACCGGGATAAAGTATTGGAAATTTTAAAAAAATATAACTTGCTTGCCAAAACCTTGGTGCCCACGCAAAGCACGTTGGCGGCCCTACTTACGGACCCTAGCGTACCGTCCCAGGCCAAGCAAGAGCTCCAACAATGTACCACGACCCGCACCGAAAATAACTTACATATTGAAAAGGCCGAATAAGCTATGAAACGCCCCTTGCTAGACGTAAAACTGAAAATTTCCCTGGGTTGTGCCCTGGGGATGATGCTTATTTTTACGTGGACGCGCGTGGGGATATTTTTGAGTAATGCTCCGTTTTTTGCCCCGCTTAGTAGGACCGAAATCTGGGCGGCCTTTTTACAAGGGTTGCGGTTTGATTTTTACATGACGGCACTTCTCTTGGGCCCGGTTATTGTTCTACTTAACTTGCCTATTTTGGCGAAAGGTTGGACCAAGCTGTGCAGTGCGCTACTACTGGTTGAAATGGTATTTATTACCGGGTTTTTAGTGGGCGATTTTATTTATTTTCCCAAAGTAGGGCGGCACATTGCCGAGGAAATTATCCAAGTATCGGCCGATTGGGGATACATTATTAGTTATATGTTCACGCAGTTGTGGTGGGCGTTAGCTTTACTCATAGGCGGTATGGTGGGGATATTATACGTCCTATTTGCCTATATTAACCGTCAAGCGCTTTGTGCGCGCCCGTGGAAGAAAAGCGCGGGTATTTTGCTAGTCATAGTGATTTTATTGGTGGCGGGTTTGCGCGGACATTTCGGGCGCGGTAAATCCCTGGGCGTGGCAGATGTGTATAATTATGTGCAAACCTCGCAAGGGGCGGCTCTGACCTTAAACGGGGCGTTTACGGCGTACCAAGTGGGGCGCAAAGGCGCGCAGGAATTTACCAACAATTACCCGCTTGAAAAAGCCATTTTACAAACCCAGCAATTTTTAATTGCGCCGGAGGAACAAATTTTAGACGAAAAATACCCCCTCATGCGCCGCCGCACGCACCCCAATCCCACTCACGGGCGGCCGAACATTTTAATTGTGCTTTTAGAAGGGTGGCACCCGTATTATATAGACGCGCTGAGCCACCAAGGTTTTGGGGCGACCCCGGTGTTTGACGAAATTGTGCAACAGGGGGTCAATTTTACAAACGCTTATGCCGCCGGGCAACGCAGTATTTTTGGCTTTGCCGCGGTACTGGCCGGGGTACCGCTCATCCCGGGGCTACCTATGTTTGGCTACGGGTTGGAAATGGCCTCTTTATCCCCTCTGCCCAAACATTTTTCGCAAGCGGGTTACTATACGTTTTTTGCCCAAACTTCCCACCGTGATTCGTACCGTATGTGTGCGCTTGCCTCTTATTTAGGGATGCAAGACAGTTTTGGCTGGGAAGATATCCCCCAACGCCTGCCCTATAAAGAAAAAGCCCCTTTTGGCTATGATTATGATGCGTTCCAATTTGCCGCCGACCAAATTGCCGCCCACCCGGGTAAACCCTTTATGGGCATGGTGTTCACGGGCATCACGCACGAGCCGTTTACCTCTACCTTGCCGCAGTTTGACAAGTACCCTTACGACAGTTGGGAACACGGATTCTTAAATACGCTTTCGTTTGCCGATTGGTCCATTGGGGAGCTATTAAAACGGGCCAAACAGGACGGTTGGTTTGATAACACCCTTTTTATTTTTGTGGCAGACCATACCTCGGGCGGCCCGGCGCAGGATAGCCTACAAAACCATTTCAAAATTCCGCTGGTAGTCTATGCCCCCCAATTTTATAAAGCGCGGGAAATGAAAGAGGTGGTATCTCAGTTAGACATGGCCCCCACCCTCTATAATATGGCCGGTTTAACACCCGCTTATACTGCTTTTGGGCGGGATATGTTTGAAAGAAATGCCCCGCGTGCGGCGTTTGTCTCCCAGGGCAGTGACGTGGGGCTGATTACGGCAAAAGGGGCCATCCTGCATAATGGCAGTAAGCTGCTTTCCGTGCAACCTTATACGGACGATTTTAACGCCCAAGCCGCCGAAGATTTACTTTTGGCCTTAGATAAATCGGCCTATACACTGCTCAAAGAAAACCGCTGGTATGACCCGGCTTACGGGGGCGCACCATGAGCGCAAGCTATGTGGTGGCGTTGGACCAGGGAACCTCTAGCTGTAGGGCGTTTGCCGTCGGTTTAGACGGCACGGTCAACGCCCAAAAAAGTATTGCTTTCCCCCCGCACCGCCCGCAAAAAGGTTTTTCTCAGTACGACGCACAATCTCTTTTACACACGCAATTAGAAGTGTTGCATACGCTGTTGGACGAAGTGGGCCCCGCGCACGTGGCCGGAATTGGGGTTTGTTCCCAACGCTCTACGGTGGTGTTATGGGACGCACAAACCGGGCGCGCGGTTGCCCCGGTGCTCACGTGGGAGGACGGGCGCGCCTCGGCAGAATCGGCCCGCGTTACGCTTTCCCAGGCGCAAATTCATGCTATGACCGGGCTATTTAATGTGCCGCATTTTTCAGCCCCTAAAATTGCGTGGTGTCTTCATAATTGTCCGGCGGCGGCCCAGGTGGCACAGCAAGGTACATTACGGGTGGCCCCGGTAGCCAGTTACCTTATTTGGCAGTTGACCCAAGGGGCCGTATTTGCCACGGACCCCACCCTGGCCCAACGTACGCTCCTTTATAACATGCAAACCGGGCAGTGGGACGAAACACTTTGCCAAGCGTTTGGCGTACCTGTACATTGTTTGCCTGTAATTAAACCCAGTGCGGCTGATTACGGTGCATACCTATATAAAGGGGTAAAAATCCCTATTTTGGCGTGCGTGGCCGACCAGCAAGCGGCGGCATTTTACCAGGGGTTATCGGCCGGTCAAACGGCTGTTAATTACGGTACGGGTGCCTTTGTGTTGCACCACACCGGGGCGCAACTAACGGTACTGCCGGGGATGTTATCTTCCGTAGCGGCTACTACAAAGCCGGGGGAACAGCCATTTTTATTAGAAGGCCCCGTATTTGCGGCGGGGAGCGTGTTGCAGTGGTTGCAAGCGGCTAAGGGGCTATCGTTTGACGTAAGCCAGGTGGACGCGTTATGTGCACGTGCCCAGCACCCCGTGCAATTATTGCCAGCCCTGGGCGGATTAGGGGCGCCTTATTGGGACTATCACGCTACCCCGGTGGCGGACCAGGTATCTGCCCAAACTACAACGGCTGATTGGGTGGCCGGGGCCCTGCGCGCCGTTGCCGGGCTGGTGGCCGATATTGTGTACTATTTACGCGCCCATGGGCATACGGACAACGGCCCTGTGTACGCGTCGGGTGGGCTGAGCCAAAGTCGGTATCTATTGCAACACCAGGCCGATTTATTGCAAACGCCTTTAGTATTACGCTCGCAAACCGAAAGTACCGTCCTGGGGACCGCTTCCTTGGTGCTGGCGGGCCAACATAAACAGATGCCTGCGTTGCCGGTGGCAAGCGTTAACCAAGTGAGCCCACAAGGAACCCCACAGCTATATAAGGCATGGCAAGCATTTGTACAAAATTGCCGTAAGAAACCGTCTTAAATTTTGCTATAATCAAGGAAATAAAGAGGCCATATGCGTACAAATCAACAGGGATTTACCTTAACGGAATTATTAACGGTAGTTTTGATGATTGGTATTTTGGCGTCCATGGTACTGCCGAAATTTACCAAAATGATTGATTCTTTCCGCGTGCTGGAAGCTGAACGGATGGCGTTGGCAATTCGCGGGGAGCAAGAACAGCGTTGTATGCTAGACAAAAAATATACGCAAAATCCGTCCCGTTTAGGGGTAATCCCTACGAGTGTTACCAAAGATACCAACACCTTTTCACACGGGGATTTTACGTACACGCTTTCTGCCGGAGGGTTGGTGGTAACCAATAACATAAATAATTATACCCTGGAACTACCCTCCTATACGGACGGACGCATTTGTTGTGATAATTGTGCAGACCTCAACCGCGATTACCGTACGTGTGCTGATTTAACCAATACGACGACTACACCAGATTATCAGCCAGCCGCCGCGGAGTGTCAATAATATGATGAAACGTACCAGTCAAAAGCCCTATACGCTTTCCGAATTTATTTTAATTGTGCTGCTGCTAGTTATTTTGGCAGGGTGTTTATTTCGGGTGTACATGTATCGGGCGGCTTCTACCCAGGCGCGCGAGGCAGAAGTTTTTATGCGCACCGTACGCTACGAGCAAGAAGACCGTTGCGCCGCCGGGCGTCTGGCGCATGTTCACGCCGTCCACCAGCACCAGACCATAGTTGGTATTGCCCTGGGGAGCGGCGGTGGGCGCCGCGGTGGGCAGGCCGGTGGGCACATACCAGGGGGCGGGGGTCGCCGTCACGGTGGAATTGACGAGGATGAAATAATCGCCGTGGATATAGCCGGTATAGGTGCGGTTAGGATTCTGGGGCGTGCCGCCCTTGACCTTGTACCAGGTGATCTTGCCCTTGGTCTGCACGTCCAGCACGGTCATGGTCCATCCATAGGGCAGGCGGGCCCAGAAATCGCCCGCTGTGGACATATCCTTGCGGAAGAACACGTTGTCCTGGGTGACCATGCCCAGGGTCTGTCCAGCGACGAGGGTCGGCGCGGTATAGGCCGTGGGAACAGGCGCCACGTAAGCCGGGGCGGCAGTGGGCTGGATCACAGGCGCTGCCGTGGGCTGGACGACACCGGTCTGCGGATTGATATAGCCAGTCTGCGAAACGCGCTGATACGTGCCCTCACGGATGTAGCCTTCATTCCCGTCATACCCGATCCGCAGCCATTCGTAAGCGTCCTTCGTGGAGAAGGGAACGATTTCAAAGTAAGGCACCAGCGTGCCCTTGGGGATCGTAAAGCCGATGGGGGAACCGGCGGCCTCGTTGTAGATGGCGGCGTTATCCGTGATGATGAACACATAGCCAAGCACCGTGCCGGTGGGGATGATTTTGGGAATGGTGCCGCTTCCCGACGATTCGGACGGCGCGAATTGGGTATACGTGCTGTTCTGCTCCAGGTTTTCGTTATCGGCATGGAAATAATTCCCCTGAATGAAGCTGTAAAGCTCTTCCTCAGCAGGGGTCATCTCTTTGATATAGTAGGCCATCACATACCCCGTCTGATAATTCACGGGATCGTTTTCGCCCACGCCGATATTGGCCTGCACGAGATACCAGCGCTGATTGCCCCTCATTTCGCTGCCCAGGATCTCAACGACCCAGTATTCCGGCAGGCGGGCGATCGGATAATTCGCGGTGTCGTTGGTGTTCGGTTCGCGGCGGAAATTCACCACCCGCTCCCCTCCGACGCCTGGAATGACCACATACCCGTGGTTCGCCTCAGCCTGCGCAGCGGGCAGCAAAGACAGCGCCAGCGCAAGGAACAGCACGGCGGAAAGCAACCGCTTGAACAAACCTGTCTGCTTCATAGAAACCAACACTCCATCCACATGTGTTTTCCCGGCGTTCGGGCCGGTTCACTCTGGAATACGACAAAAAGTGAAATTTCGACCTTTCTGTTACATTCTATTACATTTTTGTTACAAGGTCAAGAGTTTTTATAAATTTTGTTACAATTTTTAGAACGGATCGTTAGATTCATTTTCTTTTCCTGAAGCATGATTTATGATATACTATAATAGAAAAAATAGAGGGATTTAAAAGAGGAGGCGCGCGCGTGGATATTATTTCTATTTTGGAAGACAAAAAGCGCGGCCGGGCTTTGAGCCGTGAGCAGATCGCGTATTTTGTCAAGGGCGCGGCGGACGGGTCCATCCCTGATTACCAGCTGACGGCGCTGCTGATGGCCATCCGCTTAAACGGCATGGACGCGCGGGAAACCGCAGACCTGACCATGGAAATGGCGGCGTCCGGGCATATGCTGGACCCCGACGTGGGCGGCGTTCCGGTAGACAAACACTCCACCGGCGGCGTGGGCGACACCACCACCCTGGTGCTGGCTCCCCTGGTGGCGGCCTGCGGCGGCAAGGTGCTGAAAATGAGCGGGCGCGGCCTGGGCCACACCGGCGGCACCATTGATAAGCTGGAAAGCATTCCCGGTATGCGGGTGGAACTGCCGGAGGAAGTATTTGTTTCCATCGTCCGCTGTGTTGGGTGCGCGGTGGTGGGCCAAAGCCCGCAGCTCGCCCCGGCGGACAAACGGCTCTACGCCCTGCGGGACGTGACCGCGACGGTGGATTCGATCCCCCTGATCGTCAGCAGCATCCTGTCCAAGAAATTCGCGGCGGGGGCGAAAGCCATCGTGCTGGACGTAAAGGCCGGGTCCGGCGCCATCATGCCGACCCTGGAGGCTTCGATCGATTTGGCGAAGGCTATGGTGGACATCGGCAGCCACGCGGGCAGGAAGATCATCGCGGTGGTCAGCGGCATGGAAGAGCCGCTGGGCTCCCATGTGGGCAACGCCCTGGAAGTGAAGGAAGCCATCGACATTCTTTCCGGCCGCGCGGCGGGTCCGCTCAAGCGGGTAAGCCTTTTCCTGGGCAGCCAAATGCTGGTGGCCTCGGGCGTAGCGGAAACCGAAGAAGAAGCGCTGGCCATGCTGAATGACGCGCTGAACAGCGGCGCGGGCCTGCAAAAGCTGAAAGAAATGATCACCGCCCAGGGTGGCGACTGCCGGGTCTGCGACGACGTTTCCCTGCTGCCCCAGGCGCCGGTGCTGTATCCGGTCAAGGCCCGACAGGACGGTTACCTGGCCCACGTGAACGGCACGGTCCTCGGCTTGGCCGCCCAGCGCATGGGAGCGGGCCGCATCAGCAAAACGGATATCATTGATCCCGCCGTCGGCTTCGTGATGGAAAAGCGCATCGGCGATTTCGTGAAAACCGGAGACGTGGTGTGCACCCTCCACGCCGCCAGCCAACAGAACGCCAAAGAAACCGAACAGCGCATTCTGGACGCGCTGACATTTGCGAATGAACCCGCCCCCAAAGCCCGGCTGCTCTACGCCCTGGTGAAGCCCGAGGGCGTGACGGAGCTCAGTGAATAACCGTCCGAGGATAGAGTTCAGAGTGGAGAGTTTAGAGCGCAGATAAAGTTTGTCTGCCAGAATACCTTGTTATCACAGTAGAATAACTTTACTCTAAACTCTAAACTTTTCACTCTCAAAACTGCTCCCCGCGTCTGCCTATATTTATCTATTGCCGGAGGCATGACTCCCTATGCGAATCGACCTGACGTCGCCTGTTGAACTGTGGCATTGCAGGATCCCCACGCCGGATGATCCTGTATTGACCATGCAGATTTATAACATGAGCGATAAAGACGTGCGCAGTATCCAGGTCTGCGTGCACTGCTATGACGCCGAAGGGGACCAGTATGCCCGCCACGTGGAACGGCTGCAGGGCATTGACGGTCCCGGCCGACATGTGTTCGAAGCCTCCCTTGAGGTGGAAGAAGCGGAATATGCCCAGGACCTGGAAGTCATCATCGAAAAGGTCTGGTTCGACGACAACACCATTTGGCGCAAGGGCGTGAACGAGCCGATGGAATTCAAGCCCTCTCCCCTGCTGAGCGGGCCGCAATTGCAGGTGATGCAGGAATTGGCCGGGCCCGACGCCGCCAGCTATCCCAGCGATCAGGGGGCGGTATGGGTGTGCGTCTGCGGCCGGCCCAACTCCGCCCACGAGGATACCTGCCGCCGATGCCGACGCGACAAGCACGCCATTTTTACCAAGCTGAACGAAGCCTCCATTGAGCGCGTGCTGTTCACGCGCCAATCCGCCATCGAGGATGAACAGCGTCGGCAGCGTGAGGATGCCCGCCGTCAGGCTGCCGTCAAGGAAGCCCGGCAGCGCCGTCTGCGCCGGAGGCGCCGGATCATTCTGACCACCCTCATTTCCATCCTGCTGGTGATTGGCCTGATCTACGGGATCTATTTCCATGGCATTCCCTATTACCGTTATTATCAGGCCAACCGCACCCTGGAAAATGGCCAGTTTGATTCCGCGAAGGCCCAGTTCCTGGCCCTGGCCGATTACCGCGCCGCCATGAACGCCCTGAACGGCGGCACCTTCACTTCCCTCCGCGCCGCTCAGAACGGCTTCGACGCCCTGGGCGACTACAAGGACAGCGCCACCCGCGCCCAGGAAGCCCGGTA
>CACWMG010000022.1 GCA_902761975.1 Candidatus Avelusimicrobium pecoris | reverse complement strand
GCGTGCGATAGTCCCTATACGTATGGAAATAAATCGTCTTACTACACTTGTACTAGCAATAAATGGAAGGAAAATTGGGATACCAGTAGCTGTGGATATAATTGCACGGGTACAAAACCAAGTGCCTATAATGTTGCGTGCAGTGCTGATCCGAGTTACGGAAGTAATTATTGCGGTACCGTTAAATATGGAAGCGCAACATGTGATTATTCTACGGGCTCTTGGCGGTCAACAAAAACCAGTAGCACTTGCACAAAAAAACCTAGTGGTAGTGGTTTTCCTGCTGTAGTTCAAAACCAAAATTGCCTAAGCGGGTATGGCTACTCTGTTGGTGTCTATAGTTGTAATGGATCTTCTTGGGTGAACTCAAGAGTAACCACTTGTATGGCTAGTTTAGAAGATGCCAATGCAAAAGTACGGGCATTATGTGCCTCTGACGGCATACTAGGCACAACCCCCAATTGTAATAAAATTTATATAGAGTCTAATGGTGGTGAGGCAGGTTGCTTTGTGGGAAGACTTGTTTGTTACCCTGCAGAATAATATTACAAGAAAATTAAAAATATATGTTTTCTTATGTAACTAAAAGGCCCTCGGGGTGATACTGCTCCGGGGGTCTATTAAATTTCAGGTAGTCCCGAACAAGTAAACCTTTGGCGTTTGGCGACAAAATTTAATACAGGGTTTCTTCAAATTTTGTAAAATATCACGTACATTTTTTAGGGGGAATAACTTTCCATGGATGCATTTAACCAATTGGCAGGTGCTTGCAAAGCCCTGTTTCAAGAGCCGTCTTTACAAAATATCTACGACGTAATGAACGGCTTTAACGCCCTTATTTGGGGCCCGCCGATGATTTTTCTCTTGCTGTTTTTAGGGATTTATTTTACGGTAAAATTGCGCTTTATCCAAAAATACACCTGGCCGGCTATGAAACTTTCGGTGGCAAAAGCCGAAAGCGAAGGCATGGTGAGCAGTTTTGGCTCGTTAGCCGTGATGATTGGTGCTACGGTAGGCACCGGGAGCATTATTGGGGTTACTACCGCCGTAGCCGAGGGCGGCCCGGGGGCGCTGTTTTGGATGATTGTAGCCGGGTTTTTTAACTTTGCTATTAAATACAGCGAATGTATGGTGGCATTTAAATACCGTGTGCGCTTGGCCGACGGGGAATATGTGGGCGGCCCTATGTATTATCTATCTAACATTTTAAAATTTAAATGGTTGGGTATTATTTTTGCGGTAGGTACTCTTTTAATGGGCCTTACCGCCGGAAGTGCCTTGCAAACTAACTCCATTGCCGACGCACTGCGGGAAGGATACAACTTAAACCCGTGGTACGTTTCTTTGTTTGTGGCGTTTGCCGCGGCCATTGTTATTTTGGGCGGGGTAAAACGCATTGCGTCGTACTCCGAGTGGCTAGTGCCCATTATGGGCAGTTTGTATTTACTGATTGCTATTTTAGTAATCTGTATGAATTTTACGCATATCCCGCAAGCGATTATGGTGGTGCTTAAAGGCGCATTTACCGGCAAAGCTGCCGCAGGCGGGGCCTTGGGCGTAGGTATTTTGGCCCTGGTGCAAGCCATGATCCCCGGGGTAACTGCGGGGGTAACCCGTGCCGTACTAGCCACCGAGGCGGGGCTAGGCAGTGCCTCTATGGCCGCGGCCGCCGCACGTACGCGCAGTGCTACGCAAATGGCTATTGTGTCGGCCACGTCCGTGTTTTGGGCCATTTTTATTTGCAGTTTAACCGGAATTGTAATTGTGCTAGCCGGCGATTACACCAACCCTAACGTCTATGCCGCTAACTTGTGTAACAGCGCATTTAAGACGGTGCCGTATATCGGTACGCCGATTTTGGTGTTTTCGTTGGTCGTGTTCTCGTTCACAACCATTATTGGGTGGGGCTATTACGTAGAAAAATCACTGCAGTTTTTGTGCAAAGGATCCAACGTGCTTATTAAACCGGCGCGTGTGGTGTTTGTACTACTGGTGTTTGCGGGGGGCATTATTGGGGCCAGTTTCTCAACGGACTGGACTATTGCCGATTCCGTCCTGCGCACGGCCGAGGCAAATACCTCTACCCGCTTTATGTGGGCACTGGCTATTTTGACCATGACCATGATGACTATTCCCAACATTTGGGCGTTATGGTGTTTCCGCAAAGTGATTAACAAAACTACCCGCAAAAACCTACGCGCCTTAGTAGGCAAGCAAGCCTGCATGGAACGTGCCGCCGCGGCCCGCGCGGCTAAGGCCGCTAAAAAAGCTGAGCGAGCCGCCAAAAAAGCCGCCGCCGAGCAACAAGTGGCAGAAGATAAAGCCGTGGAACGTACCTTTTTAGCCGCCAAACGGGTGCGTAAAGATAAATAAAATTCCCAAGTATAAAAAAGTAAGCCCCTCCCATTGGAGGGGCTTTTTAAGTACGAAAATTATTGACCCGTGGAGCCAAAACCGCCTATGCCGCGGGACGTATCGGTTAGTTCCTCTACTTCCTCAAACGTAGGGTAAAGCGTGGGTAGCACCACAAGCTGGGCTACTTTTTGGCCCTGTTCAAATACAAATTCGCTGTCGTTTAAATTGTACATGCATACAATCAGCTCACCCCGGTAGGGCGCATCTACCAGGCCTGCCATGGCTTTAATCCCTTTGCTCTCTACCGAGCTTTTGCCCCAAATAATACCAGAGGTATTTTCCGGCAGTTCCACGGCAATCCCCGTGCGCACCTTGGTAATGCTACGGGCGGGGAGTACGGTGCGTTCTAACGCAAATAAATCAGCGCCCGAGTCCGTCGCGTGGGCACGCAACGGGAGTTTAGCGCGGGGATCTAATTTTTTTACTTTCATGTAGGCCTCACAGCAATTTTTCAATTTGTGCTAACGTGTTTTGCGCGTATTTTTTTTCTTCGGCAGAGCCGTTGTTGGCTAAGGCGGTAATTTGCGGCAATAGCCCTTTTAACAAGTGAATATCAAAGGTGCGGTCCGTGGAGTAGGCAAAACCGTCCGGATTAGCTAATACGCCCGCCATGTAGGCCGCGGCGCGCAAGGCGTTAATCCGTTCGTTAGAGCGGGTGGATAAAATGGCGGTTTTCAGTGCGCTAACGCTATGGCCCGTCATAAAACCAAGGGCTAGATCGTAGGTAGTGGCGGCCGGCTTGGTGTAAGGGAGCGAAAGCCCTTTTACAGCAAGCGGCAAGGCTTGTTCCGGCCAGGAGGCTAAGGACATAGCTAACTGGGTTTGCACGGAAGAATCCGTTTCTTTTTTGGCGCGTTTATCTAACAAGGCCAAAGCTTGTGGAGTGTGCAACGTACCAAGCCATGCGGCTACGGCGGCACGCAGTTGTGGGTCCTCACTGGCGGCCTGTTTTTTAAGCAAAGTGAGTAATGCGGGCGTGTCGGCCGTGAGGGCGTTAGCGGCGCGTTGGGCAAGGGCCGGGTCAAAAATATACAGGCGTACCACGTCGGCGGTGTAGGCTTTATCGGCCGGGCGCAAAAGCGCGTAAGCACCGGCGGCGTAAGCGCGCAAAATGGGTTGGTCACTGTGCAGAGCATCTAAGAGAAGGGGGGAAAACTCTTCATAGCCCGACCCCATAGACGTTAAAATAATAGCGGAAAAGGCCGATTTAAGCGGATTTTGCGCACTGATAATTTCATTAAATAGCGCTGGTTCATACACTTTATCCGGCGCAATGCGTACTAAGCTAGCCCCGGCGGCAAAGACGGCCTCCGGGTCCTGCGTGGTACGGAATAAATGGACCACTTGCTGGGTTTCTTGCGCGGTGCGGGTTTGGGCTTGCAAGAGCGGGAGCACTTGCGTTAAACTGTCCTGCGCCACGGCGAAGGTGGCGGAAAAAGCGAACATTCCTAAGAAAACGGTTAGTTTTTTCATGCTTTTATTATAACAATTATGGCTATGCAAGCTAAAGGAAAAATAAAGCTTGCAAGCGTGAGGTCCTCTTTAGGTGGGGGACAAAATAAGGCAGATTACAGATTATTTTCCGACGAGTGCCTCAGTGACGTGTTCGGGCGCAACAGTGCCCTTTTGACGGGCCTTAGAAGAGGTTTTACTCGTATAGACGCGCAGGTCATCTTCATCTTGTAAGACCACCATTTTGGTGGCACCGAGGGATAATAAAAAACGTAAATTAGTTTTGGGGGTCATAGTAAAACTCCTTAAAATCAGTATATCTTATTAAACCTGTTTTGGGGGGGCTACGCAAGCGAAATTTGGACCTGTTTGCGCCCTAGGCCCAGTAAATAGGCCCTAAAAGCCCGGTTTATAGGCCTTTTAGAGGGGAGTTGTCCACAAGTTGCCTGGGCCCTTGTGGAAAACTTACCTTTGCTAACAGAGATGTTAATTTACCGTCGAAAAATGGGCGGGTCCAAAAATAAGGGATGCCTTAAAAACAAAAGTTATCCACAGAAAAAATAATTTATCCACAGCCCTTAATTATAACACTGCTTGCCACGCTTACTAGGGGTTGTTAAAAAATGGTAAATTTATAGGGGAAAAGGGAACTTATCCACAAGTTTTCCACAGCTGTTTATAACCATGTTCACATTTGGGCTATCTAAGGCCGACTTTCGCTTACGTACTTGCAATACGGGGCCTTGTCTTGCGGACGTACGCTACGCTCAACTTGCGGCCTTACCTATCCTCAAATTTAACCATGGTTACCCCAGGGGAAATCGGTTGTTTTTTTGAATAGATATTTTGCTATAATACAACCATGGGAGGATATTTATGAAAGTACGCCATTTATTTTTAGTAGGGCTTACGCTGATGTTGGGGGCGTGTGCGTCCAATCAACAAAAAGAAGTAGACGATGCGCCGCGTTTGCCGGCCAAGGACCCTAATGTCGCTCTTTTTGAAGAACAAAATTATAAACTTTATAAACAGAGTGTAACGCAAATGTACCGGTCTATGAAGTTGCCGGCCATTAACTACGATTTTGACTCTATCCGCCCGCCGGAGTACGCTTACCCGTTACTGGATAAAGTGGCTACACTGATGAAAGAAAAAAAGAATATTCACCTGATTTTAGAAGGGCACAGCGACGTGTTAGGCTCGGATGAGTACAATTATTGGCTTTCCGGCTCGCGCGCTGCGGCGTTAAAATCTTATTTAGTCAGCCGCGGGGTAGAGGCGGACCGCATCCGTATCCACGCTTATGGTAATACGCGGCCCATTACCCTGGATAATTCCTCCGACGGCCGCCTAGCTAACCGCCGCGTGGATATGAAACTAACTAAGCGGGTTTGGAATTCCGTGTATTAATAAAAGGACGTTTTAGACGCCCGGAGCGACAGTTTGTTCCGGGCCTTTCTTTTGAAAAATATGATTTATGCTTAATTTAACTAAACCCCAAAAAGAAACTATTTACATGAAAGTGGTGCGCGTATTGCTGTCGGCTACGTTTCTCGTTGTGCCACTTATCTTTTTTACGGATCTAACGCAAAACCCGTTTTTTGCACAAAATGTGCTTTTGTATGTGCTCATTGCGCTGATTTATGCCACGCTGGCTGTGAAATTTTTGCGTACCAAAAGCATTGATTTTACTAAGACGTTTTTTGATTTAGCATTTTTTGTGTATGTGCTTGCATGTGCCATGGGGTGGCTGTCTGCCCTGTCTAGCGAGCCGCAAGCCCTGCGCCAAACGCTGGTGTTTAACATGCTTAACTACGGCACACTATTACTATTTGTGGCGGTTGGGGCGTATATTATCAGCAAAAATGTAGTGTTCTCGGGCACGATTGAAAGTAAGACAAACTATATTCTTCTTTTTTTTGTGTGGGGGGGACTGTGGTATTTGGCTCCGCTTCTAAAAACTACAACTTCGTCGGAAACGTTCCTGGCACAACTGTGGGATTGGTACGGAGCGTTGTTGTGGGCAATAGGCATTTTTTTGGGCGTGCGGGTGCTCAAAAAGCTCACGCAGGAAAATATTTTTGTACTTATTTTTGTAGCCGTATTTTTAGCGTGCGGATACGGCGTTTTACAGGCGTTGGGGCTGGACTTTTTGTGGCCGTTTGCCATTGACCAATTTGCTACCAAGGCATTTTCTACCTTTGGAAACCCGAACTTTTTATCCTCAGCTGTGGTAATGCTATTGCCGGCGCTCCTCGTTTATTTTATGCGCACAGATAGCAAAAAGGATTTTATTGTTTATGGGTTGTTGGTGCTGATGTATGTGTTGTATTTGTCATTTGGGTTGGCGCGCTCGTGCTGGATTGGGGCGGTGTGTGCGCTAGTGATGATGTGGATGTTTGGCACACTACGCAGTTTAATTTGGCAACGTAAAGGACGTGTGTTTCTACTGGCTTTATTAGCGGTGGGTGTAGCGTACAGCTCGGTATATATGCCCGGGCCCGGCAACGCCATTAGCCCTGTGAAAAACCGTGTGCTGGAAATGCGCCCGTTGGAATTGGAAGATTTTGCGTTAGATGTAAAGAAAGAGCGTATTTTTCAATCTTTACATCAGCGGCTCCTTATGTGGGATACGTCTAAGGAAATCTTTTTAACGCGCCCTGTGCTGGGCAGTGGGGTGGGGAACTATCAAATGGCCTTTGCGCAAAATCAGCCCAAAACGCTACTCAAATACCCGGAACTGCGCGCTCTTAAAACGACTACCAATGCCCCGCATAACGAGATATTATTTCAGCTGGCCCAAGGCGGACTGGTGGGGGTAGGGCTGTTTGTGTTTATGTTTATGGTGCTGTTTTTGGAAGTAAAAGATTTTGCCGCCCATAAAAAAGAAGGGGATAAAAAGCAACTGTTGCAAGCGATTTTCTGCGGTATTTTGGGGATGTTGGTAGATAATATGCTTAATATCTCTTTGCACGCGGTAGTGCCGGCCTTTATTTTTTGGTGGTTTGTCGGCGCGGAAGTAAGCGGCGTGGGAAAGGAAGAAGGAAAAATTATTTTAACCGCAAACCCGGCTACCAAGGCATTAGCTATGACGGTACTAGCAGGCTGTGCGTGTGTGCTGTTATGGCAAGGGGTGTGGTTTGCCAGCGAATATGAAGCTTTTGTGGGCGAGAAAAAAATAGCTGCCCGTGATGACGAGGGTGCCGTAAAAAATTTATCGACCGCGTTGTGGCTCTATCCGGCTAATACGGAGGCCGGCTTTCGCTTAGGGCAAGTGCTTCTACGTCAACAAAAATACGCGGACAGTTTGCGTGTGTTAGAAAAAACCATGGCTGCCGCCTCTTACTACGAAGAAGTATATTATCAAGCCGCTCTGGCCGCTTTGGGAACAAACGATTACAAAAAAGCAGTGCATTATTTGATGGATCACTTACGCTTGAGTCCGTATCATTTGCAAGCTTATGAATTGCTGGCTACTTTATTACAAGACAATGTTCTTTACGCCGATAATGATGAGATGGAAATGTTGGAGCGTGGGCTTAAATTGTTTCCGTATCAAACCAATTTGTGGTTGCAGACAGGGGAACTGTACCAAAAGAAAGAAGAAAACCAAAAAGCAAAAGATGTATATCAACGTGGGCTTAGTGTGGATACGTTAAGTGCCGCGCTTCTTAAAGCGGTGCGGAGTTTTTATAATCCCAAAGAAGAACCTGATTTGGTGGCCCAAGCCCAGACGTTGCAAGCTTATCAAACCAAGGCTGAAAAATTTACCAAAATGTCGGCCTATTATCAACACAAATTACGTGAAAATTTGGAAGCCTATGTGCAACAGTATCCGCAAGATGCAAATGGGAAAATTTTGCTGGCGCGCGTGCTTTCGCTAGGCGGCAACGATTTGAAAGCGGAGGAATTGTTACGCCGCGTATTGCAAGAACGACCGGATAATTTGTGGGCAAATTTGGCCCTGTCCACGTTGTACTATCAAGCCGAGGATACGGCCGGGGCCAAAAGGGCCCTGGAAAATGCGTTGTTTTACTATCCGGGCCAATCCACGGCCACTAACCGGCTTAAAGCATTGGACTAATGACCTAATTTTGCTACAATGTTAATTAGAGTGAAGGTTTTTTAATTGATAAAAAAATACTTTACAAATCGTACGAAATTGCTATAATACCTGTATCGGAGTGCGATTGTAAACAAATTCAGTAGCGTAAGGAATATTTATTACATGAGCAAAATGACAAAAAACTGGTGGTGCATATTAGCATTGACAGGCGGCTTACTTCTGGCGACTGTGCCGGGGGAAGCTGCATCTGCAGAAAAACAGTTGCAGAAAGGTATTGAAGCATATCAAAAAAATGATAATGGCAAAGCTATGGATTATTTTATTGACGTGCTTACAACCGGAGATAGTGAACAAGTAGCCCTAGCCAATAAGTATATTGACGCGATTCACAACCAACTTGGCGGTATCAAAAACCCGGTGGAAGTGAACGTTAATTTCCCTGATCAACCGACACAGACCATCGTGAATAAAGCGGAAAATTTAGCCAACTACGGTACGGAAGAATTGGACACATTGGCCACTAACTCTGAAGAAGTGGTAAAACAAAAAGAAGCCCTTACCCCTAAAACACTGACGGAGCAGATAGAAGAACGCCAATTGCAAGAATATTTGCAAAAAGGAGAACAACCTGTGGTCAAAGAGAAACCATTGACGGATGTTTCTGCCGTGTTGGGGGTGCAACCGGCCAATGGAAAAACCACGACGCAAGCAGATTTAAAAGCAGAAGAAAATCAACTGCAAGCGCAGGAAATAGCGTCGTTGCCGGCAAACATGGAGCCGGTAGTCAGCGGATCTGAATCCGTGGCGGTGGTCGACAAATCTGCGCCTGTGGCGAGTGAATCTGCACCTGTGGCTTCTTCCGTTTTTGCGGACCTTACCAGTCCCCAAGCGGTAGAGGCTCGTAACAAATATACCACCCAAAAACTGCAAAGCATGACTGATAGTGTTATTGCCAATTTAGGGGCTAATAAAGGCATGCATTTGTATTTGCGTTCGGATGGGAGACCGGATGCATTGGATATTGATGATAATGTGTTGTTTTACCAAAATTCGTTTCGTTCAGATGCACTTACCGATTTGAATAATATTTATCAATTACTTGCATTGACTCAAGGAGCACGTTATATTATTTTGCCGGCAGGTTCTTACACAGATGATGTTACATTAGGCGGTATCCGCCAAGCTATGGCGTTACAATCTTATTTGGTTAAAAGAGGTATCTCTCAAGGCAAATTACACTACAACATGGGACTAGTAGATGAAGAAGTTCCGCCGCAATTTTCTAATTTAAAAGGTCTTTCTATTGTGTTTGATTATGACGCCGAGTTACCTACTCGGTTGCTAGAAAATGAAGAACATGAAAAAGCTCCGCTACTGAGCATGGCCATTGTGCCTCCTTGCCATGCGATTGACCGTTCGCTAGGGGAAGCGTATGCCATTGATTTTTCTGTATTAGAAACAGTCAATACGCTGGATAATTGGGTATTACAAATAATTCAACATGGACGGGATGGTAATTATTATATTGTACGTCAGTTGGAAGGATTTTCACCGGTTTATCACCAAATTTTATGGAACGGACGTAAAGGAATTATTGGGCCGGAATTGCCTTGTGGAAAATATACGGTGGTACTTAGCGGGGTGGATTTGAAAGGTGAAAAACAAACCTTGCGTCGCCGTTTAATTGTGCGTTGTGCGCCGGATCCCGCTCCTTCTTGCCAAATGGGAACTTGCCCAGGAAGTAAGAAAAATGCACAAAGTGTGACCACTGGTTACAAGGCAAGCCGTTTATGGAAAAAACCGGGTCGTGTTCTGCATTGTGATGCATGCGCAAAAAGTGTAGAGCAGAAAGAAGTGGTGGAAGTGAAGGAAAATATTGTTCAACCGGTAGAGCATTCTATGGATGAACAAGCTCAAGCAACGGCCACGGATAGCAGTTCCTACACGGTTACCAAAACAGTGCGTAATGTAGTAACCGGGGATTCCGCGGTCGGGACACAGTCGACAGTAGCCCTCCAAGAGTATGAGCCATTGCCTTCGGATGCAGGTGGATATAGTGCTACTTCATCTGTTAGTGCGGTAGATAACCCGTATGGCATGCCATATGAAGAGGAATATACTGAAGTTTCCTACTAATTATTAAGGGGATTGTTGGGATGAATTTATCAGAAGTATTAATTGGTACAAACATGAAGGCACACCCAGATTGTCTGGGGATTTATATTGGGATTGATGAAATTTATGTTGCCCAGAGTGCTAAACGGGATGGGGGGCTGGTGTTAGAGTCCTTGATTCGTGTGCCGGTTAATTTGTTAGATAAGAGACAACTTAAACCCCTTGATTTGAATGAATCTTTTTTTACCATGAACTATTGGAAGGATGCACTTGCTAAGGTGACTGCCAAAAAAACATGGAACACCACAAAAGTAGTAGTAAGTTTAGCGCCGGAATTTTGTTTGATACGTCACTTTGTGATCGGTATTCCTCTTAAGCGTACAGAATGGGCGGAAGGAATCCCCAATGAGGCGCGCAAGTATATCCATTTTTCTTTTGACAGAGCTGTTTATGCATATCATGCATATGAGTTTGAAACGGCTGCTACCAAACAAAAACGTCTGGGTGTTGTATTTGCCATGACTACAAAAACCATTATCAATCGTTTGGAAAGAGGGCTTAAGGCTGTTGGATTGGATTTGGTGTCTGTAGAGCCGGCCTGTATTTCTTTAGGACGTGCTTTTAGTGATAACGATAAGGAAGCCGTTGGTAAAGGCGGGCGTATTTATTCGTTCTTTGGAAAAGATTCGGCCAATTTTGTGTTTTTGAATGGTGTGGTGCCGGTGTTAGAGAGAGATGTGGAAATTTCGGGTTCTGTTCCGGCTGAAAGACGGCGTTTTGAAATCACAAATAGTGCGGAATTTATCTCGAAGCAATTAGAGCGAGATCCATTTGAAGAAGCTGTGATTATGGGATATCAAGTGGATCCTTGGATTGCTGCCTTAGAAGCTGATGCCCGTAAGCCCGTACGTAAATGGGATTTAAGTGAAGTTTTTGGTATTGAAACCAAATCGGCCGGTGAAGTAGCTGCTATTGGAGCGAGTAGTAAATTTTTGGATCCTAAGACCCCGGATATTGATTTTACAAAAGGAAAACGTTTGAGTACATACGAGTTTAACGCCAGTTGGACTGTATGGAAAGTGACGCTACTTATTGCCGCGTTGATGTTATTATATGTAGGAAAAGGATATTTGGACGTTTTGGCTGCAAACTATCAGCTTAAGAAAAAACAAGCGGCTGCGAGCAGAACTTTGGAAGATTTTAAAGGTTTGACCTCCTCGCAGTTACAAACCAACCTTGATAATATTAAAAACCAAAATGAAATTTTGAGTGATGTGTATGCCAATAGTCCATTAGCTACCCCGGTACTAAATGCGGTTGCGCAAGCGGTCTTGCCCAAAATGTGGTTAACTAAAGTTTCGTTTTCGGCAAGTTTTCCGCTACGTCACCAAGGGGAAGGAAAACTGACATTAGAGGGATATATTTCCGCTGGTAAAGAAGGTACGGAAGATTTATTGGTAGGGGGGCAATTTAAAGAGTCTATTGCCAAACAACCCGCGTTAAAACGCTTGTGTCGCAACGCCAATATTCGTTATGTAAATATTTCAGCCAGTACGCTTAGAAAAACAAGGGCCTCTAAAGAAGGAACTCAGTTTGTTCTTACTTGTGAAAATGAGCCTAAATCGAGGGGGCGTTAATTATGGCGATAGATTTTGAAAAATTAAAAAGCAAATTTTCGGGAGAGGCACAAAGCTCACAGGCAAAGCAACCGTCTGCCACCAAAGAGCCCAACGCTCTAACTAAAGTGCTTGCTCGCCCGGCCGTGGCAAATGTCAAGCGGGGATTAGAGGATGTTCAGGTAGTTGCGCACGAAGGTAAATTTAATCTGTTTGTGAAGCAGATTGTCGTATTGTTGGTGCTGTTTTTATTGGTCCGTTTTGTGAGCGGAAAGCTATCTCAAAGTGAAGCCAAAATTAAAGACCAGATAGCGTCTATTAATATTCAGCAAGCCAACGAAGAGGACTATACAGAAAATAAACAGCAGTTGTTACGTTTGGAGCCGATATTTCCAAATATTGAGCAAAAAAATGATTGGATGCTTAGGCGTTTAATCAACATTTTTGAAACACATAAGATCACACCGGATATTGATGGAAATTTTACGGAATCTGTGCAAAAAACATATACTGCGTTGGTGCAACCGGTAAAGTTTGAAGAGTCTTTTGCGCAGATTGGCAAATTGATTGCAGATATTGAAAATGGAGATGATTTCTTGCGGATATCTGAAGTAACAATTTCTAAACAAACTGCGCCGGAAGCGTTAGGGAAAAATGCTGTAAATGTAACGTTTAATACGGTATTTCCTAAAGAAAAGTACGCACCTAAATTGTTTAAAGATTATGCGCAGCAGATTAAGAAAATGCAAGCCGAGAAAGAGGCGACAGCACAGACGCAGAATGAACCGAAAAGTGGAGGAAATCAGTAATGAAGCGTTTTACCATTTTAACCGGGTTTTTGGTCGTTTTGGGAGTGTGTGTTTCTAGCTTGGGGTACGCGCAAGCGGATCGTCTTGAACGTAGCACGAGCATCCCTGGTGTTGACGCTGAGGCGGAAACGGAAGACACTGCCCCAGGAGTTGTTTCTAAGCCTAATGTAAAATTTTCTTTAAAAGGAAATCGCGATCCGATGCTTTCGGCAGAAGATGTGATGGTATTACAACACCGTGAAAAGATGCGTTTAGCTGCGGAGGCTGCAGAACGCAAACGCAAAGAAGAAGAAGAACGCAAGCGTTTAGCGGAGGAAGAGCGCCGCCGTGAGTGGGAACGAATGATTATCAGAGACCCCACTATTTTAGTACGTAACCAAATCAAAATCAGTGGTCTAATAGATAAAGAAGTACTGATTGGTGGGAAACTATACACCATCGGCAATACTTACAAAGGGGCCAAAATTGTGGCGGTAGGAGCAGATTCGGTAACGTTTTCTTATAAAGGGCATAAATTTGTAAAGAAGGTTAGTTTGTAAGCAGTAAGAAGTATTTTGTAAATTTGTAGTACACTCACACAGGAGGATAGATGACAAATCGTTTAGCAGTAATGTTGAGCGGTATTGTAATGTTAGGGATGGTAGGCACTGCTTTTGCGCAGCAGGAGCGACAACTCCTTCCTAGCAATGATACCGTAAGTTTGACGGAGGATATGAGCGTGACTACGCCGTCCGCCGCCACGGACCTGTATAAAGAGGTAGAGGTTTCCTCTCCCTTAGATAGAAAAGTGTCCATTCGGGTAGCCAATGTGCCGATATCGGCTTTCTTAAATAGTATTACTACCCAGGCTAAAATCAACTTTATTATGAGCGAAGAATTCGCAAATAAAAAAGTGACGGCTTCTTTGACACGTGTAACGGTGCGTGAAGCCTTAGATACATTATTGCGTGTGCATGGGTTGGCCTATCAGCGCATTGGTAAAAGTGATAGTTACGTAGTAACCAAACGTTCCAACGACGCGCCAGACACTATTACCAAAATTTATACGCTTAGCTATATTGCACTGCAGGGTGTAGGGTCAGCCAGTAGCGAGCTTAACAGCATTATGCCACAAGATGTAAGTAGTGGTGGCTCCTCTATGACGAGTGGTTCTTTTGATGGAAACACCATGTCTGGTGGGTCAAACATGAACGCAAAAGGTGGTGATTCTTATGCATCCGGTTCCACGATTACAAGCATTGTGGGTAGCATGCTTTCCCCAGTTGGAAAAATTGCGGTAGATCCTCGTACCAACAAGCTCATCATTACAGACGTACCGGAAGTATTCCCGCAGGTGGAAAACATTTTGGCGGAGTTGGATATTAAACCTCCGCAGATTTTAATTGAAGCGCAAATTGTGGAAGTAAGCAAAACTAGTGGTTTAAGCCTTGGTTTTGAATATGGTGGTTCCGATGGGACCATGGTCTCTATGACAGCTCCTACTCGTCAGCTGTATGCCGAATATTTCCGCGGAAGAAATAAAGATGGTGGAAAAATTCACGGGTGGGAATGGATTTTCCCGAGTTCCAAAGAAGCTGGTGATAATTCCGAATCTGGTGGTAGTTCGTCTAGCACTAATACGGATTCTAATTCCGGTGTACTCAACTTATCTGCTTTTAACATTGTGTTAAAGTCTCTATTAACACGTGGGGAAGCCAAATACTTGGGTAAACCTAAAGTGGTCACCTTGAACAACAAAACGGCCACTATTACCACTTCTACGGATGCTACGGTAGGCCGCACGGTAACCGATTCCGGCAGTACAACCGCTACGGCTCAAACCACTACTTCGGCAGAGCGTAAACGTGTAGGTCTTACGTTGCAAGTAACGCCGCAAGTTAACCGCGAAGGATATGTAACGCTGTATGTACAACCTACCTACTCTGACGTAATAGCATCTGGTTTTGACTTTGCGTTAGATACCACAACCCGTGCCGCATCTACCTTAGTGCGTGTGAAAAACGGGCAAACAGTGGTGATTGGCGGTTTGCTTACGTCTCGTGAAACGGACCAAACCCGCAAAGTACCGCTGTTAGGAGACATCCCGGTGTTAGGTTGGTTATTTACCAGCCGTTCTAAATCCAAGAGCACCACGGACTTAGTCATCTTTATTACGCCGACCATTTTGGCCGAGTAAGTGTGAGTGTTTGCCTGCCCCTGCAATTGAACAGGGGCAGGCTTGCATGTGTATTTGGAAAAAGTTGTAGGGGACGAGCATGGCCAAGCAGATCAACGAAATTTTAGTAGAACAGGGAAAAATTACTCCAGAACAGAATAAGCAGGCGCTCCTTTATGCCAAGCAGAACAATGTGCCGATTGCAGAAGCTATTTTACGTTCCGGCTTTGCGAATGAAGAACAGGTAACCATTGCACTTTCTAAACATTTTGCAATTCCATATGCCTCTAAAGAAAATGGTATCTTAGTACCTGAGCGCGAACAGAATTTACAAGACATTGTTAACGAAAAATTTGCCCGTGAAAATATGGTAGTTCCGTTGTTTATGGAGGACGACTCTTTAGCAGTTGCCGTTTTGGATCCTACCAACCTGTTTTTAATTGAAAACCTAAAAATGATGTCCGGCAAACAAATACAGCCGTTCATTACCAGCAAATCCCAACTACTTAGTGTCATTGATAGCTTTTACTCCAATAAGAACTTATTAGAAGAAGTTTTAAATGAAACTATAGCTGCCGCCCCGGCTGATGCGGCGGCTACAGCGGAAAGTGATGAGGAAATAGAGGTTACTGGCGTACTGGATTTGGACCGTATGAGTCCAAATTCCTCGCAATATGTAAAGCAGGTGAACGCCATTTTGCGTCAGGCTATTTCAGAACGAACCAGTGATATTCACTTGGAAATGTTTGACGAACGTGTAAGTTTGCGTTTTCGCATTGACGGTTCTTTGTACGAACGTACGGCCCCTGCCAAAGATGCTGTAAATGCCATTATTTCCCGTATTAAGATTTTGTCTAAGTTAGATATTGCGGAAAAACGTTTGCCGCAAGACGGTAGTTTTACCATCCGTTACCAAAACCGCTCCATCGAGGTCCGTGTATCTGTCTGCCCGGCTGTGTACGGGGAAAAATTGGTGCTTCGTATTTTGGATAAAGGGTCTGGAGAAATGAACATTGAGAAGTTGGGCTTTGAACCGGACCAACAAAAAGCATTCTTGGAAGCTGCCCATTTGCCTCATGGACTTATTTTCTTAACGGGGCCCACCGGTTCAGGTAAATCTACTACCCTAAACGCGGTGCTTACGTCCATCCGTACCAGTGAACTTAACTTTATGACCTTGGAAGACCCGGTAGAATATAAACTAGCGGGTATTAGTCAGGTGCAAGTAAAACCGGCCATTGGGCTTACCTTTGCGGCAGGTTTGCGCTCATTTTTACGTCAGGACCCAGATGTTATTTTAGTAGGGGAGGTCCGCGATAACGAAACCGCCGAAGCGTGTTTGAAAGCTGCGTTAACCGGGCACTTAGTGCTTTCCACATTGCACACAAACGACGCTTTGGGGGCCGTTCCTCGTTTGATTGATATGGGGATGGAGCCTTTCTTGCTGGCCAGTTCTCTGGCCTTGGTGGCAGCGCAACGTTTAATCCGTATTTTATGTCCTTATTGCAAGGTACCTCATATCCCGGATTCGGCCACATTGGACCGTATTATTCGGGAGGGGCATTTAAATCCGCGGGATGCAAATTCCTGGACGTTTTTTAAATCGGTGGGATGCCCCAGATGTTTTGGTACCGGGTTTAGTGGGCGCCGCGCTATCTATGAAGTATATCGCACTACGGAGGAAATGCGTAATATTATTTACAAAACGCAAGATTTAATAGCCTTGCGCAAAGCGGCAGTTGCTTCAGGTGCACTTAATTTACGCGCTAACGGTTGGCGCAAAGTTATTCGCGGATTAACCACCGTGGACGAGATTTTAAGTATTACAACGGCTGATGAATAAGGGCTCGTTGTAGAGGTTTGATTATGCCAAAATATACATACAAAGTAAGAGATGAACAAGGAAAAACCTTTACGGGTTCCTATACAACTGATAGCAAAGACCGTTTGCGTGCGGCTTTGCAAAACCGGGGATATTTGGTACTGGATATTACCGAGGCTACACGTGGATTGTTTGCCGCTAAAACGCAGACGCGGCGGCGCGGGGGCAAGGTACCGGGACATGTGCTCGCCTTTTTTGCCGAGCAGTTATCTACTTTAATTGCTGGAGGTGTTCCGTTGGTGCGTGCGGTTACACTATTAGGTCAATATTCCTCTAACCCGACGTTGGGAATGGTTCTTACGCAAATAGCGCATGATGTTTCGAGTGGACAATCACTTCATGAAGCTATGTCTCACCATCCTAAAACGTTTAAGCATGTATGGCTTTCCTTGGTGCAAGCCGGTGAAGTAGGCGGCCAACTTGCCGAAACACTCATGCAGCTCTCTATTTACACTAAAACGCAAGAAGGGATGAAGAGTAAAATTATTACCGCTGTTACCTACCCGGCTATTTTGACGATAGCGTCTGTAGGGGTACTGATTTACTTTATTGTGGGGATTGTACCTACATTTGCCCAAATCTTTGCGGACTTTAACTTGACGTTACCCATGCTGACCATTATCGTGCTCAAAGTATCTAGCGTGATTACGAACCATGCAGTAGCGCTTATTTTGTGTATTGTAGCGGTGGTATTTGCTTTCCGCTTCTATATTCGTACACCTAATGGCCGTAAACGGTGGCATTCATTTTTACTTACAATGCCGATTTTTGGCAAATTTTTACAAAACATTTATTATGACCGCATGCTTTCTACTCTCTCTACATTACTTCGTAGTGGGGTGACTATTTTAAACGCTATTGGCGTTTTGGAAGAATCTTTTGAAGGTAATGTGATTATTCGAAATGCTTTAAAACAAGTTCGCGCCGATGTAGCGGCTGGGAAAGCCATTTCTGATTCGTTTGGAGCTACGGGGGTTTTCCCGGGGCTGATGGTAGAAATGATGAAGATGGGGGAAGAATCCGGTAAATTGCCGGGCATTATTGCTACCCTATCTAAGTTCTACGCGGATAACGTGGATCAGTTTATTGCCCGTTTCTCAGCTGTAATTGACCCTATTTTGATTATAGGGGTGGGGGTGCTGATTGGGATTATTGTGGCATCTATTTTCTTGCCTATTTTCAAACTATCCCAAATCGGCAGCTAAAAACACAAAAGCGAACACTTGAAAATGAGGGTTTTAAACCCATACTTAAAAGAACGGGGGATGTATGTTCTTAAAACGTGGTTTTACATTAGTAGAAATGTTATTTGTGGTTATCATTGCTGCGGGTGCACTGGCACTGGCGTTCTTTTGTATCAAGGGGAAACACAAGAGCCCAGTGAAAAATATTCATTAAAGGAATGGGTAAAAGCGGCAAGTAGTGGTAAGCCCAGAGAAGAGCGAGTACTTAAATCCTTGGTTCCTTTTAAATATATCAAAAAATTTCAAGGGCAGGGAAATTTTAACTATTATGTGCTAACCAATACAAGTGCAAATAGTACGAATTGCAAAGGTACAACTACTTCCCCGTTAGCGGGCACATTAGTGGCCTGTATGATAAAGCCAAACCCGGATAGCAAAGATTGTTTTGCGGGTGCGCGTTACTATAAAGGTGGCCGATTTGAAACCATCCGCATGGCAGATTGTAAGAACTAAGGATGACCTTATGATACTGAAAAATCAACACGGTTTTACATTACTAGAATTATTGGTGGCAGCAGTGATTATTGGGGCACTTGCTGTGTTTGCCACTCAGTCGTTTAGGCAATCCAGCTCCGATATTCGCATCCAAAATGCAAAGGCCAAAGCCAAGGTGGTAGCCATGGCAGCCCGTATTTTTAAGGATGACTATACCTCTGCATCTTTTACTTCAAATGGCTTAAATAATCCACAAGATTTTCGCACGGATGCTGTAGAAGGTAAGTGTAACGCCACGGGCACCGTTACCTTGCAAACCCTGGTAAATTGTGGTTATTTGGAACAACGTGAATACTTGGACAAGGACTTTGCATATTATTTCGGTACCTGTGGGGGAGATGTTTGTGTGTGTATGAAAAAAGCCGATACGGGTAGCCGGGTAATAGCCGAGGATACGGATGAATATTGCACGGATGGAGAAACCGCTTTTAAAGAGGATTTTTAGTATGCAGAAAGGTTTTACACTCATGGAAATTTTAGCTGTTATGTTGGTCATTGCCGTGATTGCCAGTTTTTTGGTCCCGGCGGTACGTTCAGCGCGGGCTGAAGTAGCTTATCAACGGGCTAAAACAGCGGCTATTAAAATGGCAGAAGCTATGCGTTCATACTACCGGGATCGTAAAGGAGGGTTGCCAAGTGGCTCCGTGAATGGAATGAACACTTACTCTTTTGGGGCTTGCCCTAAGGATTCATGGATGGAGGAAGATCCTGGAATTAAATCAGGTGACGTGAAGGATTTGTTTGCTTGCAATTACCTTACGTGGAAGGATTTTCAGGGTTTGCCTTATACGTTTGAGCCTGTAGCTACGAGTGAGGACCGTAGCAAGTTGGTTACCTTTACGGCATTAGATGATGCCAAAGCGGGACGTTATAAAACGCAAGCTTTTCATGTAACACATGATATGAAGGTGGAAGAGGATGAGAGCTTTTAAGGAAGTAACTATGAGACAATTACTTAAAAATAGGGCGGGTGTAACGGTACTAGAGGGCGTAATCGCTTTGGGCCTTTTGGCGTTGATAACGGCGGGGGCGTTTGGTGTGTTGCTCTCGGCTTCCCGGCAGTCCTCGGTGCCGGATATCCGCGAAGAAATGACTTATGCTGTTGAAAAAGCGGGGGATTTACTAAAAGTATATATCCATGCGCAACAAAATGAATTTGCAAATACACATTTACCGGACGGTTTGGTTTGTGGCCCCTGTGGAAACATAAGCAACGGGGGATGTACCAGTAATGCAGGAGACAAAATTTACCCGGCGGATAGAACCCCGCTTGCCAGTGGCACACATTATGTTGGATGTTTGTTGCCACCGGTGTGTGACCGGAGCAATTCGGAATTTTCTTATACGATAGCAAGTAGTAACATCCACGAGAATAAATTGGCGGATGCTTCCAAGGAGCCGGATGTAAATCTTAATGGCTATAAAATTACATTTACAATTTCTTGTAATGGGTATGAGTTATGAACAATAACAAAGGTTTTACGTTAACGGAAGTTTTATTGGCAGTTATGATTGTGGGGCTAGTAGGGGTGGCGTTAGCCGCTCTTACGGGGACTGCCGTGCGGGAAAGCAACGTAGGGCGTACCCGGATGACGTTGCGTAATCAGGCATCTATTGCAATGCGGCAATTGCGCCAGGATGTACACCAATCTTCTAACGTTACTTGCAACGGGAACGCCTGGACGCTGACGCAGACAAAGCAAATAGAACCGGATTCCGCACTTGTCAACGTTACATATACTTTTGATGGGTCAAGTATTAGTCGAGGCAGTGAAGTTTGGTTAGGACAGGTTCGCAAAGCGAAGTGTGAGTTCGTCTATGGAGGCGCCGGGTTTAATTCCATCTTAAAAATACGTTTGGTGTTAGGGGTGAATAGCGAGCCGCCGGTAATGGAAGTGATGGAAGAAACTTTTATGTTGCCGCACGGCGTAGCAATTAAGGAGTAAATAAGATGAATTTTAAAAAACAAAACAACCGCGGAGCCGCTTTGCTACAAGTGCTTATTTTATCGGCTATTTTAGCCGGGATGGCTACCATGATTTTGCGCGTGACGCTCTCTCGCTCGGTGGCTTCTAAGCAGGTGCGTCATCAAATCACCGCGCAAAAGATGATTGAATCGTGCATGGCACAAGTAAATATGTTTTGGGCTTCCAAAACACCTGAGGCGTATGCGCGTGATTTGAGCCAGTGCCAGATGTGTGACCCTACTGCAGACAGGGAGGCCGACTGTCTCACGGATATGTTTGATTTTAATGGAAAGTCTTTCAATAGAAATTTAGTATATAATTGTGGTAGTATTATCGGTGGAAATAGTAACACTGCTAATGTGTATGCTGTCATTTCGGGCAGTGGTGGTAATTGTCAAATTGAGTATGTAATCCCAAACGGGGTTGATTTATAGGGGGCATCATGCGCTACCTAGTTGGTTTTTTACTATTTTTACCCGTTTTAAGTTGGGGCCAAGCTGCTAGTGCGGATATTGAAGTTCCCTCTACGGTGGCGGCTCCGTCTTCCTCGGTAGATTTACTTAAACAAGCTACTAAAAATAATTCTCCGTTTGCGGTTCCCTCCGCTAAAAAGGCGCCCCGGGTTCCCAAAGTGCCTAGAGCCGCAGTTTCTACCCCAGCTAAATCGGCGGTGTCTGCCGCGCAAAACACGCTAGATATGCCGTTAACCATTGGTGGTTCCACTACCACCGTGCAAACGACCGTGGCCCCTAAAAAACCGGCACAACCGCGCCCAAAAGAGGAGCCTGAAGAAACTGCACCGCAAGAGCCGGTGGAAAATACGGAAGAAGAAGATGCCGCAGATGCCGAACTAGAGTATGCGGTAAAAATGCTGGAAAAATCTAAACAAGAGGCACAAACCGACCGTACGATTCCACCTTCGGCGGCTAAAAACAGACCCTCTAAAGTGCCTTCCGCTAAAAAAGCATTTAACCCAAACGCCTTTCGCCCGGGGGTAACGTGGATCCCGTCTAAAAGTACGCACTTTGATATTTACACACAAAAGCCCAATGGGTCCATTGGTTCGGCCAATATGGCTATGACGTTTGAAACGGCCTATGATACGCTGAGACGGTTTATTCCGTGGATGATGTCCGGCCGGGTGCGCGTATTTGTGTATCAGGACCATAATTCTTACTTGCGCTACGAGCCGGACGCTAAGGCCTGGACACGTGCGGTGGCGTATCCCACCCGCGGGGAAATTGTGGTATATGATGAGCCTGGAAAAACGCAAGAACTAAAAGAAACTTTTGCGCATGAACTTACCCATATTTTTACGCAACAATTTTTTGATAAGCACAACACGGGGCGCATTATGACGCCCACGTGGCTAGATGAGGGACTTGCCGTATTAGTGGAAGACCAAATGTTTGGTGGTAAGGGGGGGCCGTGGAATCACGACTATCAAACCTTGCGCTTTGAACGTGACCCTAGCACACTGCCTGCCAATTTTAGCTCTAGCCGGATGTTTGGCTCGTTTGAGCCTAAGCCCTTTACGCCCATTTCTCAACGGGGCACTCGGGTAGGTCCGCGGCGCGGGAAATCGGTACGTTTAGTGCCGTTTGAAGATTTTATGCAAGAGGGGTCCCTGGAAACTGCTGAAGGCAAAGACCGGGTACAAAATTGGTATTTGCAAGCCTATTTAATGGTGCGCTTTTTGCTTAATCCGGCGGGGGGGATGAGCCCGTCTAACCGGATGCAATTTGAGCAATTTACGCGCTTAGTGGCCCAGGGCGAGGCCGTGCGCAACCCGTCCACGGGTTTTTTAGTAAAAGACTCCCGCGGTAAACAAGTGTATGAGCCGTATTCTGTAGAAAAGGCGCTAGGCCGGGCGTACCGCTACAGCAACATTGCCGCATTTGAAGATAATTTTTGGAAGTGGCTACACAAGTAATAGATTTATCAACGCAAAAAGCCCCCAGAAATGGGGGCTTTTCTCTTTTCAAGCTCGGCGAAAGTTTAGTATAATAAGACAAGCTACTTGCGCCCGCCACTCGGTAAAAGTAGAATTGGAGAGGTGTGTGAGTGGTTGAAACAGCAGGTCTCGAAAACCTGTAAACCGCAAGGTTTCGAGGGTTCAAATCCCTCCCTCTCCGTTGTATTTTAAGGGCTCCCATTGTGGGAGCCTTACTGTTTTAAAAAATTATCCACGGCGGTGGCGGCCCAGGCAAATTCATCATGTCCGCCTGTAGGGGATAAAAAGCGTTGTACGTGCGAAATTGCGTCTGCTAACTTAGCACTTTGCGCCCAGGGAAGTGTTTGGTCGGCTTTGCTGGAACACAACAGCACCGGTATCGTCAGCCCGGCACAGAGGCGCGTATTATCAAAGCGGTTTGGCCATAAAAACGGGGTTACAAGTGCGCGAATCAGCCGGTATTTCCACGTATGGGACGCGTACGTGCCACAGGCCCAACTGGCGGCCATATCGGGCGTGCTTAAAAAGGGGCTTTGCAAAATAAGGGCCTTGAAAGGGGTGTCTTTGAAATAGAGGGCGGCAAATAAGGCGGGCGCATTCCCTAGGGAATGACCGTAAATAACCAGCCGTTGCGGCAACAGATGTAAATTTTCTAAGGCGTACGTAACGGCGGACACCGCGTCTTGTTCTAGGTGTTTTTGGTTAGGTGTGCCCTTGGATAAGCCAAAACCGCGGTAATCAAATGCCAATACTCCATACCCTAGCGGGGCATAGGCTTGCGCAAAATTTTCAAAATGGGATACATTTCCGCCCCGGCCATGGAAAAATAGTAGGGTGGGCTGTTGTTGCCCCTGGGCAGGTAGGTAAATGCCTGTTAGCGGGCCGATATGGACGTTTTGAAAGGGTAATTTAAGCGGCCAGCGCTTTTTCTGTGGGCGAAAAACAATATGCGCTCCCACGCGGGATAAAATATACCACACGGCGGCGATTGTTAAAAATAATCCTATATACCCCATACTTATATTATACTTTTTTGTAAAGAGCTAGATGGACCGACGGAAGATATGATACAATACAAATATGGAGCTTTTTTTGTCTATTTTACTTTCCCTCTTGTGTGGCGTTTTTTTGGCGTGCCCTTGTGAGGCCCAGAGTCCTAAATATATTCGTCCGGTGTTAAAATCTTCCATTAAAACACCCTCAAAGAATTTACAGCTTGTCCGTTGTAAATATTGCGGTGTGCCTTGCCCTATTTTGAATAATATTCCCAAAATGCTTGGGAACAAACCCATACAAATGCCCGCACCTTGTTTAAGTGGAATTGAGTATCCCTTTGTGCGTGGAGTGGCCCTGCGTACTTTACAGTATCCTCGTCCCGTGTTACAGGCATTTCCGGGGAAGCAAGAAATAGATGCCGTTATTTTTGATTTAGACGGTACTTTATTAGACTCGTTAGGAGCCTGGGAACATAGCGGCAGTAACTTTGTGCGTAGCCAAGGTTTTGAGCCGCCGGACACGTTGGATGATGAACTGGTGCCACTGAGTTTATTAGATGGTGCAAAGTTAATTAAAGCCCGTTACCAGTTATCCCAAAGCCCGGAGGAAATTTTAGCTCTTACGTTGCGTCCTATTCGCCAGCATTATTATGAAGATATTTTGCCCATGCCGGGTGTGTCGCAAACATTAGCGCGGCTCAAAGCGCAAGGCGTGAAAATGGCCGTGGCTACCGCTTCAGACCGGGAATTGGCCGAACGGTCCTTACGTCGGTTGGGACTGCGGGACTATTTTGAATTTATTATTACGTGTGACGAAGTGGGGGTGGGAAAATCTTCCCCAAAGGTGTACGAGGAGGCCCTGCGCCGCTTGGGTACTGGAAAAGCCCGTACACTGGTGGCCGAAGATGCGTTGCACGCCTTGCAAACAGCTCACCGGGCCGGGTTCCCTACGGCGGCTATTGAAGAGGCCCATTCAGCGGCTGAACGAACAGCCAAAGAGCAAGCCGCTACTTATTACGTACTTTCCTACCAAGGCAAAAATGTGTATAAAAAATAACACCCTCACTTGCGTGAGGGTGCATGGTAAATAGACGGTTTATTTGGCTTTTAATTTTTTCCAAATAAGCGCGGCCAAACCGCCACCGCAGAAAGGCCCTACAATAAATACCCACAGTTGGCTCCAGGCTTCGCCGCCTAATACAAAGGCCGGCCCAAAGCTACGTGCCGGGTTGACAGACGTACCCGTGAGCGGGATGCCCAAAATGTGTACAAACGTAAGCGCCAAGCCGATAATTAAACCGGCAATAGTGGCGTTTTTGGCGCTGTCGGTAACGCCTAGTACGGTCAGTACAAATACACAGGTTAAAATCATTTCTACTAAGAGCGCGGCACCCACTTCTAAGCCAATGGCGGAATATTCGCCATAGCCGTTAGCACCTAACCCGGTTAGTGCAATGCCCCCCAGATCGGAGGAATTGATAATAGCGGCCAGTACGTAAGCGGCCAGTAAAGCCCCTAGACATTGTGCAACCACGTACCAGGCAAAGTCTTTATCGGTCATTTTACCGCTCATCCACACACCTAACGAAACGGCGGGGTTGATGTGACAGCCCGAAATGTTGCCAATGACGTATGCCATAGCTACGATAGACAAACCAAACGCAAAGGCAACCCCTAACATGCCCAGCGCTTCCCCTGCTAGGGCGGCAGCACCGCACCCAAACAGGGTTAGTACAAATGTACCTAAACATTCAGCAGCGTATTTTTTCACGTTGTATCTCCTGTTGGACCGCCGGGTATAATGATGTGTCCGACGGAAAATGATGTTACAAATGTATTATAACACTTTTTGCGTGTGGGTGGAGCAAGATTAGCTGAGGTCTATCAAATGCCAATTTTGTTGGTAGAGTTCTTGCAGTTTAAGACGGAAAAGGGAGTGTTCGGGTTTTATAAGGCCCGGGTCCGCGCTTAATAGCTCGTCACGGTCTTCAATGGCCCAGTACAAGATATCGCGGTCCTTAAAGATGTCGCCCGCTTTAAATTCCAACTCGCCACTTTGGCGTGTGCCCAAAATTTCCCCAGGGCCGCGTAACTGCATATCGCGCTCGCCGATTTTAAAGCCGTCGCGAGTGGAACAAATGATGTCCACCCGCTCCTTGGCTACACTGCCCGCATGTTGGGGAACCAAAATACAATAGCTGGCGTGTTCTCCGCGGCCCACGCGTCCGCGTAACTGGTGCAAACTGGCTAGGCCAAAACGCTCGGCATTTTCAATAACCATTACAGTAGCATTTTTAACATCAATGCCCACTTCTATCACAGGGGTAGCCACTAAAATATCGGTCTTGTGGGCGGCAAAATCCGCCATGACGCTTTCTTTTTCGGCCTGTGTCATTTGACCGTGGAGTACCGCTAACTTAAATTGTGGGAATATTTTTTTAAGTTTTTCAAATTCCTCGGTAACCGCTTTGGCGGAAATTTTTTCACTCTCTTCAATAATCGGAAATACGATATAAGCTTGGCGTCCTTTTTCTACCTCAGTGCGTACGCGGTCGTAGGCCAGTTTAGAGGTGGCACTTTCGGTAATAATGGGTTGGCGGCCGGGGGGAAGTTCGCTAATCGTAGAGACGGCTAAATCGCCATAAAAAGCCAGGGCCAAGGTGCGCGGAATGGGGGTGGCCGTCATAGTCAGTAAATCCAATTTGGCGGTTTTTTCCTTAAGTTTGCTGCGCTGTTTAACGCCAAAACGGTGTTGTTCGTCAATTACAGCCAGGCGCAGATTGTGGAATTGTACACTGTCTTGAATAACGGCGTGGGTACCCACTAAAATTTGAATCGTGCCGTCGGCTAGGCCGGCCAAAATTTTCTTTTTTTGCGCGGTCTTGGTGCTGGAAGTTAAAATAGCCACGTTAACGGGGATGTCTTTTAAAATGCGCTTAAAAGTGAGGTAGTGTTGCTCGGCCAAAATTTCTGTGGGGGCCATGAGTGCAGCCTGGTAACCGTTTTCCACAGCCAGTAGCATGGCACACAGGGCAACTACCGTTTTGCCCGAGCCCACATCCCCTTGCAGTAAGCGGTTCATAGGGCGGGGGGATAATAAATCGGCAAAGATTTCGTTAATGACCTTTTTTTGGCTGTTTGTAAATTCAAAGCCCAGTTGGTTTTTAAAAGGTGTGAGGAGTGTTTTTTTAACCTCATAGCTATAATCTTTGGCTAAAATTTTAGTTTGGGTGCGCTTGATCCCCCAGGCGGTAGCTAGGAGCAAAAACTCCTCATACGCCAGGCGGGTACGGGCCACATCCAGTTCGGCCATGGAATTAGGGAAATGAATTGCTTTGAGGGCTTGCGGGGCACTTAACAATTTACGTTTTTGCAAAAGAGCGGGGGGGAGAATTTCGGGTGTATCCGTCAAGGAGGCCGATTGCAAGGCCTCCACCATAAATTGCCGGAATTGCTTATTGGTAAGACCTTCCGTAAGCGCGTAAATGGGGGTTAAACGCCCGGCGTGCCATTGGGTCATTACGTCCGCCGCTACGTAGTATTCTTCTACGGTAATTTGCGTGCCAAACATGGCACTGCGGTCATTTTTGCGCCCAATTACCCATACTTCGGTGCCAATGTGGAAATCTTTTTTTAACTGTCCAAACGGGTCAAAGCGAAACGCGCGGTACATACGTCTTTTAAACCAGGTACACTCAATATGAGCGCCTTTTTCGTCCTCTAATACAGCTTTAAAAATTAGCACGCTTTTGGCCGGGATTTGTTGGGTGCTAAGCACGCGGCCTTTAAAAACGGTGAGAGCGTCCGAATTATACTCGTTAGGGGGGGTATTCAGGCGGCGGTCCTGGTACGTGCGGGGGTAATAGTGCAATAGGTCCTGCACGGTTTGTACTTCTAGCCGTTCAAACAGTTTGGCCTTGGCGGGGCCGATACCTTTTAAGTATTGGATTTTGATGGGTGCGGACATATAGGTATTTTACTATAAGAAAGTGCCCCCCGAAAAGCCTTGACTTGTTTTTTTTTTTTGATATCTTGAAATTGTTGTGGATAATGTGGATAACTTTTTTATCTGCATAATAAAGTCATTCCAAACTTGATTTGGAATCTTACCACTTTTAATATCTATAGGTGAGATCCTGAATCAAGTTCAGGATGACAGTAAATAAAAATAGGAGAAAAAAATGAAAAATAGTTGTGCGTTTACGCTCATTGAGCTATTGGTAGTGGTGTTAATCATTGGTATTTTGGCGGCGGTAGCGTTGCCACAATACCAAAAAGCGGTTAAGAAATCCCGCTTAGCTGAATATGAAGTAAATCTAAAAGCCTTGGCTGAGGCAGCTAAAGTATGTGAGTTAAGAAAAGGTGAAACTTGCAAGTTAAATGAGTTGGATATTCAAGTTCCCTGTAAGGACCTTGCAGGGATTTTTGGAAGTTCGGCATCGGGAAGCGGTGGATGTAATTATCTTCTTAATGTGAATCATATTAAGGTTCAAAATACAAATCAGCAATATGCTTTAGTTTACTACTATCGTCCCGAATACCAGCCAGTAGGGGTATATGCCCCAGATCCATCTAAACCTTGGGAAACTGTACCCAAGTGGGAAACATTGCAGGGAATGTATTGCTTGGACAACGGATCAGTAACTTGTAAATCCTTGGGATTTACAAAGCGTTTAGGTAGTTATTCCTATCTATGGAAGAGATAGTCAAAATTGTGATTATAAGCAACACAACCTAAAACATTCTGTTTTAGGTTGTGTGCTAGAATAACACATTACAAGAGAGTTGTCAAAACCTACTCCTGGTAATCTTTTAACATCTTGGTGCGGCTGGGGTGGCGCAATTTGCGGATAGCCTTGGCCTCTATTTGGCGCACACGCTCGCGCGTGACGTTAAACATCTTGCCCACTTCTTCCAGCGTGCGCGGGTAGCCCGAATCAATCCCAAAGCGCAGACTAATAATTTTAGCCTCGCGTTCCGATAGCGTAGCCAACACGTCAGCTACTTCTTGCTTGCGCAGAAAATCAGCCGCGGCGGTTGTCGGGTTGGGGCCGCTTTTATCTTCAATAAAGTCTTCCAGGTTGGAGTCCTCATCCTCGCCAATAGGGGTGGAAAGTGAAATAGGGTCTTGCATAATTTTTAAGACGCTTTTTACTTTTTCTACCGATAAATGCAAACTCTTGGCGTAATCTTCAATACTCGGCTCACACCCGTGTTCCTGGCGGAATTTGTTGGTTACTTTGGTGAGTTTGGAAACCAACTCTTTCATGTGTACCGGGATGCGGATGGTGTTGGCTTGGTCGGCAATGGCGCGGTTGATACTTTGGCGGATCCACCACGTAGCGTAGGTGGAAAACTTAAATCCGCGTTTGTACTCAAATTTTTCTACCGCTTTCATAAGCCCCAGGCCGCCTTCTTGAATCAGATCGGAAAGTTCCAAGTTGGAGTTGACGTGCTTTTTGGCAATAGATACTACCAAACGTAAGTTGGCTTTGATGAGTTTTAGCTTGTCTTGCAAAATCATATCTTCAAAGAAGACAATGCGGTTATTAAAGGCCAAAAATTCCTTTTCGCTCATGGGTAGCATTTCCACCATTTGGGTATGGCGGCGGCGGACGCCTTCAATGTTGGTCAGCGCGCGCTCCAGTTCTTCCAGCGTAAATTTAGTGGCTTTTTTAAAGGCTTTTTCAGTTATTTTTTTGTTTTTAAAGTCATTTACTAGTTTTTTGACTTGACTGTAGGGCCCAAAATAATCGTCAAAGCGTTGCATGTCGTTAGAGGTTTCCGTTAAACGGTCTGCCAAGCTTTTGATTTTGTTGGTTAAACGTTTGATTTTGTTTTGGTTTAAATTAAGTTTGTTAATGCGCGCCACTACTTCTTTTTGTTTGTCTTCCAAGAGCGCAATTTGACGGTTGCGTTTTTTATCCGTCATTTTTTCGGTGCGCAACTCCTTCATAATTTTAGTAATTTCTTTTTCGCGCTTGCCGATAAACTGGGCGGCTTCTTTCAGTTTGCGGCGCATGTTGTTAAGCTCGCGCGTAGTGCGTTTGCCGCGGGGCATAAGCTCTTTGGTGGTCATTTCTTCTTGGTCCACCAGTTCTTCCCAGTTGCAAATTTCACGCATGGTAATGGGGGATTCCAGTACTAATTTACGCAGTTCTTTTTCGCGTTCGCGGATGTTACGTGCCAGGGTGATTTCTTCGTCGCGAGAAAGGAGTGGCACGCGTCCCATTTCGGACAAATACATCCGGATAGAGTTAGATACGTCTAGCCCGGAGGCGGAAGATAGGTTGTTCCACTCTTCGCTCAGGGTTTCTTTTTCGGTCTCCTTGAGCTTTTTTTGGTCCACTAGTTGAATACCTAAATCATCTAGCGTACCCATGACGCCTTCTACGTCTTGGGCGCTCATGTCGGCCGCGGCTAAGGAGCGGTTTAATTCATCCACGGACAGAAAACCGCTTTCTTTGCCTTCTTCTACTAAATCTTTTAACGCTTTATTTCCAGATGCCATAATTTTTTAACTCCGGTATTTTTTTAATTTTCGTTGTAACTGCATATATGCTTGAAAAACTTCCGGCGGCACTTGTCCCGTGCCATACGTTTTCATTTGCCGTGTAACGGCTTGTAACTCTTTGTGAATGCCGGCTTGTTCCAGCTTGGCCGCGCAGGCGGCAATGTCGCGTGCGGGGTCAAAATCGTTGGGGGTTTGTAAGAGGGCCAGTTTGGCAACCTCGTTACGTTGGGCGGGCACGGCCGCCAGGATGAGGTCGGTAATATCGGCCGCTTGTGGGTTTTGCTGATGAACGCTCACCAGGGTTTGAAATAATTGCCACAGGCGGGGGGATGAAAAGTCCCGCTCGGTTAGGGCCTCACACAGTACCATGTGTTGCGGGCTTTTTAAGAGCCAGGCTAAAAGTTCTTCTTCGGGTGCGGGGGCCAGGGCGGTTTCGTCTGCGTGCACCACGGCCGGTTTAGGCCCGGCTTGAAAAGGGGTAAAACGCGTTTGGCTACGCATGATTTGCGTAAGGCGTTGCATGACTAAGGGCTCCTCCAACCCTAAATTTTCGGCCACTTGCTTGACCCATTCGCGCCGGACGATAGCGTCGGGCTGTTTGGCAATAGTTTGGGTAAGCTCGGTAACGATTTGGGTTTTATCTTGCGCAGAAAGCGGGCCCGGGTGGGCGTCCAACAGGCGGCGCAAGTGAAAGGTAATGAGCTCTTGGGCATTGTCCAAAATAGATTCAAATTTTTCTTTGCCGTACTGGGCGATATATTCGTCGGGGTCTAGTCCGTCGGGCAAACTGGCAACTTTTACAAAAATGCCTTGTTCTACCAAGATAAGGGCCCCGCGCAACGCGGCTTTTAGGCCGGCTTCATCCGGGTCAAACAACACCACCACGTTTTGCGTGTAGCGTTTTAACAGTTTGGCATGCTCCTCGGTTAGACTGGTGCCCAGGGGAGCTACGGTATATTCTACGCCCGCCTGGTGGCAACCAATCACGTCCATGTACCCTTCCAACAGTACCGCGCGGCCCGCTTTGCGAATGGCGGGGCCGGCAAAATTAAGCCCGTACAGTACATGGGATTTGGTAAATAAAATCGTTTCTGGGGAGTTTAAATACTTGGGGTCTCCCTCGCCTAAAATGCGCCCGCCAAAGCCTACCGTGTCGCCGCGTTGATTCCAAATAGGGAACATGAGACGGTTGCGGAAATATTCGCGCAGGCCGTAATCGGTCTGGATGCACAGCCCGGCCTCTTTGAGTGTACTATCGGCAAAGCCCGCTTGCTTGGCGGCGGCGGTAAGCACTCCTTGGGCGCCGGAAAGGCCCAGTTCAAAGTGTTCGCATGTTTCTTTGGTGAGGTTGCGGCTTTTTACGTACGTGCGCGCGTGCTCGCCCGCGCGCGACATAAAATTTTTGTGATAATGTTCCCGGGCAAAGTTAAGCACCTGGCGCACGTTGGCGCGCAGTTGTTCTTCGCCGCTTAGTGGCTGGTTGGATTGATATTCTATGCCGGCTAGGTCGGCCAAGCGTTCCAAGGCTTCTTTGAAGGAGAGGTTTTCTATTTTCATCAAAAAAGCAATAATATCTCCACCCTCTTGACAGCCAAAACAGTAAAAAAGACCTTTTTCACTGCTACACGTAAAGGAGGGGGTTTTTTCTTGATGAAACGGACAGCAAGCTTTGTAGGTTTTTCCGGCCCGTTTTAAACCGGGCACATAGTGGCGGATAAACTCTACAATATCCAGGCGGTCCTTAATTTGTTCTACGAGGTCTGTCTTCACGAAGTCCCCTGTAAAAATCAAAAGGAAAACAAGGCAATAGCCCTATGTTGCAAGGACTATTGCCTGATGATACGGAAACTTAAAAGCGGCGGCGTTTAGTACGGCGGGCGCGGCGTTGGGCTTCCTCGGATTTGAGTTTGCGTTTCACGCTTGGGGGCGTGTAGGTTTCGCGGCGTTTAATTTCGCGCAAGATACCGTTTTTTTCGCATTCCCGTTTGAAGCGTTTAATAGCTTCTTCGAGGTGTTCAGCGTCTCTTACTTTTACAAAAACCATTGTGTTTCTCACCACCTTCTAGGGTCAGTAGATTAAAATAATACCCTATTATTATAGATTATTTTACGCAAAAAAACAATATCTCTACTAACACGGGTGTGGAGTTTCAAACGAATTTAGTGTAAGACGAGGCGCGAGGATAGGAGGAATACTGGCGGCACGCGCCCGGAGGGCGGAGGTATCCGACTATCCGAGCAACAAAGTATTGCACTAAATTAGGAAGAAACTACCCCGCAGGCCAGAGGAATCGGCGCCCCGCCATTAAATGGAAGTGTAAATGGTCCACGCTCTGCCCCGCCCCTTTGCCATTATTGGTAACCAGGCGGAAGTCCTTAAGGTCAAACTGCTGGGCGAGCTTTTTGGCTACTAAAAGGATATGCCCCAAGAGGGCGGTGTCTTGCTCGTCCGCTTCGCTTAAACGTGCAATATGTTTGCGTGGGATAAGTAACAAATGGGTGGGGGCCTGAGGATTAAGGTCCTTGAAGGCCACCACGTGGTCGTCTTCGTAAATCAGTTGGCTTTTTACAGAGCCGTCGGCAATGCCACAAAATATACAAGTCATATAAGCATTATACAAAAAGTTGCGTTTGTAATTTTTCCTAGTTTTCAGAAGGACTACCAATAAAGTAGCACATAGCTGAACCGTCATCTCTTTCGGGTGTTGGTCCACAAAAACTATTACAAATTCGTTTGCCTCGTTCGCCGCTATCTTCAGAAGCGTAGCACCAAATAAATCCAGGGGTTTGTTCAGAATGATCTAATACCATTTCGTATGCAACGGTTCCGCCGAAAATGTTCGTTATGCCGGAAGCTCTTTCGGAACCTCTTGGATTTGGATTGTTGCATCGGAGGTAAAATTTATTTGAATTTTCTACCAAGTTTTTTGGAGTCCAAGAAGAAAGTGAAGTGTTGGGAATTTCCGACCCCAGTTCTTCACAATTGGACGCATAATGCCCGTTAGCCAAATAGTAGAGTTCTTGTTCGGTTTTAATGTGCTTGGTTAAAGCCATTAATTCCGAATACCTTGCTTTATCCACCGTTACCTGGTACTGTGGCACTGCTACCGCGGCTAATATGCCAATAATTAAAACAACAACTAACAACTCAATGAGGGTGAACCCCCGTTTTGCATTTTTTACGTTTACATTTTCCATAAGACATTCTCCTTTGATTTTTTCTATCTTTGGAAAATATAAACGGCCTTTGCGGGTAAGCCAAGCGAACGGTCCCACACGCAATAGCCGCGGCCTACCACACAAAAGGGTGGCAAACACTCGGCACAACCCAAAGGGATTATAAGTTCCTTTAGTTTGTGCCTGTTATCGGCTATTTTTGGAGTTCGCTTGGGCCTGCACAAACAGGCACCCCGTATTCCGCATACGGTTCCAAAAACAGAATTAAAATTTTTTACTACCTTATTATTATAAACATTTTTCCCGGTTTTTACCAGGGTGTTCCCTGAGAGTACTTTTTATTTTGTATAATATACATATCCTAAATTGGAGCATATAATTATGGCAAAAAATGACTTAACTACGCGCAACCTGATGCTAGATAGCTTGCGCCAGTATGCTAAAAACCGTATCTCGTTTAACTTAATCCGCGAACATGACGCGAAAAACGAAATCCCCTTAGACATTTTAAAAGAAATGTACGACCGTGATGTACTGGGCGTACATTTGTTACTCATTCCCGAAGAATACGGTGGCCTGGGCGGGCAAACCACCGAAATTTACCGCATTTGTGAACAACTCGCCCGCATTGACTTAGGTATCGCCACCGGCGTATTTGCCACCTTCTTGGGTAGTGACCCCATTAACGTAGGCGGTACCCCGGAACAAAAAGCCAAATGGTTCCAAAAAATCGCACACGAAAATAAATTGGTTGCCTACGGCGCCACCGAAGCCGACGCCGGGAGCGACCTGGTGTCCTTGCGTACCCGTGCTGAGCACGTCGTTAAAGACGGCAAGGTAGTGGGCTACAAAATTACCGGTAGCAAAATGTGGATTTCCAACGGCGGAGTCGCCGATATTTACACCGTGCTCGCTTTGGCCCCCGGCGGCCCGAGCTGGTTTATTGTAGAAAAAGGCACCCCGGGTTTCACGCAAGACGCGCACGAAGATAAACACGGTATCCGCCTCTCCAACACGGCGGGTTTAGCGTTTGACGAAGTGTATGTGCCGGCTGAAAATTTAATCGGTCTAAAAGAGGGGCAAGGTTTCTTACAAGCCCAGGCCGTATTTGGCTACACCCGCTTAATGGTGGCCGCTTTTGGTTTAGGCGGCG
>CACWMG010000021.1:7271-35032 GCA_902761975.1 Candidatus Avelusimicrobium pecoris | reverse complement strand
AATTTAAACCGCTTTAAATTGGCTATCCAGTGCGGCGGGTGCATGGTCACACGCACGCAGATTTTGCGCCGCCTGGAAATTTTAAAACAGGCCGGCGTGCCGCTTAGTAACTACGGGCTGACGATTGCCTGGTGCAACGGCATTTTTGAGCGCGTAACCGAGCTTTTTAGAAAAAAAGGCATGTAAAGCGTGGGTAAAAGCAAAAGGTTCATTTCTAAAAATACCCCCTCATCGCCCTTGCAGGGCACTTCCCCCGCCAGGGGGGAAGCAAACAATCACACTCGCCGAAACTATACTCCCTGTGCAAAACAACTTGCTATTAATTTACGTAAAAATGCCACCCCGCAAGAACGTCTTTTGTGGCATCATTTACGCAATCAACAAATGGGGGTCAAATTTCGTAGGCAAGTTTCCATTGATAATAAATACATAGCCGATTTTGTATGTCTAGAACGTAAGTTGATTATTGAAATAGACGGCTCCCAACACGCAGAAAATCCACAAGATATTATTCGCACACGCTACTTAACACACCAAAATTTTAGAGTGATCCGTTTTTGGAATATTGAAATTACAAAAAATTTAAAGACTTGCTTGGAAATAATATATCACGCTGTTCACTTCCCCCCTGGCGGGGGAAGTGGTCCGCAGGACCGATGAGGGGGTATTATAAATACCACTTTAAAATTTTTGTTATAATGGAATAGCAGTAAACATACAATTTTATCTGTTTTTGGAACCGTTTAAGAAACGGACTTTTGCCAAGGCAAGGTCTTCCCTCCAAAAATATCTGCTAAAGGCACACTATTTATTTGCTGATCCCAAATAAACAGCGTGCTGAATGTTTATCGTTTTTTGCGGTAGGCTACGGCTGGTATTTGGTTGAAAGGGGAAGACTTCAACTAAAGCAACAGCCGTTTTTGCATCGGTGTTCCTGGGCAGGTAAATTAAGAACTAAGGAGAAAAACATGATGCAAAATAAAAATGTAGTTTTAAAACACAAATGTCATTCCCGAGGAATGTTGTCGGGAATCCCCACCTCTTCTAACAACACACAAGGAGGAGATCCCCGACAGAGACACTCGGGGATGACAGCTAATTTTATAATGGCTCACGGATTCACTCTCATTGAGTTACTGGTAGTGGTGCTGATTATCGGTATTTTGGCGGCCGTAGCCGTGCCACAGTATCAAAAGGCAGTTATAAAAAGCCGCATAAGCACAATTCTACCTATACTGGCTACGCTTGTCCAAGCGGAAGAAGTGTATTATCTATCTAATGGTAACTATACAACCAATGGGCACTTATTAGATATAATGGTTCCCGCAGAATGCACATACAAAGAACGCGTAGGATATGAAAGCCGCGAAGGAGAATATTGGATGTGTAATAACGGCTTTTGGATTGACATTAAAGGGAAAAAAGTGGCAGCGAGCTATTGCCCTCAATACACCAACTCATTTGATGATTGCCTCGAAAACCGCCATTTTGTTATTGACTATGATACAGAAAATCCCCGTTGCTTAGTAGAAGATTCCTCTTCTCTGAGCGCATCTATATGTAACACAATGTTTGCTACAAACTAGTTTTACAAGAAAAAGGGTCTATCCGTCCTGTTTTTTATTCTCTAATTAGGTATAATACAGTATATACCTAAAAAGGGGTTTTTATGAATAAATTTGAATCATACCAAAAAGAGCGGGCTAAGCTCGTTGAAAAAAATCTTTCCAAATATATTGCTAAAATTAAAAATTCGCCTAAAATTTTGACCGACGCCATGAACTATTCCCTCCAGGCGGGCGGCAAGCGCGTGCGTCCTATTTTAGTCATGGCCACCGCCGAAGCGTTTGGTAAAAAAGCGGCCGACGTTCTGCCCGCCGCTTGTGCGGTAGAAATGCTCCACACCTATTCACTCATCCACGACGATTTACCTTGCATGGACAACGACGACCTGCGCCGCGGCAAACCTACCAACCACAAAGTGTTTGGCGAGGATTTGGCTTTGCTGGCCGGCGACGCGCTACTGACCTACGTGTTTGAAGTGTTTGCCCAAAACGGTAAAGTGAAAACCATTGGGGCCGAGAACACCTTAAATGCCCTGTTAAATTTTGCCAACTGCGCCGGAGCGTCCGGCATGGTGGGCGGTCAAACGGCCGACGTGTATGCCGAGGGTATGGGCGCTGATGACGCCAAAAGTTTCCGCGCTGATAAACTGCGCAAAACCTCTAAGCAACTGGCCGACAAGTCGCTACGGTACTTTATGCTTCCCCCCACCACCGCCGAAACTACGCCCGAAACCATTTTACGCTACATCCACGCCAATAAAACGGGTGCTTTAATCCGCGGCAGTGTGGAAACCGGCGCCCTCTTGGCTGGCGTGAAAGGGGCCGACTTAAAACACATCAAAACCTATGCCAACTGCATTGGCCTGGTGTTCCAAATTGTGGACGATATTTTAGACGTTACCGCCACCGCCAAACAGCTCGGCAAATCCAACAGCGACGCCGCCAACGGCAAGTTGACTTTTGTGAGCTTATTTGGCTTGGAAGGTAGCCGCAAACATGCCCAACTGCTGATTGCCAACGCCCAAAAGGCCCTGGATAAACTCAAAACCGCCAAACAAAAAAACCTGTGGCCCTTGTACGAAATGGCCGAATTTTTTAAGACGAGAACTTACTAAGGAGCGCGTATGAAAGTACTGCCCAGCATCCATAGCCCGCACGATTTACGCTTAATTAAAAAGGAACACCTCCCCACGCTGTGCCAGGAACTGCGCGACGTAATTATTAAAACCGCCAGTAAAAACGGCGGGCATTTGGGGTCCAGTTTAGGGGCGGTGGAAATTATTACGGCCCTGCACTACGTGTATAACACGCCCGACGATAAAATTGTGTTTGATACCGGTCACCAGGCCTATGCACACAAACTGCTCACCGGGCGGCAAAAAGAATTTGGGACCATTCGCACCAAAGGGGGCCTCTCCGGCTTTCCTAAACGCAGTGAGAGCGAGTATGATATTTTTGGGGCCGGGCATGCCTCTACGGCGGTTTCGGCCGCTTTGGGCTTAGCTATCGCGCGCGACCAACAACACCAAAACCACCGCGTGATTGCTGTGGTGGGCGACGGATGTTTAACGGGCGGTATGGCCTATGAGGCCATGCAAAACGCCGGGTTATTACGCACGGATATGCTGGTAATTTTAAACGACAACCAAATGTTTATTTCCCAACGTGTGGGCGCCCTGGGTACGGCACTTACCAAACTGCTTACCAAAAAATACGTGCAACTGGCCGAAGAAAAAGCCACTAATTTTTTAAAACGTTTTGACGAAGTAGGCAACAACGCCGCCAAACTAGCCAAACGCGCCCGGTCCATTTTATTCCCGGGGACGCTGTTTGAGGAAATGGGATTTAGATATTTTGGCCCCGTGGACGGCAACGATATTAACGCGCTACTGGAAGTATTGGAAACGCTAAAAACCGTCAAAGGCCCCGTGATGCTACACGTGGTTACCAAAAAAGGCAAAGGCTACGAGCCCGCCGAAAAAAACCCTACCAAATTCCACGGCGTAGGTATTTTTGATATTGAGACGGGCGATAGTTTGGGCAAATCGGGCACGGTTACGTTCACCAAGGCGTTTTCGCAGGCACTGGTAAAACTGGCCGAAGAAGACCCCAACATTTGCGCCATCACCGCCGCTATGCCCGAAGGAACGGGGCTAGATGCGTTCCGCGATAAATTCCCCACCCGCTATTTTGACGTGGGCATTGCCGAGGAACACGCCGCCACCTTTGCGGCCGGCTTAGCCGCCGGGGGCGAAAAGCCTTTAGTGGCCCTCTACTCCACGTTTGCCCAACGCTGTTACGACCAAATTTTGCACGATATTTGCTTGCAAAAATTGCCGGTTGTGTTTGCGTTGGACCGCGCCGGACTGGTCGGCGAGGACGGACCCACCCACCACGGGGTGTTTGACATCAGTTTTTTGCGCGCTATTCCTAATTTAATCATGGCCGCGCCCGCTGACGAAAACGAATTGCAACACCTGTTAAAAACAGCGTTTGCCGCCAAGGCACCGTTTATCTTGCGCTATCCGCGCGGAGCCGGCTTTGGCGTAGCGTTAGACAAGGAACTGAAAACCCTGGATATTGGCAAAGGGGCTTGGGTAACCAAAGGCAAAGATGTTACCATTTTAGCCATAGGGAGCCGCGTACACCCCGCCTTAAAGGCCGCCGAAACACTGCGCGACAAAGGCGTGGACGCCGGGGTTATCAATATGCGCTTTATTAAACCCCTAGACACCGCACTGATTGACGAAGCCGTCAAACGCACGGCTAAATTAGTAACGGTGGAAGACAATATGCTAGCCGGTGGGTTTGGCTCGGCCGTGGCCGAGTACCTGGCCGACAGCGGCAAACAGGCACACTTGCTACGCCTGGGCATTGGGGATGAATTTGTACAGCACGCTAAATCCGCTTTACTTTACGACCAAGTAGGCATTAGCGAAGCCGCCATCGTAAAACATATTTTGCAGTGGAAAATTAAGTGAGGCCCTTATGAAAAAAGCAAACAAAGAACTAAAAAAACATACCACCTCCTACATTAAAGCGTACGAAGATGTGGAGTTACTTAAACACGACGATCTGCGCCCCGTACGCATGGAACTGGAAACCCTAAAGCCGGAAATTTATTTCCGCAAAAAAGGCGTCACAGACACCATTATTTGTTTTGGAAGTGCCCGCATTGCCGAACCCGCCATTGCCAAAAAGAATTTAGAAACAGCTAAAAAAGAGTTAGCCAAAAAGCCCAAAGACAAAGTCTTACAACAAAAAGTAAAAACAGCCAAGGGCTTGCTTTCCCTAAGCAAATATTACGACGAAGCCCGCAAATTTGCTAAATTGGTAGTAGAAGCGGCCGGGGACCGGTTTTCCATTGTTACCGGCGGCGGCCCCGGCATTATGGAAGCGGCTAACCGCGGCGCGTATGAAAACGGCGGACGCAGTATTGGGCTAAACATTACCCTGCCGCACGAACAGGAGCCCAACCCATATATCACCCAAAATTTGGCTTTCTTATTCCACTATTTTGCTATCCGCAAAATACACTTTGTCATGCGCGCGCAAGCGTGTGTAGTGTTCCCGGGCGGGTTTGGCACGTTTGATGAACTGTTTGAAATTTTAACGCTTATTCAAACGGGTAAAAAGAATCACATCCCCGTTATTTTAGTAGGCAAAGAGTTTTGGAACCAGGTAATTAACGTGGAAGCCCTGGCCAAATACGGCGTAATTGCCCCGGAAGACACGCACCTGTGCCCCATTGTAGAGACGGCGCAAGAGGCGTGGAATATTATTGCCAAGTTCCATAAACTAAAAAAATAATTTTCTTCCGCCACAAAAAACGCCCGGTACAATGCCGGGCGTTTTTTTACAGACAAACAATGTTAGGTATAGCTTTCCAGGTAGGTGTGCAACTTTTCGGCACGGGCTTGTTTCACGCCCAAGTCATATAGTTCTTCGGCCTCGTCCGTGCGGCCAAGGGCATACAATACTTGCGCTAAGGAAAGTTTGGTTAAAATTTGCCCGCGTTTCTCGTCTGAATTATCAAACAGTTCGCGCGCGGCTTGCAAGTCCGCCAGGGCTAAACCAAGTTTATTTTTGCGGCGCAGTACGTCGGCACGGCCCCATTTTACAAAGCCCAGGTCCACCTTGTCACCAATAGACGAATAGAGTTTGTCGGCCACGTTATAGTGGCGCAGGGCCTCGTCGTACTTGCCCTGTTGGCGCAGTCCGTTGGCCATACCGCAGTGCGTGTAAGCTTTGCCAAACACGTCTTGCGAGTTTTTAAAAATCTTTTCCGCCAGTTTGTAATTTTTCACGCACTCACCAATCTTTCCGCAAATGCGGCTAATGCCGGCCAGGCCACAGTAGCCGTAGGCCTCGTTAATTTGATCGTGAATTTTTTTGGCCAAGGTAACGGATTTTTTGAACTGGGCAATTCCCTCTTCAAAGTGGCCTTGCAGGCGGAAAATCCCCCCCTTGGCCCAGTGAATAAAACTTTGCCCGGCGTAATCTTTGAGTTGCACATAGGCGGCTAAAACGGCGTCTAAAAGCTCTAACGCTTCGTCCAGTTTGCCCCACGCCCGCAGGGACATCCCCATTTCCTGCATAGCGCGTACTTCGTAATCGTCCATTTCCAATTCCTTGGACATTTCTAATGTTTCCAAGGCCAGTTCATACGCTAGAGCGGCGTGCCCGAGCGTGCGGTAACAGGCCGACATAGCCAGCAAAATATCCATGCGCTCTTCGGCCACGTCCGCCACGTGTAAGGCCTTGGCATACGTTTTTAACGCCGTTTCAAAACTACCCAGTTGGCGGTGTGCTTCCCCCTCCAAAAACAAAAGCTGGGCATCTTTTTTGCGCGCTTTTTTAAGCTCGGCCAACGCTTGCGCGGGCTGATTTTCGTCCAACAAATCTAAAATATGATCTACATGCAAGGCCATAAACACCTCCTAGATTTTTAAAATTTTTTTTATTTCCGCAAGCGTGGCGGGTAAGTCGTACGGTTTGGGGATAAAATAATCCGCCCCGGCCGCCGTGGCACGATCGCGCGATTCGGGGTCCGTGAGGGTGGACATAATAACGATAGGGATGCGCCAGGTAGCGTTATCGGTCTTGAGCAGTTTGCACACGTCAAAGCCGCTTAATTTAGGTAGCATTAAATCCAGCAAAATTAAATCGGGCTTTTGCGCTTTGGCCAGGGACACCCCCTCCACCCCGTTGGCGGCCCAGTGGGTTTCTATCCCCTCTACCTTGAGCGCCCCCACTAGGGCAGTACCTAACACTTTGGAATCTTCAATTAACACAATTTTTTTCATAATTCTTGGGCCTGTTTATTATAAGCCGCAATGGCCTCTACATACGCGCGGGCATTTTGCAAAATACCGTTCACTTCTTCTTCCTCCAGCGCGCGCACCACTTTGGCGGGTACGCCCATCACTAAAGACCCCGCCGGGATGCTTTTACCCGCCGGAACAACCGCCCCGGCACCAATAATGCAGTTGGGGCCAATTTCCGTCTCCATCACTACGGCATTCATCCCCACAATGACGTTATCGCCAATTTTACTGCCGTGCACTACGGCCCCGTGGCCAATGCTTACCCCGCGGCCAATTTGGCACGGAGTATCGTAATTAACGTGCAAACACGCATTATCTTGGATATTGGACCCTTCGCCCACGGTAATGGCGGCAATATCGCCGCGCAACACCGCACACGGAAACACCGATACGTTTTCCGCCAACGTCACTTGGCCGATAATAGAGGCCGTTTTATGCACAAAACAATTCCGGGCTATGTGCGGCGTCAACGGGCCTAGTTTTTCAATCATGCGCGGGCTCCTTTACGTTTGCGTTTGGGCTCAGCGGACGGGGAAGAAAGCTGCAAACCCCAATAAATAAAAATGCTCACAATGCCCGGGATGACGTAATATACCACGCGGTAAATCAGCGTAGCCATCAACGCGGCATCCCAGTCAATACCCATTTGGTTAAAAACGGCGGTCATGGCAAGCTCCATAGCCCCTAACCCGCTAGGTAAAATAGGGATGAGCGTAGTTGCCATCCCCACGGCAAACCCCGCCACCAGTACACCGGGGGAAATCATAACCCCCACGGCCCGGAACGCAAAATACAGCACCATAATGGTAAAAAACCAGTCGGCACATACATACACAATTGCACTAGTCAATTTGCGTCTTTTTTTGTGGATAAGGTCAATGCCTTCGTCTAATTGGGCGGCAAAATCGCTATAGCGGTCTTTGGGAATAAGGGCACGGAACCCGTGAAAAAGCACCTTATTCAGTAACCTAAACGCCTTACGCAACCACTTGGAGCGCCACTCATCATTAAATAAAAACGCGGTAATCAGCACGCACACCAGGCACATCCCGGCAATCAGGGCAAAATTCTCAGCTAGTTGCCACTTGGTTGCCGACGAATTAAACAGCATCAAAATGGACCCTTGTAAAATAATCACCGCCAATACAAAATACAACAGTACCGTAATTACGATACTGGCCGTTACACACATACCAAAGGGGATGCGCCGGCGGTTTAACAGGTGGGCACGCAGGGCAAAGCCACTGGCCCCCAGGGACGAAACCAAATAATTTACCGTTGTAGAAACAAGCGCAATTCCGATAGAAGCGCTCTTACTAATACGCCGGCCCATAAGGCGCAACATCTCGTACAAGCTCATCCCCATGGCCACGTAAATCAGCACCGAGGACAACAAAGACAAAAACAGATATTTAGTCCGTACTCCCTGCCAAATTTTAATAAAGCTATCCTTGGCGTGATAAATCATTACAGCCAAAATGCCCACGGATAACAGCATCCCCAGGCCATACAGCAGGTATTTAAGCGGTTTTTTCACACGCACGCTCCAAGAGTAAGTTAAATAAATTATATAATATATTTAAGTTACCGGGGCACAAAAGCCCTTGCGAGGGTTGAGCATGAAGTCCATTAAAGTAATCGGCGCCAAAGGGCACAATTTAAAAAATATTTCTGTAGAAATCCCCAAAGACAAAATGGTAGTAGTAACCGGGCTTTCCGGCTCGGGCAAGAGCTCACTGGCGTTTGACACGATTTACGCCGAGGGACAACGCCGCTACGTGGAAAGCATGTCCGCCTATGCACGGCAGTTTTTGGAACTGATGGAAAAACCGGACGTAGAACACATTGAAGGGCTTTCCCCCGCTATTTCTATTGAACAGCGCAACCCCTCCAAAAACCCGCGCTCTACGGTAGCCACGGTCACGGAAATTTACGATTATTTACGTTTGCTGTTTGCGCGCGTAGGGCAACGCTATTGCCCACAATGCGGGCGCAAGGTGGAAGCGTGGAGTGTGCAAGGTATTGCACAGGATATTTTAAGCAAATTTAATGAACGCACCGTCTATATTTTGGCACCGGTCATCCGCGGACGGCAAGGCACGTATGAGGAGCTTTTCAAAAAATTTAAAAAAGAGGGTTATGTAAAGGCCCGCGTCAACGGAACCGTGGTGAATTTAGACAATATCCCCGTGCTGGAGCGCTACAAAAAACACACCATTGAACTGGTAACCGACGAAATTTTTGTGGAAGAATTTGACCGCGAACGCCTGGTGGAAAGTTTGGAGAGTGCCCTACGCTACGCCAAAGGGCTAGTACATATTGTAGAAACCGAGGGAAAAAATCCGCAGGAATTTACCTATAGCGAATCCAACGCCTGCGCGCACTGCGGCATTGGGTTTAGCGAGTTAGAGCCGCGTTTATTTTCGTTTAACTCCCCTTACGGGGCGTGCCCGGAGTGTAACGGGCTAGGGGTTAAAATTGAGGTAGATGAGGCACTCGTTGTTCCAAACCCCACCTTAGCCATTAACCAGGGTGCCATTGACGCGTGGGAAAACCCGGTTACCACCCGCACCCACCGCTGGAAAAGCTCCTGGAGCGGGTACTATTACGATATTTTAAAACAAGTCTGCCGCCAAAACCATATTTCTATGACTACGCCGTGGAACAAATTGCCTAAAGCACAGCGCGATTTGCTACTTTACGGCACGGGTGGGGCAACTTATACGTCCATTATTTCCGGCGGGGAACAGGAATTTGAGGGCGTCATTACCAACCTGAAACGCCGCGTGGCCGAAAGCGAGAGCGACTTTGTAAAAGAAGAAGTCACCCAGCGCTTTATGCGCGAAGTAGAGTGCCCCGTCTGCCGGGGCAAACGCCTAAAACCCGAGGCACTGGCCGTCAAAGTGAACGACAAAAACATTTACGAAATTTCCGCCATGCAGGTGTCAGCCGCCAAAGAATTTTTTGCCCATTTACAACTCACCGAAAAAGAAAAAATTATCGCTAAAGACGTGCTCAAAGAAATTAACGCACGCCTAAACTTTTTAAACAGCGTGGGCCTTTCTTACTTAACTTTAAACCGCAAGAGCCAAACGCTCTCGGGCGGAGAGGCGCAGCGTATCCATCTGGCTACGCAAATCGGCTCGGGCCTTACGGGCGTATTGTACGTGTTGGACGAGCCCACCATTGGGCTTCATTCGCGCGATAACGACCGCTTGATTGATACGCTTAAAAACTTGCGCGACCTGGACAACACCCTTATTATTGTAGAGCACGACAAAGACACTATTTTAGCAAGCGACTATGTGGTGGAGCTAGGCCCCGCCGCCGGTGAAAACGGAGGCCAAATTGTAGCAAGTGCGCCCACCAAAGAGTTTTTGAAAAATAAAAATTCTCTTACGGCCTCGTACTTAAACGGGCGCAAACTTATTTTACCGCGCGCACAACTGCGCAAAGGAAATGGCAAATTTTTAACCATTCACGGGGCACGCCAATTTAACCTTAAAAACATTGATGTTAAAATTCCGCTGGGCAAACTGGTATGTGTAACCGGGGTGTCCGGCTCTGGCAAAAGTACGCTCGTGCATAACATCTTATATAAAGCCCTAGCCCGCAAATTTTATGGAGCCAAAGACGTACCCGGTGAACACGAAATCATCAAAGGCCTAGACAACATTGACAAAGTCATTATTGTGGACCAAAGCCCCATTGGCAAAACGCCGCGCAGTAACCCGGCGACGTACACGGGGGTGTTTTCGCACATCCGCGATTTGTTTGCACAAATGCCCGAAGCCAAACGCCGCGGCTACAAACCGGGCCGTTTTTCGTTTAACGTAAAAGGCGGACGGTGCGAAAAATGCCAGGGCGACGGTATTTTAAAAATCCAAATGCAATTTCTGCCCGATATTTACGTCAAGTGTGAGGAATGTAACGGCAACCGCTTTAATGAAGACACTTTAGAAGTAAAATTTAAAGGTAAAAACATTGCCGAGGTACTGGATTTAAGTGTATCGCAGGCGTTGGAATTTTTTAGTGCTATTCCCAAAATTAAACGCTATTTGCAAACGTTGAACGACGTGGGACTAGGATACATTAAACTGGGCCAAGCGGCTACGACGCTCTCGGGCGGCGAAGCCCAGCGCGTAAAACTTGCCGACGAGCTATCCCGCAAAGGCACCGGCAACACGCTCTATATTTTGGACGAGCCCACGACAGGCCTGCACTTTGCCGATATTGATAAGCTACTGCACGTATTACACGGCCTGGCCGACCGCGGCAACACGGTGCTGATTATTGAGCACAATTTGGACGTGATCAAAACGGCCGATTGGCTCATTGACCTGGGGCCCGAAGGCGGCGACAAGGGCGGCCAAATTGTGTGCGAAGGCACCCCACGCCAAGTAGCGGCGTGCAAAACCTCTTACACAGGCAAATACCTACGCCCGGAATTAGACGCCGTGGATGCTTATTTAAAAACGCACCCGGGTGAGGCTCACAGCCCCGTGGAAAAACCAAAAAAAGCGACTAAGAAAAAATGAGTGAACTGATAACATTTTCCGCCGAAGAACTCCCTACTTCCTCTTTTTCGTGCGGCCCCGGTCAGGGGTTGCCCGGCGTGCGTAATGCGCGGCTGTATGAAACCTTTTTTGAGCGCAGCCACCGCGCGGCCGATATTTCTTTTGACGGACTTTATAAAGAGTGCACCCAAAATTTACGCACTCTGTTGGAAATTCCGCCGGATTATACAATTTTATTTTTCCCCGGCGGCGTAACCCCGGCTATGGACGCCGTGCTGTGGAGCTTAGCCCAAGATACGATTTCCGGCGTGGATATCGGCGCGTTTAGCCACTTGTGGTGCGAAAGTTTAGCCGGACGGCTCAAAAATGTAACCCGTCAATTTGTAACCGCGGACGAACATTTTTTACCGCAAGGGTTACCAAACACAAACGCTAGTTTAGTTTTACTTACCCCCAACGAAACCGCCACCGGCGTACAACTGCCGGACGACTATTTACAAGCCGTATGGAATCAGCGCGGCCCCCATACGCTTGTTGCGTGGGATACCACGTCCTGTGCGGGCGGGCGGCAACTGCCTAAAGGAGCGTATGATATTCAAATTTTTGGGCTTCAAAAATGTTTAGGGGCGGGCGGCGGCACGTGTTGTATGGTACTTAGCCCGCGGGCGGTAGAACGCGCCCAACACCCCACGCGTAATTTGCCGTTCTTTTTGGATTTACAAAACGCTTTAGAATATACCGACAAATTTCAAACATTAAATACCCCCTCCACCATCAATATATGGATGGCCAATGAGGCCTGCAAATGGATGCTGGCACACGGCGGAATTGCGGCTATGGATAACCTATGCCGCGCTCACGCCGATTATTTAGCCCAGTGGGCCCAGCAATCCGCGTATTTTAAGCCGTTAATTACCCACGATACATACCGCTCCATAAACACGTTCACATTGGCTATTACACACCCCACACTAACCGGCGAGGATATTGCGCAGGTATTGCGTGCTACGGGCAAGCAAAACCTATTAGACGGCCTCAAAAAATACCGCACCGTGGCGCAAAATAGCTTGCGTATTGCGTGTTTCCCGTTTGTAGATACCGAGGGTGTGGAACAATATAAAAAATTAACCGCCGTGCTTGATAAAATAGCACAGCGGCTAACCAACAAAAAGTAAAAACTACATTTCGCGCGGGTCTTTATCAATGTAGCCAAATTGTTCCAACATGGCTTTATTGTTGCGCCAATCCGGCGACACTACCACATTTAGTTCCACGCGGTATTTGCGCCCCAAAAACTCTTCCACCCGTTTTTGGCTACGTTCGCGCAACTGTTTAATCATACTGCCGCCCTTGCCAATGATGATGGGTTTTTGGCTCTCGCGCTCTACGTGGATGTTGGCGCGGATAAAGTTTTTATCGCCTAAATTCTCGGTAAATTTTTCTACTTCCACATACGTGCTGTACGGGATTTCTTGCTGATACAACAGGAAAATTTGCTCACGGATGAACTCGGCCGCGTAAAAGCGCTCCCACCGGTCCGTCCACTGCCCCTCCGGGAAATACGCCGGGCTAACGGGCAAAAACGCTACCACCGCTTGTTTGAGCGCATCTATCCCCGTGCCTTTGGCGGCAGAAATACAAAACGTTTGTTTAATGGGTAAATCCTTTTTTACTTGTTCTTCTAAAGATTTCAAAACAGAGTGGTCTTTAACTAAATCTATTTTATTTAGCACCAGTAAAATAGGGCAAAACACTTTTTTAAGTTTGTCCACCAGTTTAGCGTTGTCGGCATAATTTGCGGTAGCGTCCAGCAAGAACAACACCACGTCGGCCTCTTCCTGCACGGCACGGTCCACACAATCGGCCATGGTTTGCTGTAATTTGTATTTGGGGGTTAAAAAACCGGGGGTATCTACAAATACCGCCTGGTAGTTTTCCCCCTGTGCAATGGCCAAGATATTTTGGCGCGTGGTTTGGGGTTTATGGGTAACGGCGGAAAGCAGTCCGCCCGCTACTTGGTTTAACAGCGTGGACTTGCCCGCATTGGGTAGCCCGGCCAGTACGGCAAAACCGCTTTTAAAGGGATTATTCATATATTTATTATATAATAAAAGTATGAAACACGTGCTTTTCTTGCTTTTATGTGCGCTGCCGTTGGCGGCGGGGCCTTTAGAGGATGCCCACTTAGTAAACGTGCAAACCGTGGAAGATTTGCCCGTTTTTGTCAGTTTGCGCTATGCCACCCCGAACAATTTTACCGGCAAACCCATTTACGCGCCCGACGCCCAATGTTATTTACATCAAGACGCTATAGACGGCCTTAAAAAGGCCGTACAATTGGCCGCCGCCGAAAAGGAACCTTTTACGTTTTGCTTGTGGGATTGCTACCGCCCGGCGGCCGCCCAACAAAAATTATGGGCCGCTAAACCCAACCCTAGTTACGTGGCCCCGCCTAAAAAAGGCTCACGCCATAGCCGCGGGATGTCTGTTGATTTAACCCCGTGTGACTTTAACGGCACACCGCTCCCCATGCCCACGGATTTTGATAACTTTACTAAAAAAGCCCATATGGACTACCCCAAATTACCCGCGGACGTGCTTGCCCGACGTGAAACGCTTAAAAAAATTATGACCGCGGCCGGATTTACCTATACCCGCACAGAGTGGTGGCACTTTGACAAAACAGGTTGGAAAGACAAGCCGCTACTTACGATTGATAACCAGTAACTACCCTGCGCGTACATTGTAAAATGTACGCTTTTTTTATAACTACTGCTCACAATAAACCCCGGGCGTAAGCCCGAGGGATGGAGTGTGAGACCCGCTACTAGAAAACTTTGTTTTCTCTTTGTAGTTAGTAGTGGGCAAAATCAAGCGAAGCTGAGATTTTGGAGCAAAAGAAACCCCGGGCGTAAGCCCGGGGAGTTTCATCTTCCATAAAACTTTTTACATCTTAATACGTCTAGTGACGGTCTCTTTCTTAAAGCACTCTATGAGGTCGCCTTCCTGCACGCCCTTGAATCCTTCAATTAAGATACCGCACTCGTAGCCTTTTTCCACTTCTTTGACGTCATCTTTAAAGCGTTTAAGGCCGCCAATTTTGCCACGGCCTACTTCCTCGCCGTTACGTTTGATGCGCACTTCATAGTTGCGCACCATGGTACCGCTCTCCACTAAAGAGCCCGAAATTAAGCCACTGCTTAACTTCATCACTTTTTTAATGGTAGCCGTACCCACCACGGTTTCCACCACGTCGGGTTCTAACAACCCCTCCATAGCGGCTTTGATGTCTTCTAAGAGTTCAAAGATAATGGTGTAGTTGCGGATTTCAATGCCTTCGCGCTCGGCCTCGGCCTGCGCTTTGTGTTCGGTAGAAACGTGAAAGCCGATTACTACCGCATTACTGGCTTTGGCGAGCAAAATATCACTCTCGTTAATGTTGCCGGGGGCAGAAAGCACAATATCCAGTTCTACTTCGTCAGACGGGATACGCAGTAGCGCGTCTTTAATCGCCTCAATAGAGCCTTGCACGTCAGCCTTTAAAATCAGGCTTAGTTTTTTGACTTTATTGCCTTCTTCGTCCGCTTTACCCAGCGCCATTAAGGACATTTGCTTGCGGTGCGCTTGCGAATCTTCCTTTTGCGCCAGTTTGCGTTTTTCGGCGGCGTAGCGGGCTTCTTTTTCGCTCTCCATAATATAGAGCGTATCGCCCACTTGCGGCGGCTCGCCGTTAATGCCTAAAATTTCTGCCGGCACACTGGGGCCGATTTTTTGGTAACGTTGGGAATTTTCGTCAATCAGCGCACGGATGCGGCCGTAGTTGGTACCCACCAAGAACGGGTCCCCCACTTTCATCGTGCCTTTTTGCACGAGGACCGTGGCTACCACGCCGCGTTTATTGTCGCGCTTACTTTCCAAAATGACCCCTACACCCAAGCGGTCCGGGTTGGCTTTTAGTTCCATCATTTCCGCTTGCAGGGCAATCATTTCCAACAGCTTATCAATGTTTAAATGCTTTTTGGCAGAAATATCCACAAAAATAGTGGAGCCTTGCCACTCTTCGGGCACTAAGCCGCGGGCGGCCAGGTCCTGGCGGACGCGGTCCGGGTTGGCACCAGGCAAGTCAATTTTGTTGACGGCCACAATAATCGGCGCTCCGGCGGCTTTGGCGTGTTCCATAGCTTCAATGGTCTGCGGCATAATCCCGTCGGTAGCGGAGACCACCAGTACCACAATATCGGTGGCTTGCGCGCCGCGCGCACGCATGGCGGTAAAAGCTTCGTGGCCGGGCGTGTCCAAGAACGTCAGCACTCCGCGCGGCGTTTTAACACGGTACGCGCCGATATGCTGCGTAATAGCACCTGCCTCCCCGGCAACGACGTTGGATTTGCGGATAGCGTCCAAGAGGCTCGTCTTACCGTGGTCCACGTGGCCCATAATGGTAATGACGGGGCTACGGGGCTTTAAGCTGGCCGGGTCGTCCTCGGCCTGAATAACAGCGGTAGCCTCTTTTAAATCTTCTTCCACCATTTCGGCTTCAAAGCCACACTCGGCAACGACTAGTTCAATCATGTCCTTTTCCAAGCGTTGGTTAATGGTGGCAAAAATGCCCATCATCATCAGTTTCTTGATGAAGTCATTGATTTTAAAATTCATCTTTTCCGCTAATTCTTTGACCGTCGGTTGGCCGACAATACGGACCGTTTTGGCAGACGGTTTAGCGGGCTCTTGCGCTTTGGCCGGGGCTTGTTGCGGTTTGGCAACCGGAGCCGGCTTTTGCGTCGGTTGCGCAAAGGACGGCTTGGGCGCGTTTTGCACCTGCGGGCGTACTTGCGGCGCAGGTTGCGGGCGCACGGGCTGTACAGCCGGTTTAGGCGCAACGGGAGTCGGTTTAGGCATTTGCACAGGGGCAGTTGCCGGTTTGGGCTGAGACGGGGCCGGCTTTTGCACGGGCGCTACCATTGGCTTAGGTGCCTGTACGGGTGCCGGTTGCGCCGGTTTTACGGGTGCCGGTTTTTCCGCCACCGTTTGTACCGGTTTTTGCGCCACAACAGCCGGCTTTTGAGCTACTTTTTCCGTTTTTTTAGCCGTTGTTTTTTTGGCAGTTGTTTTTTTGGCGACCGTTTTTTTAGCCGGGGTGTCGCTGGCCGACTTAGTTGTTTTCTTGGTTGTCGTCATGGGCGGCCTCCTCGGGTTTTACTTCGGGCACCTCAAAATCCGCGGCATGTTCGGCTAAATGTTTTTTAGCGCCTTCAATAATTTTGGCGGCTGTTTTGTCGCCAATACCTTGCACGGTGCAAAGGTGTTCTATTTCCACATTGGCCAATTTTTGCACGGTGGTGAACCCGGCTTTTTGCAACAGTTCGGCTGTTTTGGGACCTACGCCGTCAATTTTGGCCAGTACGTTTTGAATAGAGTTCATGGCGTCGCGTTCTTCTTTGGCTTTTTGGCTTTCGCTCTTTACGTCCAGTTCCCACCCGGTCAAGCGGGAGGCTAAGCGGATATTTTGCCAATCTTTACCAATGGCAATCGCCAGTTGGTCGTCGGGCACAATAATAAGGGCGGTTTTTTCGCGCACGCTGGTAATTTGCACAAAGTTGGCTTTGGCCGGCGCAATAGAGTTCATCAGTAAGGTGCTTACGTCGGGCGAATACTGAATTAGGTCAATACGCTCGCCGGACAGTTCATTTTGAATCGCCCGGATGCGGATTCCGCGCATCCCCACACACGTACCAATGGGGTCAATTTTGCTGTCAATACTGCTGACCAGCACTTTGGAGCGGAAACCCGGGTCGCGCTCAATGCCTTTAATTTCCACAATTCCTTCGTTAATTTCGGGCACTTCTACTTTAAAAAGTTCTTCTAAAAAGCGGTTGCTCCCGCGCGACAAAAACACATACGGCCCCCGTTGGGCTTTATCCAAGCGGAACGCGGCCGATTTGTAGCGGCCCATAATGGGGTCGTCGCTGGGGGCGGCGGCCAGTTCGGTTTGGTTCATCACTTTGGTAATCATGGCTTTAATGCGCGAGCCGTTGGTATAGCGTTCTTTTTTGATTTGCTCGCAATAGGGGAAAATGGCTTCAATTTTGCCCAAATCCACCACTAAATCGCGGTCGGACATGCGGCGCACGGACCCCATCACCACTTCCCCTTCGCGCGGTTTATATTCTTTGTAGAAATTCTCGCGCTCAATGCCGCGTACTTTTTGAATAAGCACTTGCTTAGCTATTTGGGCGGCAATGCGGGAAAAATCGTTCACTTCTAACGGGCGGCTTAGCACGTCGCCCACTTTTAATTTTTTGTTTTCTTTTTGGGCGGAGGCCAGGTCAATTTCCATTTCCGGGTTGGTTACCACTTCTACCACGTTTAAGAGGTGGGCGGCGTTCACCGTGCCGGAGTTCACGTCAATTTTAGCGGTAATTTGGGCCGTTTTACCCAAGTTTTTGCGCAGGGCAGAAACCAGGGAGTCTTCAATCGTTTTTAAAATATCCTCGCGTTTAATATTTTTTTCTCTTTCCAAACCTTCCAAGGCGGCTAAGAGTTCTTTTACATTCATTTCCATGGGGATTTATCTCCTTACTTCATGTTAAAATTCAAGGACAGGGTCCAAGTTTGCTTTTTTAAGGTTGTTGTAGGCAAAGCGGAACCGGTTAGTTCCGTCGTCCAATACAAAGGCGTCATTATCCGCAGAGGCAATCACGCCCGTAAAACTACCGCGCCCTTCCAGGGGCACTTTGAGAACGATTTTTACGCGCTCGCCGGTAAAGCGTTTAAAATGCTCCGGCTTTTTAAGCACGCGTTGCACGCCGGGGGAGGAAACCTCCAGCACGTACGCGCCGTCAATCAAATTTTCCATTTCCAAAATGGCGTCAATTTTGTCGGTCAGCTCGCCGCAGTCATCCAGCGTTACGCCGCCTACTTTATCTACAAAAAACTGTAGCACGGCCTTGCGCCCTTGGTGTTGGATGACCAAGTCCACCAACTCCACGTTTTGCGCGGCTAAAGCTTTGGCTACGGTTTCTTCTATGAGTTTAGGGTCTTTCATTGTGCCCTCCTATTATACAAAGAACGGCTTGTGAACTACCAAGCCGTTCTATCTTAGAACACATATATTGTACTAACTTACAGCGTGTTTGTCAAAAAAGGCGGAGATTCCCGATTACAACCTTCGGGAAAGACGAATTATAAAAAAGTCGTCATGCTGATGAAAATCAGCATCTTCCACGCTCGCCGTTCTAAACGGAAACAACCACAACATGCGTTGAAGATCCTGAATCAAGTTCAGGATGACTTTATGATTGATCCTAACAACCTAATTATTCATCACTTTAAGCTACACTGCCCCAGCCTAGCTAGTGGCTTTTTTGACAAAAAAAGCCCCGCCATAAGGCGGGGGTAAAACATACTTTACACTAAGCCCAAACTAGGGGTTAGTGGTAGTAGTACCGGTGTAAGTTACCCATTCGTTGGAATTGGTAATGGACTTACAGATATCCCCACCAGAGCATTCCCGGGTAATTGTACCATCGTTATTCAATGTAAACGCCAAGTTATATGCCCCACCTTTTCTGGCGGCCGTAGCTTTACACGCATTGGTACCATCAATAGCAATAGTGAAGTTAGTCGTATCAGACGGAACTTCAATATCCAGCACGTCCAGGCTAGAAGCACAACCAGTATTGGACAGCTTATAAATGCGCTGCGCGGTCATAATGTCGCCCAACAGCGTCATCGCTTCCGCGGTGCGGGATTTTTCTACAGCTTTGGTATATTGGGGCAGGGCTACTGCGGCCAAGATACCGATAATGAGTACTACTACGAGTAACTCAATTAAGGTGAAACCTTTCTTCATAAGTTATTCTCCTTTTAATTTCCTACAAGTTTATGGAAACGTTTCCGTTCCCATATGTTTAGTATAACATATTTTTTTATTTTTGCAAGTATTTTTTTAAAATGTTGGAGATTGCCGATTACGACCTTCGGGAATGACAGACAAAAAAAGCCCCCGCTTGCGCGGGGGCGTTAAACCTAGCTTAAACTAGATTAGTTCCACTCAGCCGAGTTGGCAATCGCTTTACAACTTCTCGGAGCCGTTCAAGCGTTCCGCTACCGCTATGGCAGTAGTTGCGTCGGCGGCATTGGTTACCTTGATTTTGAAGTTGTTGGTAGTACTGACCCCATTGGCATCAATATTAGGTAAGTCAATATCCAGCACATCTAAGCTACCTGCGAACTTACCGTTGCCCAACTCATAAATGCGTTGCCCGGTCATTACATCCCCCAACAACGACACTGCTTCCGCGGTGCGCGCCTTTTCTACTGCTTTGGTATATTGGGGCAACGCTACTGCCGCCAAAATACCGATAATGAGTACCACTACCAGTAACTCAATTAACGTGAAACCTTTCGTATTCATAACATTTCTCCTATAATACATAATTTTTAGGAAATGCCAACCTGCACACTTCCTAATTTTAGTCTAGTAGTTTTTCCCCAAAAACCCAGGCCCCTTTTAAAAATGGGCCTTGACAAACTAATCCAATTCCCCAAAATTGCTATAATATAGGTATGATTGACAGAGTAAAACGCTTAGAAGCACTATTTTTAGAAGAAATTAACACCCTGGTTACCAAAATGGCCGCGCAAGGCAATTTTGGGGGCATTGTTACCATTACGGCGGTACACGTAGCTAAAGACTTAGCCAGTGCCAAAGTATATTTTTCCGTCTTTGGCGGGCCGGAAGACCGCAAAAAAACGCAAGAGGCCCTTTCGTTACTGCGCAAAGAAATTGGCGCACAACTGCGCGGACGTCTACATTTAAAACGCATCCCGTCTTTTAGCTTTGAGTACGACGACACCCCCGAAAAAGCCGCCCGGGTAGAGTCCATTTTCCAAATTATTGATAAGGAAAAACGTGATGGAAAATAGAGCCGAAAGCCTGCAGCTAATCTGGCAAGCCTTACACGCCGGGGAAAAGTTCTTTGTAGCCGGGCATTTAAACCCGGACGGAGACTCGTTAGGCTGCACGTTGGCTCTTACTTCTTTGTTAGAGCGCATGGGCAAACAAGTCTATGCCTACTGCGCGCCCACCGTGGGGGCCGATTTGCAATTTTTGCCCGGTTTTTCCAAAATACACGTAGGGCAACTGCCCACCCAAATTGATTTTGATACCGTTATTCTACTGGAATGTTCCGACCGCAAACGCGGTGGCGACCTGGAAACGATTTTAACCCCTGCCAAAACGATTGTGAATATTGACCACCATTTAGTAAGCAGTGCCTATGGACACGTCAATCATATTGATTCGGGCGCGTCCAGCACGGCAGAAATTATGTTTCAGCTGTTTGAAGAATCCGGCGGGGACTTTTTACCTACGCCCGACGAGGCCACCTGCCTCTATACCGGCGTAGTAACCGACACGGGCCGTTTTGTCCACTCCAACACCACAGCCGAAGCCCTGCGCGTGGCCTCGGCCTTAGTAGCGTTAGGGGCGGATGTGAATAAAATTAACCAAATCATTTATTTCACAAAACCCTATATAGAGCTAAAAGTACTGGGCCGTGCGTTGGAAAAAATGCACCTGCGTTTTGACAATAAATATAGTGAAATTATTTTAACCCGGCACGATTTTGAGTCCCTGGGCGCCACCCCCTCCCAAACGCAAGGCATTGTCAGCCAACCTACTATGATTCCCGGGGTGGAAGTGTCTGCCCTGATTAAAGAAGAGCCCGATAAAATTTCCGTTAATTTACGCTCCCGCGGGGCGGCAGATGTAAGCCAAATTGCCCAAACCTTTGGCGGCGGCGGCCATGCCCGCGCGGCCGGGTTTAAAGTAACGGGCAAACCCCTAAACCAGGTAGCCGAAGAACTAGCCAACCACATAGCCCATGTCGTTAAAAAACTTGCCTAAGCCGCAAAAAAGCGGAATTTTGCTGATTGATAAACCGGCGGATTTTTCTTCGCACGATATGATTGCCATTGTACGCCGCGTACTACGCACCAAAACCATTGGCCACAGCGGCACACTAGACCCTATGGCCACCGGACTGTTAATTTTGCTCGTCGGGCGCGAGGCCACCAAACGACAACCGGAGTTTTTACAGCTTTCTAAAACCTATCAAGCCACGCTAAAACTGGGCGAAGAAACCGACACGTGGGACCGTTACGGAAACTTTGTAAGCGCGTCCCCGGTGCCCGTGATCACGCCCGAAAAACTACAAGCGGCGGTGCAAAAACTCTCCGGCACTGTTTTGCAACAAATTCCCCCCTTTAGTGCCAAAAAAATTAAAGGCGAAAAAATGTACGACCTTGCCCGCAAAGGCGTGGAACTAAAGCCCCGCTTTAGCGAGGTGCAGGTGGCGTGGAGCGATATTTCCCAACCCGCGCCGGACCAAATTGCCTTTACGCTGACCGGCTCGTGCGGGACGTATGTGCGTTCCCTGGGGCACCAACTGGCCCAAGAACTGGGCACGGTGGGCCACTTGTCCCAACTGCGCCGCACGGCGATTGGTCCGTACCGCGTGGAAAACGCCTTTGACGGCAATTTACTCAAAAACTGCCCCACGGATACTCTTTACGCACAGGTGCAAGTATTATGAAAAATTTACTGACAATCGGCACGTTTGACGGAGCCCACGTTGGGCATCAACAGCTTTTTAACCAGGTAGTGGCCCGGGCGGCGTTGCACCAATTAAAACCGCTCGTATTGTATTTTCCGCTCCCCCCCAAAACGCTGTTAAGCCCCCGGCCGGAAATGACCGTGCTAACACTGCCCGACGAGAAAAAGAAAATTTTAAAAAGTTTAGGGATGCCCGCCTATGCGCTGGATTTTAGGCAAGTGCGCGGCTTATCCCCCCAACAATTTTTCAACCGCCTACTCCATAATTTTGATTGTGGCGGACTTTTGATTGGGGCGGACTTTGCCTTTGGCAAAAACCGCACCGGCTCTGCCGTCTTTTTGCGCGAGGCATGCGCCAACAAAAATATCCCTTTTGAAGTAGCCCCTTTTTATAAGGAAGGGACCGAAAAAATTTCGTCCTCTCTCATCCGCAAAATTTTAGCCCAGGGCGATATTCCCCGCGCTAACGCGCTGTTGGGCCGCCCGTATGAACTGACGGGCACGGTAATTACCGGGCACAAATTAGGGCGCAAATTGGGCTACCCCACCGCCAATTTAGACACCGGCATTTACAAAATTTTGCCCCTGGGCGTATTTGCGGTAAAAGTACGCGTAGGCACTAAAATTTACGACGGATTTTGCAACATTGGCTTTCGCCCAACTGTCAACACGCTTAATACCTTGCTACCTCTAGTGGAGGTGCATATTTTTAATTTTAAGCAAAGCATTTACGGGCGTAAAATTACGGTGTGGTTTTACGGCAAACTGCGCGACGAAAAAAAGTTTGACGGTTTGCCCGCCTTAAAAGCCCAACTGGCCCAGGACAAACAAACAGCCACCGCCTTGCTACACTCTTCTAACTAAAAACCCCGGGTCTGTAGCCCGGGGCCTTTGTTAAATAAACACCTCTAAATTTTATTCTTCTACTTCGTAGTAGCTGCGTACAAAGAGCAAAATGTACGCTAGCCACGTACCGCCTACAAATACTATAAAACAGTACGCAAACCACCACACCTGCATCATAGGGTTAAATTCGTGCAAAATAGCGTCCGTCAATAAGCGCCCCAAAACAACCACTAAATATACCCACGTTACCAGGGTAAGGGCACGCAAGCACATATCCAAGGTTGCTTTAATTACTCCCTTTTCTTCATACGGTGTTTTAAAATATATTTTTAATTTTTCCATAAATTTTCCCCCTTAATTAGCAGGTGCATACGTAGCCGTCCCTACCGGGATTTCTGCGGCCTCTACCGGCACATATTCATCATACGCTATTTCCACCGGTGCATAAGAGGCAGTCCCCACCGGGATATCTTGCCCGGCCGGTGCATAAGTGGCCGTACCTACGGCAATATCCTGCCCTTGCGGGGCGGGTTCATCCAATACGTCCGCTAAGACGCTGTCTGCGGGGGCTGTTTCCTGCACTTTTTGCGGTTGTTTTGTTTCTACTACTGTTTTGGCAATCGTTTTTTTGTGGGCGCGCTTTGTTTTGCGGGCAGGTTTTGCGGCTAAAGCAGGTGTGTCCGTCATTTGTTTTAATGCGGGGCGTCTTACCGCTTCTACTTCCTGTTCCGGCATAGCACATTCACTTTGGGCTACTGCCTCTTGCGCCATTTTTTTGCCATCGAGTAAGGCTTTTTGCTTGGTGTAAATTTCTTGCTGGCTTACACGGCCATCGTCCAATTTAGGAAATTGACGCGTGGGTACCAATTCTTTAGATACATTGACCCGGCTGGTTTTAAAGGCCCCGGGCCGCGCCAGTGCCTCATCACGCTTTATAGGTTGTTGCACAGCCGGTTGTTCTTTGGGGGAACTCACCCCCGAAAATACCATTGCCGGGTTGTGAGCCGCAGCACCCTCCTGGTCATCCATCAAGCAGTAGTGCACGCGTTGCACCGTAGAAGCCTGTTGGTGTGCATCTACCCGGGTTTCACAAGTAGATTGCGCCCACGTCCATCCGGCACATAAACAAAAACCTAACACAAAGCATGTATTTTTCATAAGTACATCATAGTACATTTTTACCAGTTTTGCACGGAAAATTCATATAAAAAAGAAAAGGACGAACCTATTCGTCCTAAAAAAATGTCACCGGGTGGGCTCGAACCACCGACCTATTCCTTATGAGAGAATCGCTCTAACCAGCTGAGCTACGGTGACGTAAAGGGTACTTATTTATTATAACAAACCTGGCCAAATTGTGCAAGTTTTTTGTTACTATAAACCCGCCAGATCATTTAAGTGCTGGGGAATATTTGCCGTTTTTGCCGTCTTAAAATCTTGCTCGGCCTGCTCGCGCTGTCCCCATTTTAAATAGGCCGCCCCCCGGGCGTTAAACACATCTGCCGCCGGGCGCAACTGCAAAGTGCGGGTGTAATCAGCTACGGCCAAATCGTATTTGCCCAACATATAATAGACCCCGGCCCGGGCAAAATAGGTTTCTGCCTGGTTGGGGCGTAATTGGGCGGATACGTCCAACGCTACTAAAGCCTGTTCAAAATTACCTTGGGCCGCCAACGCACTGGCGTACGCCGTATAGACCGATACGCGGTAGGGGTCCGCTTGCAGTACACGCTCAAAATCCTGTTGTGCTAACTCAAATTGCCCCTTAAAATAATAGGCCGCCCCGCGCCCTTCGTAAGCGTCTAAATTACGCGGGTTAAGCACCACGGCACGGTTATAAGCTTCCACTGCCTGGGTGGGTTTGCCGTCTTTCACATAGCCGTTGGCACGCGCCACATATTCAGCAGAGGTTTTTAAACCGGCACACCCCATTAAACCAAAGCATAATCCTACTAACAACGCTTTTTTCATAGATTTCTCCTCGTAAAGTCCTAGTTTATTATAGCACATTGGGCCCATATGGGCCTAGGTATATTTTTCAAAAAAATTAGGTCTTAGGACCCTGTTGTTTCCACACGCAAATTACTATAGTATAAGTGTAGTTAAGAACAATTTAAATTTCATCCCAAACCGCTGTAGTCCCAAACCCTGCTACAGCGGTTACCCCTTTTATATAGGGCAAAATGCTATAATAATTCTATGGATACCCCACGCATTAGCTTATTTATTATTGCCAAAAACGAGGCCCACCGCATTGCGCCGTGCATTTCAAGCGCACAAGGCTTAGTAAGCGAAGTGGTGGTAATTGACGGTGATTCTACCGACAATACCGCCCAAGTGTGTAAAGACCTGGGTGCCCGCGTGTACACACGCACATTTGACGGGTTTGCCACCCAAAAGAATTTTGCACTTTCTAAAGTAACTACCGAGTGGGCACTCAATTTGGATGCAGACGAACGCCTTAGCCCTGCCTTAAAAGAAGAAATTTCACGCGCCGTACAGGCTCCGCAAACCGCCGGGTATTATTTACCGTTTTGCAATTATTTTTTGGGCAAAAAAATGCGCTTTAGCGGGCTCAATAAAGAAAAACATTTGCGCTTGGTGCGTACTGCTAAGGCCCACTATGTGGGTGGTTTGGTGCACGAAGGGCTGGAAGTAGAAGGGCCCCTAGCCACGCTCAAGCACCCGGTCAATCATTTTTCTTACGATACCATTGAGGCCTACTTTACCAAATTTAATAAATATACTTCCTTGGCGGCCGATCAACTCCACCAAAACGGGCGGCGTTTTTGCTTGCTACGCGTCTTACTCACATTACCGTTTGAGTTTTTAAAACGCTACGTACTTAAACTCGGGTTTTTAGACGGTATGCGCGGGTTATTGTGGGCTAGTTTTTCCACTTATTATGTGTATGTAAAATACGCCAAACTGTGGCAGTTGGAGCAAAATAAATGACCTGGCCTTTCCTGTTTGTTGCGCTAGGCCTGGTGTATTTTTTTTGGAAATATCCCGCACTACGCCGCACATGGTACTGGCTACCGCGTAGCGGTTTTGTGGCCCTGATGTATCATCATATTGGCATATTAAATGACCCGCATGACGAGCAATACCCGTTCACCATTACGCCCGGCATGTTTGAAAAACAACTTCTCTTTTTAAAACAACACGGTTATACCCCCGCCAGTGAGCACGACATTGTCCACGCCTACCAAACCGGGCACACCCACGTTACTAAACCGGTATTGCTTACGTTTGACGACGGACATGCGGACAATTATACTACCCTTTTCCCGCTGCTCCAAAAATACCAAGTACCCGCGTTAATTTTTTTAATTACCAGCCGCATGGGTACGCCGGGTTATTTAACGTGGGAGCAAGTGCAAGAAATGCACCAAAGCGGGCTTGTGGCGTTTGGCTCACACACGTGCACGCACCGGCGGCTACGTAGCTTGAGTAATGATGAAATTTGGCAAGAACTTGCGCAAAGCAAACAAATTTTAGAAGAAAAATTGGGGACCCCCGTAGTCAGTTTTTGCTATCCGTACGGGTCAGGCGGGTTTGACAAGCAGGTACGCCCGCAAGTATTTAAGGCCGGATACTTGTTGGACTTTAGTACTAAAAAAGGCATCAATCCGTGGCCCTGGCGTGGTAAAAAAACCATTTTACGTGCTTTCCCGCGCGGCGGGGAAACGTTGTGGGACTATCACTTGCAACTCACCCGCGGCCGTAGCAAATTATGAGCAATTTTTTACCCGTTTTGGTTTATCAAAAAATAGGCCGTCCCTCTAAAAACTCCCGTTTCAAAAAACAGTGGACCCCTTTAAAAAGCCTGGAAAAACAACTCACCAAACTCAGCAAACAAGGCTACCAGTTTATTACCCCGCTTGATTTGCACAGTGCCCTGCCCGCCAAGCCTATTTTACTAGTATTTGTGGGCGGCTACCAATCTTTTTATACGGACGTTTTCCCCCTCTTAAAAGCGCATAAAATTTGTGCTACTTTATTTGTGGCTGTGGATACGCTGGGCACGTACAATAGCTGGCAGGCCCCGCACCAAGAGCCCTGGCAAAATGTGGTTACGGCAAAACAACTTAAAGAAATGGTCAAAAGCAAACTGGTGCAAATAGGCACCTTGGGGTTAGACGGGCGCAACTTACTGGACGAAGAACCCACCCAAGCACACCGCTTTTTAAAAGAATCCATTTTCCGCTTGGAAAAACGTTACAAAATTTCCCCTTGCGCCGTTGGCTTTTGGCCGGGATCCCCGTGGGATGAGATACCTGCAAAATCCATTACCAACGGGCTTAATTTACCGGTAATTACGTCCCAAAAAGGGCATAACCCGCGCACCGAAAATCATTTCTTGCGCATTTTACACCCCAGATTATTTACACAATTTTTATTGTGGAAAAACAAATAAAATCTAATTTATAAAATACCCAGTTGTGCCGACGTCTGCTGTGGTTTTCCCTGTTAATGCACGACACATTTTATGGGTCAGCAAATCATCCTCAGCGGCCCAGCAAACAAAGGATTCTTCTGCCCAATAAATTTCCAACTTCGGCAGACCACTTTGCACGCAATACAAAGAGTCCGTGTTATGAAAATAGCACGAAAAACCATTATAATCATAATGTTTATTACTGCCACCTTCTAATTTTCCACCAGGCATTTGGATATCTAAGGATTCAAAATCGTCTATATAATCTCCCGTACTGAGATGATATACAATCTCTGCTTGTCTGATGGCCCGCATTATTGGAAATAGACGAACTAATTTGCTTTTTCCCACCGCCACCTGGTATTGCGGCACAGCTACCGCCGCCAAAATACCAATAATTAACACCACTACTAACAACTCTATAAGCGTAAATGCTTTTTTATTACT
>CACWMG010000021.1:0-7244 GCA_902761975.1 Candidatus Avelusimicrobium pecoris | reverse complement strand
GCAGGCAATTTCCGCGCCTTACGCTAGATACCTACTCAAACATAAAACACCCGCGAGGGGCACCGTAAAACGCAACACTTCGCGGACGTAAAACACCTAAAAGACTTCAATCGTCCGACGCGGGCAAAGGGAGGTGCGCCTTCGCACCCCGCGAGGGGCACATTTTCCAATCACACAAAAAAGAACCCCCTCTTACGAGGGGGTTTCCAAAAACAGTACAACCAGGTTATTTTTTTAACTCTAATACTGCGTCAATGAGCCCATATTCTTTGGCTTCTTGTGCCGACATATAATAGTTACGTTCACTATCACGGCGGATTTTTTCTTTATCCTGCCCGGTATGGTGCGCCAAAATATCCAATAGGTGCTCTTTGTTTTTATGAAGTTCTTGCGCTTCAATTTCAATATCCGTTACCTGCCCGGAAATACCGCCGCCCCAAATTAACGGTTGGTGAATCATAATGCGCGCGTGCGGCAAGGCGTAACGTTTGCCCTTAGAGCCGGCGGCCAATAATACGGCCCCAAAGCTCATAGCTTGGCCCATACAAATAGTGGTAATGGGGGCTTTGATAAATTGCATGGTGTCGTAAATAGCTAAACCTGCGGTTACCATACCGCCGGGGGAGTTAATATAGAGGTTGATTTCCCGGTTCGGGTCGTCCGCGTCCAAGTACAACAGTTGGGCGATAATCATATTAGCGCTAGCGGTATCTACTTCGCCTTCGCGTCCGCCTACAAAAATAATACGGTCCTTTAACAGGCGGGAAAAAATATCATAACCGACGTTTTTTTCAATAATAGTAGGTATAATCATAGTTACATTATAGCAAAAACCGCGCGGAAGGACCCAGGCGCATGTTAGGTCCAAAGACCGTTGTTTTTTCCCCCGCATAATACCTATTATATAGGTATGAAATATATTTTTATTCTATTTTTGACTTTAGTTACGTTGCCCCTGTGCGCCCTGAACGCACCGGACTCTCCCGATGACAATCCTATTTTGCAATCCTCGTCCACTAACATGCAACAAAATGCGCGCCAAGCTGTGCGTTTGGGAAACAAAAACTTTCAAAACCGCCTTAATACGTCCGGCATGACCATCACGGATACCAACATTGCCATTTTAATTACCACCGGTTTTCAGCCTTTTTTTGATAAATTAAACCAGTTGGGAGAAAACCCATTTCTCAACACATCCTCCCTTCGCGATCAATATATGAACGAATTTATTGAGTTAGTTAAAAAATTGCGCGTACTACTGATAAAAAATCAAACCCAGTTTTCCAGCCCCTTACTCATAGACGAAAAAGCGGCGGATGACGAAACTTTACAAATTGTAAAAGAGGCAATTAACAACGGACACTTTTAGACCTAGATGCATCTAGGTCCAAAGACCCTGGAAATTTAGCCACGCTTTATTATAGTATAAGTACACACAAGGGGGAGTTATGAACGTAAAGAAATATATTTTAGCTCTAATTGCTACCGCTTTATCTACCAGTATTTTTGCCTACCCGGCTGTGCAGGATGAAGAGCCGGCCACTCAACTGTTGCAACAATACGCGGCCCAAATGCAAGAGTTGCAAAAATCGCTGGAAAAAGAGGTATTACCCCCACTCAAACAAATTGCCCAGCTAGGTCTGCAAATTCAACAATCTGCCCAAACGGAGTTAACCCCGCAACAAGAACAGTTGTTTAACCAGTACACCAATCAGTTAGATGTAAGTCTCACCCAATTGGTAGCCCCGGCGTTAAAAGACGTAGATATTGTCCAATTTAATGAACAATATGCACAAATGGCAAAGACGTACAACTTGCCTGCCCATCAATTTACATTGCCAGAAATTTCTGAGATGATGAAGGGGTTGTATTTAGTATCCGCGCTCGGTTTATTTGAACAAACCCAAAAATTAACCGCAGACGAATTAACCGTTTTAGTTGAAATTTTCTTCCCGCAGGAAGAGGAAGACAAATAGAGGATTACGTATGAACAAATTATTACTTACCTTACTTGTATCTGTCTTATGTGTACTACCCGCGGCCGCCCAAAAAGGGACACCGCGCCCCCAAACCACCCAAGCTTTGGAAACACAGGTAGAACGTGCAGTGACTCAAGCTGAAACTAAACAGCATCAGTCCAACTGCCCGTGTGCCACCAAAACGAACTTAACGGAAGAAGAGCCCCTTTCTATAGAAGAACTAATTGCGGCGGAGGAGGAACTTTCCGTGATTCGCAACCGGGATACACACGCGTCTTTTGAAAAATATCCCTATTTATTGGACCCAGCCTACCGCCGACGGAACGATTCTGTCCAAACAAAGTCCTGTTCTCCTTGCTCCTGCAAAGCAAAAAAACAACAAAATGCAGAAGAACCGCTGGACCTACAAGAATTGATTGAAGCGGAGGAAGAACTTTCCAAAATTCGCTCCACGATAGACCCCAATGCTACATTTGAAACATACCCTTATTTACTGAACCCTACCTACCGCCGCGCGGACGAAACAAATCAGCAAAGCATACGCCGTCAATATACCCAATCCACGTGGGCCCGCAAAGTAGGGCTGTAATAAATAATTATCAACGTCATTAAGGATACTGTTATGAAACTAAACCGTGTAGTTATTTATGTAGCTGTTTGTATTTGTTTACCGATTGTTGCTCAAGCGGCCTCTGCCAAACCAGCCTTGACAAAAGCTGTTGAACGCGCCGTGACGCAAGCTCAGCTTCAACAAAAAACGCCTCACTACTATGTGCCGTTAGTGCAACTGAGCGAAGAAGCATCCACTCCTGGTGCCGACGGTGAAGAAGCCGGTATTATGTGGGTAGAAATCGGCGGGCAATCCACCGCAGACGGTTACGAACCGGAATTTTTCTATCTTACTTCCAACCAAGTAGTGGTGGAAACGAACGACGGTCCGAAAGGCCCCTTTTACGAGAAGATTGACCCGGCCACTTTTAATGAAGCGTACCGCCGCTATGCTGCGAACCCGAAATCTCAAAAGGCCACCGTCAGCCAAATCCGGCAGTTACTTACCAAGTACTACCGCCAAGTGCAGGCAGAAAAGAAACAAAAAGGCAATCCTGTCAAATGAACCTCCCCGAGCTGAAGCCCGGGGTATTGCGGCGGATTTAATAAACCTGTTTCAAACCGAATATCCCCCTGCTAAGCGCGAGGGATATTTTTATATTTCCAAATAAAGTAAAATAAAAAGTACTTGAAAGGAGAAAACTATGTATCAACGAACGGCAGAAGAAAAAGAAAAAATTAAAGAGATTTTAAAACTTACCGAACAAAATAACATCCAAATCATTAAACTATGGTTTGTGGATATCTTAGGCAAACTAAAATCCATTTCCGTATCTTACCGCGAATTTGAATACGCCATGACCGAAGGTATGGGGTTAGACGGATCCTCCGTAGAGGGCTTTGCCCGCGTGTGGGAATCCGACCTAGTAGCCGTTCCAGACCTAGACACTTTCCAAATGTTCCCGCCCGATCTGACCGGTGCCCCCATTGCCCGCTTTTTCTGCGATATTAAAACGACCGACGGCCAACAATTTGAGGGCGACCCACGCTACATTTTAAAACGCAACCTGGCAGAAATGAAAAAGGCCGGGTTTGACCAATTTATGGTTGGCCCCGAACTGGAGTATTTTTACTTTAAGGACGACAAACACCCCGAGGTCCTAGACAGCGCCGGGTATTTTGACACCATTCCGCTAGACACTTCTTACGCTATCCGCCGCCATACTATGCAAATGTTGGAAAAACTAGGCATCCGCGTGGAATATTCCCACCACGAAGTGGCCCCCTCTCAGCACGAAATTGACCTACGCTACGACGAAGCCATGAAAATGGCCGACCAGGTAATTACCTACCGCACCGTAGTCAAACAAATTGCCGCCGCACACGGCGTGTATGCCACATTTATGCCCAAACCCATTGCCAAAGTGAACGGCAGTGGCATGCACGTGCACCAATCACTTTTCAAAAACGGCTCCAACGCGTTTTTTGACGCCAACGACCCGCTGTACTTGTCCGAAACGGCCCGCCAGTATATTGCGGGTATTTTGGCGCATGTCAAAGAAATTTGCGCCGTTACTAACCAGTGGGTCAATTCGTATAAGCGTTTAGTGCCCGGCTACGAGGCCCCGGCTTATATTGCCTGGGGGCGCAAAAACCGTAGTACGCTAGTGCGTATCCCGCAAGTGAAAATCGGCAAACCCAATGCTACACGTATTGAGTGCCGCTTCCCGGACCCGGCGTGTAACCCGTATTTAACCTTTGCCGTGATGTTAGGGGCCGGCTTGGACGGTATTAAAAACCGCATGCAAGTTCCGCCCATTACCGAGGAAAACATTTTCCGCATGACTAAACAGCAACGCGCTGAACATAAAATAGACACCTTGCCCGCCTATTTGTACGAGGCCGTCAATTATGCGCGCCATTCGGACTTGCTCAAACAAATCTTGGGTGAACATACGTTTGAAAAGTTCATTGCTAATAAAGATATTGAGTGGGAGTGTTATAGGACCCACGTCTCCAGCTATGAATTAGAGCGGTATTTGTCCACGTTGTAATACAACCTGCTTATTACTTGTAAGAGCCTATCCACTGGGCCCTTTTGCTAGAGGCACCTAGGTCTTTTTTCCCTTGTTTTTAGCATGCTCAAAAGCTATACTATGATTGGAAACGAAGGAGAAATTCTATGAAAAAACTTATATTACTCATTGGACTACTGTACACTGTTTGTTTTATGGCCAACCCGGCCTTTGGGCAAAGCCGAAGAGTCTTCTTTGCAGATAAAGCTCTTAAACGGGCATTGACTGCTAGACGTATAGAAAATACTACCTGCCAAGGTCCTAGCGAAATTTATTTTGATAACAAAACATATCAATGGCAGTCTGCTTCGGCTGAACAGTCCGAAAAAAGCCCATGTACTGCTAAATATGAACTACTTTCCTCTTCTGCAAGCAAATATAGCAACGATTGGGCCACACGCTCCGTATTTTACAGTCAGCTCATTGCCAACCCAAAGGAAGAAACCGTGCTCGATACTGTACGTAAAATACTCCCACAGTTCGTTAATGAAAAAATTAGCGAAAAAATCAGTTCCGCAGACATGATATTTTCTTACCGGTTTTTGGAAAGGCAACCGCGCAAAGATCTGTTACACTATGCCATATTACGTGCATTAAGACAATCCGACCAGTCTATCCGCATTTATAAATTTGAATTGGTTGTGCAGGCCAATACACGTGCTAACGATGGGACTTTGTACAATTCTAGCATCCCTCAAGAATCCTATAACCTCTATAACCGCCTGATAAAAGAAAACCGCCCTTACTGGTTTAAAAGTATGGAAGAGCTGAGAACCAAAAACTAAAGTTTTCCTAGCTCTTCTTCGTCTTAGTGCCCCGATTTACCACCGGGGGTTTTTGTATTTTTTCAATCTGGAGTATATCTATAAACACTTGCTGTATCAGTACTAAATGAGACATAGTTTTTCCCTGTTTCTATTTTGCAAACCTTATGCGCTATTGTATTTGTATTATCACTTACAATACAATTTACACGGTTAGGAGCAAACGAATGAGCAAAATATCGCTGTATTTTTAAATTACTTTGCTTATTTTCACATTCAGCCGTATCGGACTCGATACGCTCTTTCAGCTTGCCGATCTTCTCATCGAGCTTAGAGATCTTCTTTGCGATGTCAGCCATATCATCACCACCATTCGTTTCTGATTTCGGGAGGATACCCGATGATAATATTATAGCGCGCGACACCGCACTTTGTCTATTGGCAGTGCGCATGAACTTTGATGTGTCAGATGAGTTTTGCGTTCGACAAATTGTTATGGGGATTTTATTTTGACATCAAAATCACACAGTAGAGATACAGCTTTCAAGCATCGGAAACAGGATTATTCAATACAAGTCGCATAGCTCCAAACGCTCTGATGAGCGCATAAGCGACTATGAGAGTTCGCTCAGAAATATTTTCACGAAAGTGATGAAAATAAACCAATCCGACCTGAACGGTCGGAAGAATATCAAAATCAAACCCAGCAAGCTCTGCATATTGTGTACACAAGTTCACAATATGCGCTGGCTTTCAAACCCAGCAAGCACGGTATTCATGGGGTACATTTTGAAAAATGACCACCCTGAATACAGGAGCTTGTTAGAGGGTTTTGCACCCCTAAGACCCCGCTTGAAAAATGAAAGAAAAAGTGATATAATTGATAATGAAAATGGGCGAATACTATGATTTTGGAGGTTTGTCTATGAATATAAAATCAGACGAGGAACGGAAGTCAAAAGTGATGAAAATACGCCTGAATGACAGGGAGTTTGCCAAGCTGAAACAGTACACGGAGGAAAGCGGTCTGCGCTCAATGTCGGAGTATATTTACAATTCGATTCTTGCCACACCGATCATTGAGCTGACTGACGAGGAGCTTGCACCCGAAAAGGCAAGATTCAAAGAGATTGCCGACCGCATAAATTCTATTGCAACTCTGGTGAATCAGACAGGCAAAATATATCCCGAAGATTTGCGGGAGATTGGGCAAGGTTTAACTGAGATTCAGAACAAACTTGCAGAGTATCAGGAGAAGATGGAGAGCCTTGCAGTCACTCCGCAGACTTTCAAAACGATAGTTGATAAGGCTCACGAGGACGTGAGAAAATAGGCGGAATTTTTTCCGAGACCATTAGATTTTGTTCAGCTTATGCGCCACTTGCCAAATGTTCAGATGAAAATGAATAATCAGTATAAAGGCTTTGCAGAAATGCAGAGCCTTTTCCTTTGCTCTCAGGTGAACGGAAACGCCACTCTGAGCCGTCCGTGACGGTTATGGAAAAATCTAACCGCAGAAAAAGTAAGACGGCACAGAGAGCGTTCTCCGTGCCGTTACAGTATCAAAGCATGATTCTTATTGTCAACCGACCGTTATCGTAATCAGCTGTGATAGTCCCGCCCATACGCTTCACAAGCGTTCTGGCGATAGATAATCCAAGTCCTGTTGAATGGTGTGCGGCTTCAACTGTATAAAACCTGTCAAAGAGCTGTTCCACTTCGACCGTGGACAGCTCTTTTGCGGTATTTGAAAATGTGATCTCGCCCGGATCGGAAAGTGTGATCTCTAAATCGCCGTCGCTGTATTTGACCGCATTATTCAACAGATTTGAAAACACCCTTGCAAGCTCCGAGCGATTCACATTCCGAACGATACG
>CACWMG010000020.1 GCA_902761975.1 Candidatus Avelusimicrobium pecoris | reverse complement strand
AAATTGTCGGGGAGCGGGTCTAAATTGTTGATCATGGTAAACGTCAGTTTTTTGCCCGTGAATGTTTGTAACCAGTTCGGGATTTTCACGCGCCCAATGTCATCACATTTGTTCACGGTGTGCGAGCATGATTCCAACATTAAAATTTCGTCCCCGTCCTGTAATTTGTTAATAGTGGGTGTGCCTTTTAAGTAGGCGTCAAAATCGCCTTTTAGGCGCGAAAATAAAATACTAAAACTGGTCAGCGGAATATGCGCGGGCACGACGGAGCTAACGTATTTAAATGCTTGGGAGTCGGTAATTACCAATTTGGGGGTGTGCCCCTCCAAGTAGGCGCGCAGTTCGGTATCTTTGACGCACACGGCGGTGGCCCCAATGTCCAGCAAATTGCGAATGGTTTGCACTTGCGGCAAAATCAGCCGCCCTTGCGGAGCCGAGCCGTCAATGGGAATCACTAATACTACTTCGTCGCCGGCTTGCACATAATCGTCCAAAATTACGTCCGGCGCGTACGAGCTTTTGGGCAGGTGCTCACTAATGGCGCGTAGCAACAGGGGAACGTTGGGCTTTTTGCACGTAAATGCTACCACGTCGGCGCCTTTAATTTCCACATTGGTGGTGGGTAAGTCGGTTTTGTTTTGTACCAGGAAAAACGGCACTTTGCGCGCTTGGCACGTTTCCAGTAACGTTTGGTCAAACTCGTCAAAATTTCCGGCAAAAACCAGTACCGCCAGGTCCACCTGGTCCAGCGCGTCGTTGGTGCGCGCGACGCGTTGCTTGCCCAGTTTGCTGGGGTCGTCCACGCCGGCAGTGTCTATCAGTTCCACCGGGCCAATGCCAGTGAGTTCAATTACTTTTTTAACGGGGTCCGTGGTGGTGCCGGGCTCGTCCGCCACGACGGAAACTTGTTGCCCCGTGAGGGCGTTAATGAGCGAGCTTTTTCCCACGTTCATTTTACCGAAAAATCCAATGCGCGGTTTATTGAGTTGTACCATAGTCCTATTATAGCAAACTGAGCCCGGCACAAACGTAATAACCTGGTTTTGGAAAATTGTATCGTTGGCAAGCAACAAAATTTAAAAAGCATTTGTTTTTAAATTTTGTGCGTCAAAACCGAGCATTACACCCGCCGTTAAATTAGGCAGAAAAAAGCCCCGCGCATTATTCATACACGGGGTTTTCAACTAATCGCTTTTTTCATACGTTAAACGCCTTAGCAGCTAAGCAAGTCCAACTACCCAACGTTGTAGCGGTTGCCGATTCCATCTCCCGGGGGACTCCCCACACCCACAGGTGCCGGGCTCCGGGCTCGTGAAACGGTACATCAACCTCACGCACCGCCTGGGCATCTCCTGCTTGGATTCTGTGAATCATCCTACCTGTGCCCGCTTCGCCGGCACTGCTAACATCATCCACAGTTCTTTTGTCACCCTTGCGGGCCAAAAGACGTTATCACCACTCAAGCGTACTAATAGTATAAGCGAAAATTTAGGTTTGTCAAGGGGTTACTGTACGTCTGTAATTTTGCGGACTACTAACCCCACCGGTTGCACGCGGTCCGGCGCAAAGGCTTTGTACTTTTTGTTGTTGTCCGAATAAAGCACAATCTTGCCGTTTTCTTTGCGGATGCGTTTAATCAGGTGGCCTTCATCCACTTTTACCAACATCACTTTTCCGTCTAAGAAATCCTGCTCCGGCTTAATTAAGCACAAATCGTCATACTCTACACTGCCTTTCATACTGTCGCCACAACAGCGCACCAAATACTTGGCCCCTTTAGCGTAGCGGCGCGGGAGCGTCCACCACTCAATTACGTCGGCCTCGTCAAATTCGGGGTACCCGGCGGGCACATTGGCCAAATACGGCAACGCCACGCTGTTACTTTGGGGAGAAACCAGTTCTGCCTCTTTGTCAGCATTGTAAATTCCTTCGGGGGCATTTTCATACAAAGCGGCCGCATGGGCGGACCCTTCCGGGTAAGTGGTGGGCATAAATAGACGTAATACTTTTTCTTCGCTCATGCCAAACAGTTTAGCCATTTGGGCTACATACCCCTTGGAGGGGTTGCGCTTACCGGTGGTCCATAGGGCCACGGTAGCGGTAGAAACCTGCAATACCTTTGCTAACTTAGCTTGCGCCCCACGTAAAATGCCGTTATTCCAGGCGGCCAAGGCTTTTTCAAATTTATTCATTTATTTACCTCTCTTAAAAAATAGGTCCAAATTAGGTCCTTACAGGGCTTGACAAATGCTAACAAAACTTGCTATAATAGCTATGTAAGGAGCAAAGACGTTTGCTTTTACACGCTGCAGCCCTGTGCTAAGCACCACACCTGTAACGCATTGTTTAACCGCTAAACATAGCAGATCTTCTCTGCCGAGTGCTTGCGTTACGTAGGTTGCTGTGGGCTGCCAGGCCCTAGCAACCAGTATTATAGCATAAAAAATGCTAAATGGGTTAGTAAAGTTTAAAAGGTTAGGTCCGTCCCGCATTTTAAATGGGCACCGGCCGCCGGCAACTGGGCAACCCTGTAGGCACGCTATAATACCCCGTTTGTTGACAGCGCGCGTCAACAAACGTCCCGTAAGCGTGCAAGATGTTTGGTATAATTTAACTATGCCAAAAACATTTTCGCTTAACATTTACGGACTTATTTTCTCTATCATGCTAGTCGTGGCGGGGCTGACGTGGCTCTTGCCTGCCGGGCAGTATGATACGCAAGAGAAAGACGGCCGCACCTATACGGTTGCCGGCTCTTATCATCAAGTGCAATCTGCCCCGCAAGGGTTGGCGGCGGTGCTTACCGCGCCGGCCAAAGGGTTTAAAGATTGTGCAGACATTATTGTGTTTATTTTTATTACCGGTGCTATTTTTACTATTTTGGAACGCACCGGCACGGTAAACGCTGTAATTATGGGGACCAGTTATGTGTTCTCCCGCCGGGAAAAATTAAAAAAATGGTTTATTCCGGCCAGCATGGTGCTGTTTTCGTTAGGCGGTGCGGTGTTTGGCATGGAAGAAGAAACGCTGATTTTTATTCCGCTGTTTATTCCGTTGGCGTTGTCGTTAGGATATGACACGCTAGTCGGCGTGAGCATCCCCTTTTTGGGGGCCTGGGCGGGGTTTTGCTCGGCGTTTATGAACCCGTTTACGGTAGGGATTTCGCAAGGGATTGCGCAACTGCCGCTCTATTCCGGCCTGGGGTATCGTTTAATTGTGTGGTTTATTTGTACGGCCACGGTAATTGCTTTTGTAACGTGGTACGGCGAAAAAATCCGCAAAAATCCGTCAAAAAGTATCACGTTTGAGGCCGACGAAAAACGCCGCCAAACGCTCGATTTAACTACTGTGCAAAAGCCGCATTTCAAGCGCGCACACTTAATTATTAGCATTGTGTTTGCGCTGGGGATGATGGGTCTGGTAGTAGGCGTAGCGGTGTACGAATGGTACATTGTGGAAATTTCCGGCCTGTTTTTAGGGGTGGGGCTCCTCTCCGCGCTTATAGGCCGGCTGAGCTTAAACCAAACCACGGATGCTATTATTGACGGGGCGCGCAGTATGGTTAGTGTGGCTGTCATGTTAGCTTTGGCGCGCGCGATTGTGGTAATTGCCAGCGACGGGCGCATTTTGGACACGGTCCTTCACTCCATTGCGGCGGTAATTGGGCACATGCATCCATTGGCCGCGGTGGAAGGGATGTTTGTAGCGCACAGTTTTTTGAACTTTTTTATTGCGTCGGGCTCCGGCCAAGCGGTGCTTACCATGCCGGTGATGATTCCGCTTTCGGACCTGATGCACATTAGCCCCCAGCTTTCCATTTTGGCGTATCAATTTGGCGAGGGGTGGACTAACGCCATTATTCCCACGGCCCCGGTTACTATGGCCGCCTTGGGAATGGCCAACATCCCGTGGCTTACGTGGGCCAAGTGGAACATTAAACTACAACTTATTTTGGCGGTGCTTTCCGCACTGCTGTTAATTCCGCCGTATCTCATGGGCTGGTGAACGTGCCCCGGCGGAAATCCGCCGGGTATCAACCCAACTTGATACTTTGTGCGGTGCTTACTTAGGTAAGCACCGTTTTTTGCGCACCTTGTGCGGGGGAATTTTATGTCTTTATCTCGAAAAATTGATTTAGAAAATTTAATTTTTGCGCGCGCCGCTTATCTTCATACGCCGGTGCATGCCAAGTATGGCGGGCTTTTTTCACCTTGTAAAGAGGAACTACTGCAAGCTTTTATTTACATCTATAATATACTTTTTCGTAAAGAAAATTTTAACGTATTTTGCTCGGCGCAAGACGCCCTGGAGCAACGCCAAGCGTATTTGGTCCAGCGTACGCGTTTGCCGGGCCTTACGCGCGTTTACAGCGTGAAAGATTTGAATTTTGAACTTATTTTATCGGAGGGAAAATGAAAAAAGTAAGTTATCAACCTTCTTATTGTGAGGAGGTCCTGGCGTTTTTTGAAGGGCCTGCTTTCCACGTAACAGAGATACAAAAAAAGGACGGCTCTTTTAGTTTGGTGGAGCACGCCAGCGAGCTACCCACCTTTGCCGCTTTTGCCAAAAAGATTGGCGTTACGTGTGCGGATTTGCGCGCGTGGGAAGCGCGGCAACCGGCGTTTAAATACGCCTGTGAACAAGCGCGCGACCGGCAAGCAAACTTCTTAATTCAAAACAGTTTGCGCGGTAATTATTCGGCCACGTTTGCTGTGTTTATGGCCAAAAATTTGCTCGGTTGGCAAGAAAGTAAAGACAAAAAACCGGACGAAACCGACTTTGCAATTGCGTGGGAGGAAACCCATGAGCCCTAAAAAAATAACGATTCCTTACACGCCGCGCCCCGTCCAACAGGAAATTCACGCCGCCCTGGAAACGCACCGCTTTAGCGTGCTGGTTACGCACCGCCAGTTGGGCAAAACGGTCTGCGCCGTCAATCATTTAATCAAAATGGCCAGCCAAAACACGCGTCCTTATCCACGCTATTTTTACGTGGCTCCGTTTTTAAAACAAGCCAAACTGATTGCGTGGGATTATTTAAAACGGTATGCGCGCAACATCCCCGGTGTGAAATTTTTGGAGGGGGAACTGTGCGTGCAACTGCCCAACGGAGCGCACATTTGGGTGTGCGGGGCCGATAACCCAGACGCTTTGCGCGGCACGTATGCCGATGGGGTGGTGATGGATGAATATGCACAAATCAAGCCGGACGTATTTACGGAAATTATCCGCCCTATGCTTCTCTCGCGCACGGGGTGGGTAGTGTTTATGGGCACGCCCAAAGGGCAAAACGCGTTTTTTGAACTGTTTAACCAAGCGCAAAAAAATGCCCAAGCGGAGCCGTCCGTGTGGTGGGTGGGGGTGTACCGCGCGGGCGAGTCACACGTGATTGCTCCGGCGGAACTTAAACGCTTGCAAGCAGATACGCCGCCAACTATTTTCCGTCAGGAATATCTGTGCGATTTTACCGCCAGTGCGGAAGATATTTTAATTCCCATAGACCACGTACTGCGTGCGTGCCGGCGGGAAATTGCCGCGGATGAATACCGCTTTGCGCCTAAAATTATGGGCGTGGATCCCGCGCGTTTTGGTACGGACCGCAGTGTTATTTTCTGCCGCCAAGGGGTGCGTGCGTACGCGCCGCACGTGTTTACTAAGTTGGACAATATGGGCCTGGCCGCTTGCGTAGCGCATGAGATAGAAATCTTCCGCCCCGATGTAGTATTTGTGGACGCGGGCTGTGGGGGCGGTGTGATTGACCGCTTGCGCCAACTGGGTTTTCAAAACATAGTAGAGGTCCCCTTTGGGGCGCACGCCTCGCGCCCGGACCAGTACGTTAATAAACGTGCCGAGATGTGGGGGGAACTGGCGCAGTGGATTAAAACCGCGGGTATCCTGCCCGATTTGCCCGCCCTCAAGGCCGACCTGTGCCAAGTGCGCTACGATTACGACTCGTCCGGCCGCTTACGTCTGGAAAGCAAAGAGAAATTAAAAGAGCGCACCGGCAAAAGCCCCGACCTTGCCGACGCCCTGGCCCTTACCTTTGCCGCACCCGTACGTAGCCGTTTGGGCAGTGCCTCCCGCGCCGAATTTGCACATAGTGAGTACGAAGTATTGTAAAAATTAGGTCCAAAATGCCCCTTTTTAGTTGTTAAAGTAAGTGAAAAAGAAAACACTTGACAAAGCTAACAAAATTTGCTATATTAAGAATAGAAAAAGCCAATAATCAACGCGCCTACCTTCAAAAGCACATCTTCGCGTTAGGCTAAAATACAACAAAAAATCCGGCGTAAATTACGCCGGAAAAAAAACAATAAAGGTTTTTATTTACAGACTGGTAAATAAATAGGCAGCCATTATAACTGCTAACAATACTGTCAGTAAATAAGACACCCAGCGGGCCGTTTTTTTACTCCCCTTGGGCCACACGGCCCGGGTGATGATGTAAAACCCCGGCACCGCCAGTAAAATTACAAATAAAAAAATCAGTATTAGTCCCGTCATACTACCTCCGTGTAGAAGTATGATAGTAAATTTTGCATCATTTTGCATCAAAGGAAAGTAATTAGTTATGAATAAATCTTCTCTCGTCTCCTCGTACCTAAAGCGTTACGAGGCCTTAAAACAAGCCCGCGCCCCCTGGACGCAATCGTGGAAAGAGCTGTCTAAATACTTGGCTCCCACGCGCGGCGCCTTTGACGCGCCGGCGTCCTGCGCCTCCCCGCGCATTGACCATAAAACCCTGCTGGATAGCTCGGGTTCTTTGGCGGTAGGCGTGTTGGGCGCGGGCCTGATGAGCGGGCTGACCAGTCCGTCGCGCAGTTGGTTTGACCTCACACTGCGCCCGCGTGCCTTAAAAAAATTGCCGGGCGCCAGTGAGTGGCTTTTGGAAGTAAAAAAAGAGCTGGAAAGTGCGCTTGCCAAAAGTAATGTCTATGGTGTACTACAAGGCATTTACGAAGAATTAAGCGTGTTTGGCACAGCTGCTTTTTTGGTGGAAGAGGACCCGCAAGGCGGCATTTATTGCCGCCCGTTCACAGCGGGGGAATATGTGCTGGATGTGGATGATAAGGGGCGCGTAAATACGTTTGGGCGTGAATTTTTTATGACGCCTGCGCAATTGGCAAAGTCCTTTGGGGCCGCGCAGTTGCCGCCCTCCATTTTACAGGCACTTAAAAATCAAACCCCGTCCCAGCATAAAGTCATGCACCTCATTTTCCCTAACCCGCAAGCGGATGAAAATTGGGCCGATTATACGCACTTTGCGTTTAAGTCTGTTTACTTTATGGAAGACGGCACGCTCCTACGGGAAAGCGGATATCACGAGTTCCCGGTCATTGCCGCGCGGTGGGAAACCAAAACCACGGCCGACGTGTACGGCCGCGGCCCGGGGTGGAAAGCATTGGGCGACGTAAAAATGTTGCAAAAAATGCAGAAAACCAAACTTGTTGCGCTGGATAAAAGCACCAACCCGCCCGTTTTAGTTTCAGCCGGCGTGCAAGGGGAAGTCAACTTGCTCCCCGGCGGTATTACGCGTTGTAACAGTTTGACCGATAGCGCCGTCAAACCTGCGTACCAAGTTCAGGCGGATTTGTCCGGCCTGGACAACGCCCTGGAGCAAGTGCGCGAAATGATCCGTGCGCAATTTTTTGCCGACGTATTTATCATGCTTAGCGCGCAAGATACGCCCAATATGACCGCGGCCGAAGTGGCCGAACGCCGCCAAGAAAAAATGCTTTTACTAGGTCCTATTTTTCAGCGGCTTAAAACGGAACTGTTGGACCCGCTCATAGAGCGCACCTATTACATTTTACTGCGCCAAGGGCTCATCCCGCCCGCTCCGGAAATTTTGCACGGTTTGGAACTGCACGTGGAGTATATTTCCACCATTGCGCAAGCCCAGCGCTCGTCGGCCCTGGAGCCGCTTGCCCAAGGGGTGGCGTTTGCCTCCACCTTAACGCAAGCCGCGCCCGAACTGGCCGCCCAACTGAACTATCCGCGTGCCTTGGCCGAGGGGCTAGAAAGTTTAGGCGTGGATAACATTTTACTCAACGCGGAGGGAAACTGATGAACCCGTCCAAACTCAAAAAACGCAGTGTGTGTGATCTGCAAACCGTGTTAAAACTGCCGCAAGGCCGCCGCGTGTTGTGGCAACTGTTGCAAGCCGCTCAAGTGCGCGCGCACGGCTTTGTTCCCGCCGACGCACTGGCTACCGCGTTTCATTGCGGGCAACGCAGTGTGGGGCTTTTTTTACTGGACCAAATAGAGGAGGCCGCCCCCGGTGCCTATCAGCAAATGCGCCGCGAATTTATGGCAGAAGTAACTTCGCTACAACATCAAAGTAAGGAGACAGAAAATGACTGAAAAAACCGATTTAAACGCCTTGCCTGCGCACGAACATGCCCCGCAGTCAACGCAACCCCAAGACCCGTATGCAGAGGTTTCTCTGCCGGAAAATTCCTCCCTTAGCGCCGCGGATTTGGATGCTTTTAAGCAAGCCGCCCTGCAGGTAAATCTGCCCGCACAAACGCTACAAGCGTGGCTACACTTAGAAGAAACCCGCTTGCAAACGGCCGCCCAGGCCGCGCAAGAAACCCGCCGCACCCAACAGACGCAGTGGGCCAGCCAAACGCAAGCGCTTTTTGGCCCCGCGTGGCAAGAGGAAGTTTCCAAAGCGGTCCGCGCCGCCGACGCATTTGGCGGCCCGGAACTGCGCCAACTTTTAGAAGAAACGGGGCTTGGCAACCACCCGGTGATGGTCCGTACCTTTCACGCGGTGGCAAAACGGGTGAGTGAAGATGTTACCCCCGGCGGTGCGCCTGGCGTAACGGCGGATAAAACCTTCACGCAAGCGTTGTACGGAAAAAATTAAAGGAGACTTTTATGGCAATTATTGCTGAAAAAAATTACAACTTAATTGATTACGCCAAACAGTTTGACCCGTCGGGCCAAGAGTTGGCAATTGCCGAAGTGTTAAGCCAATCCAACGACATTATTGGCGACGCGGTGGTGCAGGAAAGCTCGCTCGATTCCGGGCACGAATATGCCGTACGCACCGGCATCCCCGAAGGGACCTGGCGCCGCGCCTACCAAGGCATTGAACCCGCCAAAGCCACCACCAAAGTAGTGGTAGAAAGCTATGGTACCTTGTCGGCTTACAGCGTGGTAGATAAATTAGTGGCCGAAAAAGGCGGCCATGTGGACGCGGTGCGTACGGGGCAATCGCGCGCGATTATTGCGGGGATGTCCTCGTCCATGGCGTCTAACTTAATTTACGGTAACTCCGGCGCCACGCCTGAGCGTTTTACCGGGCTTGCCGCACGCTACAGCGCATTAAACGGCGCTGAATCTAGCCGCAACGTGGTAGATGCGGGCGGCTCCACCAACGGGCAAAACTCGTCTATTTACCTGGTGGTGTGGGATACGGACAAAGTGTTCACCTTCTTCCCTAAGGGCTCCAAAGCCGGTATCCAACGCGTGGACTACGGGTTAGTCAATCACGTGGACGCTTCCGGTAACGAGTTCCCCGCTTACAAGGAATATTTTGAGTGGAAACTGGGTCTTGCCGTGCAGGATTGGCGTTTTGCGGGGCGCATTTGCAACATTGATGTAACCAATGTGCCGTCTAACCTGATTGACAAGATGTGCGATTTGGAAGAAAAAATCCAAAGTTTGTCTATGGGAAAACCCGTGTGGTACATGAACCGCACCGTCAAGGCCGCGCTACGCAAATTGACCACCAACCGCAGTAACATCCAATATACACCGGACCAAATTACGTCTAGGCCTTTAATGACGTTTAACGAAATCCCCGTGCATATCTGTGATGCCATTCGCGACGACGAGGCCGTAGTAGCCTAAGCCGCTGGGGGCGGACCTCCGCCCCATTATTTTAAATTAGGAGAAACTCATGTTACTTGATAAAACTGCCTTCTTTTCGGATGCGCAAGATTTGCGCTCCACCGGTGCCGGTGCCAATACCCTGGATCTGGGGGCCGCGGGCAACGCGGTACCGGGCCGCCTGGTACTGATTGCCCATGCCGACACGGCTTTTACCGGGGCTACGCAAATTGTTTGTGCGTTGCAAACCAGTGATAAAGCCGACTTTTCTTCCGGAGTCGTAACCCTGGCGAGTGCCACCGTAAGTGGTAGCCAACTGGCTGATACGGAAAAAAATCTGTTTGCCTTGGGGGTGCCGGCCGGGCTCAAACGCTACCTGCGTATGTACTACACCGTAACCGGAACGGTAAGCGCGGGGCAGATCAGTTGCTTTGTGGCAGATGTAGCTGAACTGCGCTAAAAAAGGGAAAACGGGGCGGGTACTGCCAAATCGGGGGTGGTACCCGTCCAAATCCCCTACTTAAAACGAAATAGACCGTATAAGTGCGGCAGATAGTTTGTAAAAATGCAAAATAGAGCCGTTTTTGGCCCAAAATGGGTATTTTTAAGGGAAAATAAACCCCTAAAACCACCATAAAACGCCTGATTACACCTAAGGAGCGGATAAAATAATTTGTTTTATCGTCGGTATTACGACGATAAAATTACTAAAAAGTGCGGTCTAACCACATAAACATATGTATTATTTTTGCCAAACTAAAAATACTTGTTTTTGATATTATAAATTTTGATATAAAAATAAAAATGCTTAAAATTTAAGTATTTTTAAAATTACATACAAAATAACTTTATTTATAAATATCAAAATCTGTATTAAATTTGTAGTTTATAAATATTAGTAAAAAATAACAAATATATAAAAAATAATAACTTTTTAATTTATAATTAAAATTTTTTATAAATATAACAAGTTTTAAAATAAATAATATTTAAAAAATAATAAAAATTATTTTTACATATATTTATAAAGGAGCTATTATGACATCAAAAATTGACATTTGTAATCTTGCATTAGGGTATTTAGGTCAGTTCCCTATATCCTCTTTGGAGCAAGAAAGTGCCCCGGCCCGGTGGTTTAATTTGTTCTATAACCCGGTGCGTGATGAAGTATTACGCACCCATAACTGGGCTTTTGCCACGGCCGAAAAGCCGCTGATTCCGGTCCAAACCTCCCTGGCCGGGCCGGGACAGTGGGCCTATAAATACCCGGCAGATGCCTTGTTTGTGCGCCGCGTTTTTGCGGCTCCCCAAAAGCCGTTATTATTTGAAGAACGCCTGGATAGTGCGCAAGGTGTGCGGGTACTGCTTACCCAAGCTCCGCAGGCCCGGGTGCTCTATACGCGCCGCGTGCAGGATGAAACCCAGTACGACGCTAGTTTTGTCAAATGCCTGGCTTTGGCCCTGGCGTGTGATATGGCCCCCGCACTCACCGGGGACGTAGCTTTGGCCGCCCGGCTAGAGCAAAAATACGCGCTGTATGTGGAAGAGGCCCGCCGCAGTAATATGACGGAAAACTGCGTGTTAGCCCCGCAAAATGACGCCTTTAGTGAGGTGCGCTAATGGTACTGCATCATTTGCAACCCTCTTTCACGGGGGGAGAGATTAGCCCTTCCTTGCAAGCGCGCACGGATGCCTCCTCGTACCATACGTGGCTTAAATACGCCCAAAATATGTGGGTACACCCGCAAGGGGGCATTTCCAATCGCCCCGGCATGCAATACATAGCCCGTGCCAAATATGCGGATAAACCGTGTCAGCTCTATTCGTTTCCTATCAGCGCAGACGAATGTTATATCTTGGAGGCGGGGGAAAAGTATTTCCGTTTTTACACGGCGGGCGGTGTGGTGCAAGACGCCGCGCAAGCCCCGCTGGAAATGGCCACCCCCTATACGGCGCAGGAGGCGCAACACTTGTGTTTGGCGCAGTACAATCAAACGCTCTATGTGGCGCACCCCAATCATCCGCTTTTTTGCTTAACGCGCACCGCTCTGGGGCAGTTCACGTGGACGCAGGCCCCGCTAGGCTATGGTCCTTTTAAGCCCGAAAATACCGACGAAACCCACCAACTGCGCGTGTATGAGCAAACCACTACCGTGCAAACCGAAGGGGTAGCCGCCACTTTAGCTTTTGAGCCGGTGAATAATGCCCATGTATTTAATTGGGCCTATTTTAACGGCACGTGTTTTTATGCGGCTACGGGTTATGGACTGCGGTTGGATGAAATTATCACGTATTTTAATGATGCCTACAGTTCCCAAGGGCTGACGGCGAGCCGGCAGGGGAATATTCTAAAAATTACCTCAGCCGTGGCTACGGGTGGGGATTGGAACGGCGCTACGTTCACGTTAGAGTACCGAAGCCGTTTTAACGGTCCCGCCGATATGACGGTTACCCAAACACTTGGCGGCGGGGAAAATGCCGGTACGCAAACGGTGTCCCAGCCGGGGCAATATGTGTTGGAAAGTTCCGCGGATTTTTTTACCCCGTTACACGTGGGGGGAAAATTCTGCCTGGTGCACACGGTAGACGGCCAACAACAAAGCGGTACGTTAGGATATGAAAGCGTTTCGGCTTTTATTGCCTCGGGCAGTGATTGGACGTTACGCACCAGTGGCACGTGGACAGGCACGTTGCACGTGGAAGTATCGCGCGATTTGGGCCAAACCTGGAGCACACTAAAAGTACTTTCCCGTGCAAATGGGGAAGATAATTTGTACCTGGCGGGGAATTTGGGGGATCTTGAAAATCTGTTTTACGTGCGGGTGCGTTCCTGCCAAATCAGCGGCGAGGCCGGATACGAACTGACGGCCGACGCATTTATTCAGCGCGGCGTGCTGGACGTAATGGGGTATATCAGCCCCACGCAACTGTTGGTGCGGGCCGAGCGCGCCTTTGGCAGTAGCGATTGGACCAGCCATTGGGCGCAAGGCAGTTTTAGCCCCGCCGCCGGTTACCCTGCCTGTGTGTTCTTTTTTCAGGACCGACTGGGCCTGGCCGCCACGCGTGACGAAGTGCAAACCCTGTGGTTTTCTAAGACGGGCAAATTGCATGATTTTGGCACCGCCCGGCAAGACACGCTCCCGACCGATTCCTTTTCGGTGCGGTTGGGGGGAACGAAATTAAATAACATTTGCAGTGTGCTGGTAGCCAACCGGCTCCTGATTTTTACGTCGGGCAGTGTGTGGACCTTGCAACCTAACGGCGTGCTGAGTTTAGACACGTTGGAACTGGCGCAACAAAACGAATGTGGGGCCGCCGCTGTGCCCGCGTTGTTGGCGGAAAACCGCGCCGTGTTTGTATCGTCCCAGGGGGCAAGCGTGCGGGATTTGGCGTACGATTATACTACAGCGTCTTACCGGGGCGACGAGCTTACCCTGCGTGCCAAGCATTTGTTTGTCAATCAATCCATTACCCAGCTTGCCTACAGCGCGCAACCGGACCACTTGTTGTGGTGCGTAACCAGTGACGGGAACCTGTGCACGCTTACGTACATCCCCGAGCAAGGCATTTACGCCTGGACGCATCAGCAAACACAAGGCCGGATGCAAAGTGTGTGCGTATCCGGCCGGGAAGAAGTGTGGCTTTTGGTACAGCGCGCCGGGGGAAACTATGTGGAAAAATTATGCCCGCGCTTGGCGTCCGTACAGGTACAGGACCAAGTGTTTTTAGATAGTTGTACTTCGTTTTACTTGGAGCAACCGCAAACACAACTAAGCGGACTGACTCATTTAGAGGGACAACCGGTAACAGCCCTTGCCGACGGAAATGTGGTAACGGGATTAACTGTTGAAAACGGGAGTATTACGTTGCCGTTTGCCGCTAGCGTGGTGCATGTCGGGCTTACGTATCAAAGCAAAGTGGGCACGCTTGCGTTGGTGGGGCCGTGGCCCGCCCAAAAACAGCGGCTTGTGTCGGCTGTTGTAAAAATAGAAAATAGCCGCGGCGGTAAAGTGGGAACGGACGAGGAGCATTTAACCGAGTTTGTACAACGTACCTACGAGCCGTACAATAGCCCGATTGCGTTGCAAACAACGGACGTAGAAGTTGCGTTAAAAGGGCGTAGCCAAACGGGGCCCGGCGTGTGGGTAGTGCAAGACGATCCGTTGCCGCTTACCGTGCTTGCTATCGGCGTGCGTGCGGTGTAAAAAAAGGGCTTTCGGTATTGCCCGAAAGCCCTGGTGTGAAACTCCGTTATATCAGCGGTTGGTAAGCCGGAAACTATCCAACATCCCCTGTGCTTCTTGTGCCAGTTGCGGGGTATCTTGCAAGGATAACACCCCTACGTAATACAGCGTATCCGGTGCAGGTTGCACAGCACTTAACCAAAAGTTTAGTTTGCCGCGGTTGGAGTAGGCCTCGCCGGTGGCCTGATAAGCCGGCAGTCCGTTCACTTCGGCGGGACCCGCTTTAGCAAGAGTTATTTGGCGTTGCGCTTGTGCATTATTTAATTGGGCTTGTAGCAACTCAAACGGTTGTTTTTCATCCACATTTGTTTGGCGTACTACCGCCGCGATTAAGAAATCTTCCGTGCGTTTGCCGGAACTGTCTTTTTTAAACGCATTGGTATCTATGCCTAGTTTCAAATCCACGTTCCCCAGGCGGATCCAGTTGGAAAAGTCCATCCCGTCGTACACGGCTAGTTCAAAGGGGAAGGTGTCGTCTTGGTAAACGCGCTGCCCATATACGGGGGTTGGGTCCTGTTTTACGCGGGCCATCATCCCCTGGAACGGAGCCATTACCGCGCGTACACTAAGCCACGTGCCCAGCGTAATCGCCCCGGCTACTAATACCGTGCAAATGCCCGCCGCTACAAGCGGACCTTTGTTGGAGTGGTTTTTAAAGGCAAGCCACCCGAGTTTAAAAACACCAAAACACACTGCAAAAATTGCAGCCAGCACACACAGTGCCAAAATAATAAGTATGGTCATACGTACATTATAACTTTTTACAAATTAAATGGGAGGAAATATGATTGAAATTGGAAAAAAATTTTTGTTTGATCTGGCGTCTGCCAAACAAAATAGCCGCGCCCAACAAGCAAAATACGGCGCATGGGCGGACCAGACCGACGATTTAGCCCGGCAGTTGCGTCAAAATTACGAAGCGCAAACGGCGTATTTGTTCCGCACAACGGCTGAAAAAATGCGCCAAGCCCAGGCGTCTGCGCTGGCGGCTTTGGCACAACGCCAGGCGCAACGTGCCGCCCACGGAGCGGGGCATTCGGCCTCGGCTCAGCAAGATGTCAGCACGACGGAACTTGCCGGGCAGTTAGCCGCCACGGCACAGCAACAAGCGTTGCAACGTGCCGGTGCCGAAGCGGAAAACACATTTAAGCGCAAGTGGCAAGCCCTCTTGCAAACGGCGGCCGATTACCGTCGCCGGGCCCGCAAAACCGGGCGGTTGGGCAGTTTTGGCCGCGCATTGAGTTCATTATTTAAGTAAGGAGAAACCCATGTCTATCACATCATCTATTTGTAAACATACCTACCAAGCCGACGGGCAAACACGTAATTGGGAATTTGAATTTAAGGCACTTGCCGCGCAAGATGTAGCGGTCTATGTCACTTCGGCCGACGGCACGGAAACCCTTATTACCACCGGGTACGAAGTGAATTTGCAAAATCAATCTGTGGTGTATCCTACCCTGGCCAGTGGGTTAAGCCCACTGCCTAGCGGCCATACAATTACCCTCTTGCGCACGACGCCGCTTACGCAGGAAATGACGCTTAGACAGCAAGGCGTTTTAGATGCCAAAGCGTTGGAACAAGCCTACGATAAATTAACGTTGCAGGTGCAGGAACTGGCCGAGCAATCTGCGCGCAGTATTAAGTATTTGGTGTCCTCGGGCAAAACAGACGCAGATGCCGAAACTTTTTTACAGGAGTGCAAAGCCCAACAACAAGCCGCCTTAGCCAATGCGCTAGCCAGTGTAGCAGACACAAAAACCTACTTACTTGCCGCCCTGGAAAGCGAAAGTTCTACCCGCTCCCAGGCTGATATTACGTTGCAACAAAATTTGCAAACCTTGACGGGTGTTGTTAGTGCAAATGACAGCGCGCAAACCCTCGGTTTAGCCGCAGAAAGTAGTGCGCGTAGCGCGGCAGATAGTGCATTAGAGGCGGGCCTTTCGGCAGAAACCACCGCCCGTTTAGCGGGGGATGCCGCTTTGCAAGCGGCCCTGGAGCGGCTTAATTTTATTACCTTTGTTTCCACGCTACCCCAGACGGGTGAAAGCAAATATATTTATGCGGTAGCACAGGATGAAACCGACTTAGAGGATCACCCCATTGTGGTGCTATATTTATGGCAAAATGAGTGGTTGGCTGTGGGCGCATTTAGCACCAATTTGGACCCGGTTACCTTGCTAACTAAGACGGAGGCGCAACAAACATATTTGGCGCAGACTACAGCCCAAAATACGTATTTGCCGCTCTCTCAAAAAGCGGTAGCCGGCGGGGTAGCCAGTTTGGATGCAAACGGACAAATTGCGGCCGGACAAATTAACTATGCTACAACTTCCCGTGTGGGTGGTATCAAACAAACATTTGATGCTACCACCGGTACGTGGACCGTTATAACCGAGGAGGTGTAAAATGATTACTGTAAACGCAGTGGAGGTACAAAAGCACCGGCTTAAAGGGCCTGTGGGGTACACAGTAGTGGGTAATCCTACGATTGTAGACGGGGTTATGACATATAGTAATGTTGAAAATTATGTTAGGACAAGACAAAACTTTTTATCTTCCTATAACGATTATGAAATAGTTTGCAAATGCGCAAAACGATTGAGCACAGAAGAAATTATATATTGTATGAGTACCGGAAACAACGGAAACTTACAAGCAAGGTTGTTATCAAACGCTTTTCGTTTTATCCCACACACGTTTTCAAATTACATTGAAATTAAAGGAACTTTTGCAACTGATGTGTGGTATTGGTTTAAGGTGCGTAGGACCGGAAACACGATCTATGCTTCTTATTCTACGGATGGTGTATCGTGGAGTAATGAAGTTTCAAAGACGTTTGCACAACTTACTACTATAAGTAACTTTATAGCTTTCGGCGCTCGTATAACAAGCGACAGAGATTGGGACGGTACGTCCATTGACCTAAACGAAACCTACATCAAAGTAGATAGCAAAGGGTGGTTCTACCAACCGGCTGATACGAAGTATATCGTTAAAGACGGTAAGTTGGTATGGGCGGACCCACATATTTACATAGATGATAACGGCACAAAAACGTATGCCACGCAGAACATAGCCCCTGTGCCGGCGGGTTTTACGTTTGGTACTACTACCACGCCTAGTATTGGATATGTGGATATGCGTACGCAAGTATTTACCGTCGCCCCGCAAGGGGCTACGATAGGGAGGGAGGAGTAAGGCCTATGGATACAGAAACAATATGGAAAATGCTTGGAATTGTATTTGCGTCGGGTGCGTTTTGGCAAGAGTTGCGCGCCATTCGCAAAGATATTGCCCGGCTTGAAGAGAAACAAGACAAATATAATAACTTGCAAATCCGCGTGGCAAAACTGGAAGCACGGCTTGAGGGCAAGCGCAAATGAATTTAACTCCACACTTTAGCTTGGAAGAACTGGCGGGTACTACTACTAAGTATCAGGCTCAAAACCTGGCCGAGGCGCAACAAATGATGGGCCGCATGTACCAATTAGCGGGGTTTGCCGAGCGGGTACGTGAAATAGTGGGGCGGCCCGTGATTATAACTTCGGGCTTTCGGTGCGTGAAACTCAATCATGCGGTGGGAGGAAGTTTAACCTCGCAACATGTGTCCGCCGAGGCGATTGATATACGCGTCAGCGGCAAGACTCCCAGCGAGCTGTTCCAAATACTGGCGCATAGTGATTTGAAGTACGACCAACTTATTTTAGAACAAGTTGGCAACGCCCAATGGGTACACGTATCCATTGGGTCCAAAAAAGAAAAACTAACATACGATGGGAAAAAATACACCCGTATGTAGGAAGGACCCCTCTAGCGCAAGAATAGGGATTTTCAAACTATTTTTGCGTTAGACGAGAAGCGAAGGAAGGAGCAATACTGGCGGGACGCGCCCGAAGGGCGGAGGTATGCGACTGACTGAGCGACAAAGTATAACACAAAAAGAGGAAGAAAATTATGGACTGGATTATTAGTAACTTGAAGGACATCTTGGCAATTATTGGCGCAGTGGTAACGGTGGCGTCGCTTATCGTAAAACTAACACCCACGCAAAAGGATGACACGGCACTAGCCAAAGTGATTGAAATGTTAGCGGTTCTGGGTATTTTTAACCCGGACGGGTCCGTTATCGGTAAGGCGGAAAAATAATGCTGTGGCAATTTGCAATAGTATTGGGCGGTGGTAGCTTACTGGCGGTGTGTTTGTGGTTAGCCGGTAAAAACGGCAGTAAAGCCGCCCAACTTCAAGCCCTTAAAATAGAGCTTAACAAACAAGCGGAGGAACAAGCCCGTGCACAAAAAATTACCAACAGCGTGTATGCTCTTAGTGATGATGATGCTAGGCGCCGGTTGCACGACGTGGCAAACAAGTAGCGCCGGTGCGTGTGCCGTGCCGTTTGATTACGGGGACGAAGGAGTTAATGCGCAAAATGCCCGCGCGCTCTTAATCCATTATTGCCTATGCAAGGATGAAAAACCGTGTAAATAAAAGCCCCAGCCGCTGTGACGGCTGGGGAAAAAACATATATGAATCCTTTTTCTAAAAGTTAGTCGGGTTTCCACCGGAGATAGCGTTACAGTAATCAATAGCGTCTTGATCCCCTGCTGTAACGGGCTCACAGGAGCGTGTGCGGGAATAAGACCCATCTGCCTGGGAAGTAATAGCGGTGGTTAATTTGTACGAGCTGGAATTGCGGGAGCGGGTTGCCACGATAGAAGCCGGGCCTCCGTCGGATCCAAAACCGACACAGAAATATTTTCCGCCATGTCTGCCATCATCACAATCTCCGGTGGGAATATCCACATCCAGACTGTTAAACGAATTGGTATTAGGCCACGTGTCGTGTTGGGCGTGGTAGCGCTCCATAGAGTCTGCAATAGCGGCCATTTGGGTAAGTGCTTCTGCGGCGCGGGAACGTTCTACAGCGGTTTGGTATTGTGGCAACGCTACGGCGGACAAAATACCAATGATAAGGACGACGACTAGTAATTCAATTAGGGTAAAACCTTGTTTCATATAATTCTCCTGTATCGCGCCAATTGCGCTACTATAAGTATAGCAAAAAACGAGTGAAAATCAACCGAGAAATTTTGGTATAACGGAAAAATAGGCAACAAAAAGAGCCAAGACGGGGGATCGAACCCCGGACCTGCCGCTTACGAAGCGGCTGCTCTACCAGCTGAGCTATCTTGGCATCAAACTACAAACCGAACACATATATTCTACTAAAAAAAAATAATCTTTGCACTTTTTTTTACAGGATAATATAAAGCCCCGCCGTTGGGGCGGGGCTGTTGAAACTATACGCAAGACTAAATCGTCATAATTTCATTTTCTTTCTTTTTGATGACTTGATCTATTTGCGCTATAAAAGCATCCGTTGTTTTTTGCACGTCCCCTTCGTAGCGTTTCAAATCATCTTCGGTAATTTCGGCCGCTTTTTGGGCTTTTTTAAGTAATTTTTCCAGGCCCAAATCGGAATTTGCGGAACCAATATGCACAGTTTTTACTACTTCCCCGCCCTTTTTCCAACAAACCTGGACACCAGTCGCACCGGAAGCAGTTTTAAATTTCCGTATAAAAGCCATATCCACATCTATTTTGCCACTTTTCCCCACAAAAGTGCAAATCATTATTATAGTGCTTATCTTTATATTAGCCACCGTTTGACTTAGCATCCCACTTACGATAAAATTAAACCAACAAATGGCATGAGCTGTTTGGGAAAACAAAAAGGTGTGGTTTACAACTACCACGACACAAAAAAGAAAATTTGTGAAATTGGCTTCGGAAACGTTTT
>CACWMG010000019.1 GCA_902761975.1 Candidatus Avelusimicrobium pecoris | reverse complement strand
TGGTAATTGGAGCACGTGTCCAACCAAACCGGCAGATGAAAGTGTAGCGTGTGGTAGCGGATATACGGGAAATAAAACGCGCTCTGCTACGTGTAAGGCTGACAACAGTGGCTGGGAATTTAAGGGGGATTATAATATGCAGACTTGTTGTTCTAACAATAGCAAACCGGATACACGTGGTTACTGTTATTGTGGAACGATTAACTATAATGTGACGTGCACTAAAGGCACAGGAACGTATGGGAGTTGGACGAGGAAGGAAAGTAGCAGAAGTTGTAATGCAACGCAACCGAGTCAACAAATTATTGGGACCTGTGGGGAAGGATATACAAATCCCACTGGGAAAGTAGTAAAGAACGCAAGTTGTACGAAGTATTGGTCTTCTAGTGGATATTACGGACAATGGAGATACGGGTATAACGATACTTCGGACTGTGGGTGTTACGAGGAGAAGCAGAAGGAGGCTCGCGAAGTCAGAAATAGCAACGGCTGCACCTACGGATATATTTCCGGTGGAACTTTCAGCTGCCAAGGAAGCAAATGGGTCATTACCGGAGGAACTGTGACTTGCAGTTCTGCGAGTGCTATGTGCCAAGAAATCTATGGAAAAGGCGGAACTATCTGTATGTCGGATGGGTGTTCATGTATGTACGGAGGAGTTTGGGAACCTTGGGATGAGCTAGACTTCTAATAACATCCCATATGTTTATTTCATGAATCTGCCCCGGGGAAAACCCCGGGGCAGTTTTTATACCCCTTCCCGCAATAGGTGAGGGGAGAAATGTTCGGCGATGACGCTAATGAGATAACGACAAGGAAGCGGAAGATCCCCGACAGAAACACTCGGGGATGACAACATAAAAAATGTTTGAGGATGAAAGCGTTTTGATAAAACATAAAAAACCCCCGGTGTTGACCGGGAGTTTTTAGTAAGCCACAAAACTTATTTGGCGTTTACCATTTTGGCGCGGGAAATATCGCCTTTTTTGTCTAAGAAATAGAGGTATCCTTTTTCTTTTTTGATACCGCATTTTTCTACTTTTTTCGGTTTGCCACCTTTTTTGCCCCCGCGGGCCATTTGCACACGGGCGATATCACCGTCTTTGTCAATGTAGTACAAGAAACCGTCTTCGCGGTCCATGCCTACTTTCAATACTTTTTCAGCCATTTTTAAACTCCTCCTTTAAAGGAATACGTCGTTAATATTAACGTACATTTAACGTACCCCCTCAGTGTAGTAAAAAATTTTTTGTTTTGCAAGCGTTTTTTTTAGTCGGGGGTCCCTCGTAGCACTTTTATATTAGTACGCGTACGAAGTATTTGGGTATATTTTACGTCGGCAAAGAATAGCACCGGGTAAAACTAAACGTGAGCTGATTTTTCAAATTTGAGTTTAGGCAAGACCGTAAGTTGAGCGTGGCGTACGTCTGCCAGACCGCACAAAGTGCGGCAAGTACGCGAGCGAAAGTCGGTCTTGGATAGACCAAATTTGAGAAATTGTTGCTTGGGTTTAATGTAACTTCGCGTCCCGTCTTCCACCTACAAAATGCTATAATGAAAGTAAGTTATGTATCTAAAAGCAATTGAAATTATCGGTTTTAAATCCTTTGCAGACAAATCCCGCCTGGACTTTGAGCCCGGCATCACCTGTGTGGTGGGGCCTAACGGGTGCGGAAAATCCAACGTGATTGATTCCGTGCGTTGGACCATTGGCGAAATGAGCTGGAAGGCGTTGCGCTCGGGCTCTATGGTGGACATTATTTTTAACGGTACCGCCAAACGCGCTCCCTTAAATATGGCGCAAGTAAGCATGATTTTTGATAACGCTTCCCGCCAACTGCCGTTGGATTTTAACGAAATTACCGTTACGCGTAAAATTTTCCGCTCCGGCGAAAGCGAGTACTATTTAAATAAAGTACAGTGCCGCCTGCGCGACATACGCGACTTGTTTTTAGATACCGGTATCGGCGGTGGCGGGTATGCCATTATTGACCAGGGCGGCGTGGAAAGCGTGCTTTCTGCCTCGGCCGAACAACGCCGTGAAATGTTTGAAGAAGTGGCCGGTGTTTCTAAATATAAGGCCAAACGGGAGGAATGTATCCGCCGTTTAGAGCGCGTGGATATGGACCTGGCACGTCTGTCCGACACGGTGGCTTTGATTACCGAGCAAATTAAAAAGTTGGACAGTGAAGCTAAAAAAGCGCGCCTGTATCAAAAATACCGCGAAGAACTCAAAGAAAGCGAGATTGCTATTTCGTTACATTCTTTGCACGAATCGTCCGCGTCTATTGCTAAATTCTCCGGCGAGTTGCAACCTATTGAACAGAAACTAACCGATTTGGAAAACCGCATTTCCGCCCAGGAAGGGGCCACCGCGGCGCTAGATTTAAACTTAACCCATAAACAAAAAGAGGCCGCGGCTTTTAACGAAAAAATTTCCGCCAGTAAATATCAAGTGGGCCTGTTGGAAGGGGCCATTAAAAACTGCGATAACTTAACCGCGGAACTTACGGCGCAGATTGCTACGTCGGGCGCGGAGGCACAACGCGGGCAAAACCGTTTGGCCGAATTAGTGCCGGCGTTAGCTAAACTAAAAGAACAGTTGGCCGAAGTAACCGCCAAATTAAATCCGCTCCAAGAAAATTACAACGCTAAAACCACGCAAGCCCAACAACTGGAAAACGACTTACGCACCGCCGATAGCGAACTGCAACGCACTTCCAATGAACTGATGACGCTGGTGCAAAAACAAATGGAAGTGGCCAACCGGATTTCGTTGGAAGAATCCAACATCAAGCGCGAAGAAGAAGATTTAATTGCCGCTGAAAAAGTAAGCCAGGCCCAACAAGCCGGGTTGCAAGCGCTTGAGCAAAGCGTGCAAGAAGTTACCTTGCGTGTGCAAGGCAAACAGACCGAGGCGGACACCTCTAAAAATGCCATTGCACAAGGCGAAGCTACGCTACGCAATTTGCAACAAGCCCGTAGCGCATTAAACGAACAGATTTCTGCTGTAAAATCGGCGCAAGCCGGTATGGCGGCTAAGTTGGAGCTCATCCAAACCCAGGGTAAAAACGACCCGTACTGGGTGGGCGTTAAAACCGTATTGGACAGTAAATTGCCCGGCGTAAAGGGGACGCTTCGCAAAGCGCTTAAATATCCGCAAAATTTGCAAGTAGCGGTGGAAGAAGCCTTTGGCAAATATTTAGATGCCGTGCTGTGTGATACCCGCCAAACGGTGCAAAAAGCAGTGGATATTTTACGCCAAACGGGGAAAGCCCGTGCCAAATTTATCGTCCTAGACAGCGTGCCGCAAGCGGCTCATACGCCGGTGGGCACGCTTAAAAACCAGCTTACGTATAAGCCGGAGTTGGAAGCTTTAATTAACTATATTATAGGCGCTTATTCCTACGAGGCCGGCACGGTGGACGGTGGCTTTTTTGTAAGCGGTGGGGACGAAAGTGTCCGTGCGCCGGAAGCATATTGGGGCGAGGAAGAATCCGTTAAAGAACAGCTTGCTACCCAGCACGCACAGGAAGAAAAACTGGCGGCTGAGTTTGCTAAAAATTTAGAAGATTTAACCAAGGCCGAGGAAAACTTAAAAACCCTGCGTGTCCAAGCGCAAGAAGTGGTATTGGCGTTAAACTCGGTCCAAAATGAGCGCGCCAATAAAGAGCGCGAACTGAAAACCGCCCAAGAAACATTAGCGAAAGCGGCCGCGCGCAAGCAGGAAATTACCGTGCGTGTAGATAACCGCAAAGCGCAAATTAACGCGCTCCAAACGCAAAGCGCGCAAATTAAACAACAACACGAATCCTGTTCCAAACGGGCCGAAGAAACCAAGCAACGCCAACAAACCTTGCGCGAACAAGCCGAAGTGCTTAAAAACGAAATTAACACGTTAAGTGCCTCTTTGTACGAAGTACGCATCCAAAAAAATAACGTAGAGCTGGATTTAAAATCCACCGAGTATGAATTTAACAGTTTAACGGAAAACGAAGGCAAAAGAAACGAAAAGATTGCCTCCTCCAACTTGCGTTTAAAAAGTTTGGCAGATGAAAAACTGGCTACCCAGGCCAAACTTTCTACCGAGCGCGACGCGCTAGCTAAACTGGAAATTGACGAGCACCAAATGCGCGCCGATTTAGAAGCCCTCAAAAAAGATTACGACGAAAAAATGAGTGCCCTTAATAAATGCAAAAAGGAATCGTCCGATTTAACCCTGCAGAAAAATAATTTGGAAAACTCCCTTGCCAATGCACGGCGCCAACATACCACCGTGGCCAACAGCTTATTTGAAAGCTGGAACATTACGCCCGAAGAAGCCGAAATGAATTACGGCAAAAAAGAGGTGGATTACGAACGCGTAAAAATGATGCGCAAACGCATTGAAAATATGGGGGCCGTGAATATGACCGCGCCCGAGGAATATGATGCCCTCAATGAGCGTAACGAATTTTTAAAGAGCCAAATGGCCGATTTGGACGGTGCCAAAAAAGACCTTAAATCCGCCATTAACAAAATCAATCAAACCACGCGCGAAAATTTCAAATACACGTTTGAACAAGTGCGCCTGCATTTTAAAAACATCTTCCAGTCGCTCTTCCGCGGCGGGGAGTGTGATTTGGTGCTTACGCAACCTGAAAACCTGCTGGAAACCGGCATTGAAATTTACGCGCAACCTTCCGGCAAAAAACTACTCAACATTAACTCCATGTCCGGCGGAGAAAAAACGCTCACGGCTATGTCTTTGTTGTTTGCGTTCTTTACGCATCATCCGTCCCCGTTCTGTATTATGGACGAGGCCGACGCCGCTTTGGACGAAGCCAACGTGGAACGTTACGTGAACCTGATTAAAGAGTTCTCTAAGTCCACGCAGTTTATTGTGGTTACCCACAACAAACGCACCATGGAAGCCGCCCGTATGCTCTACGGGATTACCATGGAAGAAAGCGGTGTATCCAAGGTGATGTCCGTTAACTTGGCCGACCGTGCCAACGCCGAAGAAAATAAGAAAAAAGAAGAACTGGAAGCACTGGTGGAGGGCTAATGCGCATTGGTGTAATCTCGGATGTGCATGGCAATTTAGAAGCCCTGGAAGCGTGCTTGGCGGCGCTAAGGGAGGCCGGCGTACAGAAATATATTCAGTGCGGGGATTTAATTGGCTATGGGCCGGATGCGCAAGCGTGTGTGGAACGGGTGAGGCAACTGCCGCTACTAGCCAGTGTAATGGGTAATCACGACGCAATTTTAGCGTTTCCCTCCTTAGGTAATTTTTTTAATTACGAGGCCAAACAAGCCTTAGAGGAAAGTTTATCCGGGCTAAGTAAAGACGTGGCTAATTATCTGCAAACGTTGCCCGCCAGCGCGCAAGGGGAAAATTTTACCGCCCTGCATGGCACGCCTTTGGACCCTATTAAAGAGTATTTCCACAGTATGGACCAATTTAACGGCTACTATAAAATGTGGCAAGGGCAAGTACTTTTCGTAGGGCACACGCATTTACAGTTTTATATTAAAGGTTCCCCTACCACTTGCCACATGTACCTAAACCAGAAAGATGACCATACGATTCGGTTGCAAAAATCGTGCCGGTATGTAATTAACCCCGGCGCAGTAGGCAAACCGCGGGACCATAATGCTTACGCCGCGTGTGGGTGGTGGGATACGGATGAAAATACATTTACGTTTCTGCGTGAGCCGTATGACTTTACACTCACGCAAGAAAAAATGCGTGCCAAACACTATCCCGAATTTTTAATTGAAAGTTTAGCCTACGGATTATAAAATAAAAGCCCTCGTTTAAGACGGGGGCTTTTTCAAATGGTGGACCTGACGAAGACCCAACTTGCGACCCTGGCCACTAGGCGTTGCCTAGCGCCCTCAAAAAAAAGCCCCGCTTTTCGCGGAGCTTTCAAATGGTGGACCTGACGAAGACCCAACTTGCGACCCTGGCCACTGGGCGTTGCCTAGCGCCCTCAAAAAAAGCCCCGCTTTTCGCGGAGCTTTCAAATGGTGGACCTGACAAGGATCGAACTTGCGACCTCCTGCATGCCATGCAGGCGCTCTCCCAGCTGAGCTACAGGCCCATTACACATATAGTATATCAGTTTTGTATAGAAAAAGCAAATTTATTCTTTGTATAGCCCGCGCAAGAGTTTTATTTCACGCGCATAACCGGCTAAATCGTTCGGGGTTTCTAAACAAAACGGCAACTGTTTTAAGGCAGGGTGATTGATGACGGTTGCCAACGTCTTCGTTCCAATCGTCCCCTCGCCAATGCAGGCGTGGCGGTCTTTGTGGGCACCCGGGGGATTTAAACTGTCGTTTAAGTGGACCGCTTTTAAAAGAGGAAGACCAATTTGCTTATCAAACATAGCTAAGGTTTCATCCAGTTTGACCAAGGAATAGCCCGCGTCGCTTACGTGGCAAGTGTCCAGGCAGACGCCTAACAGTTGGTTGTGTTTTACGCCGTCCATAATGCGTTTTAGTTCGTCAAATTTACTGCCAATTTCACTGCCCTTGCCGGACATGGTTTCCAGCAAAACGGTGGTGTGCTGTTTAGGGTCCAAAATGCGGTTTAATACGTCAATAATGAGTTCAATCCCTTTTTCTATTCCTTGCCCTACGTGTGAGCCGGGATGAAAATTATACAAGTTGCCGGGCACATATTCCATGCGTTTTAAGTCGTCGGCAAACGTCATAAGGGCAAAATCGCGGATTTTAGGGTCGGCACTGGCGGGATTTAAGGTATAAGGCGCATGGGCGATAATCGGCGCAAAGTGGTGTGCTTGCATGAGTTTGCACAGATTTTGGGCGTCCTGCGGGTCAATCTCTTTGGCTTTACCGCCGCGCGGGTTGCGGGTAAAAAATTGGAACGTATCGGCCCCGATAGACAAGGCCGTTTGGCCCATGGCCTCAAAGCCGTTACTGCTGGACAAATGACAACCGATGTGTAGCATCTTTTTCCTTAGCAAGTTTAAGTAGGTCGGCCGTAAGTTGCAAAACGTCCTCTTTGCGGGTGGCCCAACTGGTGCAGATGCGGATAGCACGGTGGTTTTTGTCTATCTGTTTGATATGGGCAAACGCATAGGTTTGCTCCAGTTTAGCTAAAATATCGTTTGGCAAAATAGGGAATTGCTGGTTGGTGGGGGAATCGTACAAGAACGTAAACCCCGCCTGCTCACAAGCGGTTTTGATGAGGGCGGCCATATCGTTGGCGTGTTTGGAAAGTTCAAAATACAAATTATTTTCAAACAAGGTGGCAAATTGGATACCCAGCAAACGCCCTTTGGCTAAAATACCGCCTTTTTGCTTCATAAAATAGCGGAAATCTTTTTGCAGTTTAAGGTTGGGGATTACCACCGCTTCGCCCATCAGTGCCCCAATTTTGGTGCCGCCAATGTAAAATACATCAGCCAGCGCGGCAATATCCGGCAGGGTTACATCATTACCCGGGGCAGTTAAACCGTAGCCCAGGCGTGCGCCGTCAATAAATAAAAACAGGTGGTTTTCGTCGCATACGCGGCGGATTTCTTTAAGCTCCTCTAGCGAATAAAGCGTCCCATATTCTGTGGGGAACGAGATATACACCGTGCGGGGTTGGGGGGCAAATTCCGGGTTGTCGTCCTCCCAATGTGCTTTGCACACACGCGCGATTTGCGCGGCTGTGATTTTGCCGTTGTTTTCCGGCAGTGCCTCAATGCGGTGTCCGGTGGCCTCAATGGCACCGGCTTCGTGCACGTTAATATGACCGGACACGGGGGAAATAATGCTTTGGTACGGGCGCGAACAAGCCGCAAGCACCGTTAAATTGGTTTGCGTACCGCCGCACAAAAAGTGTACGTGTGCGTGCGGGGCTTGGCACAGTTTTTTAATTTGCTCAGCCGCTTGATAGCAGTACGGGTCGTTGCCGTAGCCGGCGGTTTGTTCCAAATTGGTTTGCGCCAAACGCTCTAAAATAAGGGGGTGGGCCCCTTCGTTGTAATCACAATTAAACCAAAGCATGAAATACCTCTTACCTCTATTTTACCTTTTTCTAGGCGTTGTTGTCTTGCGGCAAGGCGTTTTCCTCTGTTGTCAGCTCCGGCAATTTCTTGGCCGATTTTACACGCAGTTGTTCCAGTTGCTTAGCGGAAGTTAAAATGCTTTGCGGGCCGGTTAAACTTTTGGTGGCGGCGTCGTAGGATTTTTGCACACCGGTAATTTTAGTTTGCAAGTCTTGCATGCGCTCGGCAAAGCGGCCCACGCGCTCGTGCATATCCTGGGCGGTTTTAAAAATTTGATTCATGGTTTTGGTGCTGTGTTCCACGCGCCACAAATTTTCGGCAATTTGTAACACGGTAAGCAAATTGGACGCGGTTACAATGTAAATATGGTGTTTGCGGGCCAAGTCATTTAAGGACGGGTTTTCTTGCAAGGCGGCAAAGTAGGCATATTCAATGGGGATGAACATGAGCGTAAAGTCCAATTTTTCGTTTTGCAAAAGTTTAGGGTAGTCTTTGGCGGAGAGTTCCTTGATGTGCTCTTCCACGGCGCGGGTGTGCTCTTTAAGGAGCTTTTGCTTTTCGCCATCGTCGGTGGCGTTGGCCCACTTGGTGTAGCTGTTAAGGGACATTTTGGAATCAATAATCAGGTCCCGTTGGCCGGGCAAGTGGATAATAAAATCGGGCTGTTGGCGCGAGCCTTGGTCGGTTGTAAAAGAGACTTGTTTCTCAAATTCTACTCCCTCGCGCAGCCCCATGGAAGTTAATACATCTTCCAAAATAATTTCGCCCCACGTGCCTTGTGTTTTGGGGTTTTTAAGGGCGGTGGTTAAGTCTTGCGCTTCTTTGGAAAGTTTTTCGTTGAGGGCCTTGGTTTGGTCTAGCGCGGTTTGCAAAGAGCCGTGGCGTTGGGCGGTTTCGGTGCGTAGCGTGCCCATTTCTTTGGCAAAGCGGTCCATGGTCTCTTTGAGGGGGGCAAACAAGTCCGTATTTTTGGTTACCAATTCCTCTTTTTGGGCTTTTAACGAGTCCGCCGCCAGTTGCTTAAACGAGTCTTTCGCTTGCTGTTGCAACGAATGAAAGTATTTTTCCTGCTCGGCCTGTTTTTGGTCCAGTGCATCTTTGCGCTCTTGTAAGCGGATGAGACCGAGTTTAAGTTGGTTGGTTTTCCAAAACCCCCACAGGGCGGCCAAGGCGGCCCCGGCTAAAAAGGCAAGTATCAATTCCATAAAATTCTCCTTAAAAATATCATAACAATTTGGTGCTATATAGTCCAACCGGAAAATATGTTACAATGAAAGGGACGTAAAAATTACAATTTGTTTCGGTTTTTAGGAAATCCGCAAGGAACGGTTTGCGTAAGCAAAACGATAGTCAAACCTAAAAACAGCCAATATAATAGGCATAACCTGCCGGGAAGTCATGAGCCCGGCGGGTTGTGCCGAACGTTTGCCCTCGTGAGGGGGCAAACTACGGCTGTTTGTTTTATGCGTTTGACTATCCATAAAGCAAATGAGCCGTTTTGCGTTTCTTCCGGGCCGAACGAAACAGGAGAAAACACATGGAAAATAATACAGTAAAAAATAAAAATTGTCATTCCAAATTTAATTTGGAATCTCACCGCCTTCTATTATCTAATGTGAGATCCCGTATCAAGTACGGGATGACATCTTTATGTGATAACGGCGGTTTTACACTCATTGAGCTCTTGGTAGTGGTGCTCATTATTGGCATATTGGCTGCCGTGGCGGTGCCGCAATACAAAAAAGCAGTTTTTAAGGCCCGAATGAGCGAGTATCAAACAAACCTGACAACCCTTACAGCAACTGAAAAGGTTTGCTTTTTAAACAAAGGGACACACTGTACTATTGACGAGTTGGATATCGCAATCCCGGCTTGTACCCCTCTGCCGGGATATGATAATTGTCACTATTCTTTAGAGAATATATCGAACATCATAATTCCCGCCGTTTCGATGTTCATGGGTAATAAGAATGCCGAATTTGTATACCTTGTAAATCCAATTTCGTTTGAGGTTTTTGCTGGATATAACCCTAACACTGGAGTTATAACGGAAACAAAGACATTGGCATCAAAAATGTATTGTGTGCAACAAACAAACAGTACATGTAATGACTTAGGTTTTACCATAGCACCGCCTTCTGGGAATATGAGTATATCAGGACTTTACGCGCACCCAAGTATATAAGAGATTCGCCCGGCAATTTTATGGTTGCCGGGCGGTTCGTTTATTACGAAACAACTTGTAGGACTATATTTTCAGCAGCCCGCGGCTAAACGCATAAATAGCCGCTAAGGCCGCCAATACTAAAAGCGTTACCACTGCTTTTTCGGCTCCGGCAAAAACAGGCTTGCCATCATTTTTCTGTTTGCGGGCCCATACAAATACCGGGATCCCGCACGCTAGGAAAATGGCCGCCAGGAACAAGTATTTTAGACCTGCCGCATACAGTAGCCACAGCGCAAACCCCGTCCCTAATATGGACGTTGCCAGCGCGGCCGCGCGGCCCGTTTTAGAGAGTTTGGCAAACTCCCCGTCTTCCACCAATTTCCACAAATACAGCGTGCTAGCCAAATACGCGGGCAGTACCATGACCCCGGTAATGGATAGCATAGTGTTCCACGCATTGTTGGAAAAATAGACCAGTAAAATAGCCAATTGCATGAGAGCACTGGTTACCCATAAAGACACGTCCGGCGCGCCCGCTTTGTTTTGGTGGGCAAACACCTTGGGGAAAGTGCCGTTTTCCGCCGCGGCGGCGGGGATTTCGGCGGTAATCATGGTCCACGCCAGCCACGAAGAAAGCACCGCAATCAGTAGCCCGCAGTTCATAAACACGGCACCCCACGGGCCGACTACTTTTTCAAGCACGCCGGCGGTAGAGGGGTTGGCTACGGCGGCAATTTGTTCTTGCGTTAAAAACCCAAACGGCAGGACCGATAGCCCAATGTAAATTACTAAACACCCTAAAAAGCCCAAAATCGTAGCTTTGCTGACGGACGATTGGTCCTTGGCCCGGTTGGAAAGCACCACCGCGCCTTCAATCCCGATAAACGACCACAGCGTAACGAGCATGGTGCTTTTTAGTTGCGCGCCTAAACTGCCTAGTTTGTGTCCGTTTTCGGCCAGTTTTCCTAAAAAGTTATAGTCAAATTGGTCTGCGTGAAAGGCAAAAAGCAAAATCACACAAAAGGCCAGTAACGGCACCAATTTGCCTACCGTACCAATCAGGTTTAAAATGGTGGCTTGTTGCACGCCGCGCAGTACAATAAAATTAAACCCCCAGATGAGAACGGAACCGCATACAATGGACAATAAATTATTTCCCCCGGCAAAATGAGGCGGGAAAAAATAGTTCAGTGCGTCCATGGTAATGACGGCGTAGCCCACGTTGCCAAAAATTTGGCACAGCCAATAGCCCCACCCAATGGTGAACCCGGTGTAGGGGCCAAACCCTTCGCGTGCGTACATATAAATACCGGCGGTTAAATCCGGCTTCACGCGCGAGAGCACACTAAACGTGTTGGCAATAAAATACATGCCAAAGCCGGTAATCACCCACGCCAGGAGTACGGCGGCGGCACTGGCACTGGCGGCCATGTTTTGGGGGAGGGAAAACACCCCTCCCCCAACCATGGAACTAATAACAATACTGGCTAGGCCTATTACGCCCAATTTGGCGGCGGTTTTGTTATTTCCCATAGTCTAGCCGCCTATTTTTTTAAATCTACCGGTGCGGCAAATTTAAAGTTCAAAAATCCCATGACCGTTAAGCAGTAAGCAAAAGGCTGGGTGATGTTAATATAGTTATGCCAAATTTGAAATTCGCTATGTTTTTCTACGCCGCGGATTTCAAGCTCGTGTCTTAAAGATTTATTGAGCCACATATGCGCGTGCCCTTCGGCAATTTCGTCATCAATGGGCGTGTCAAAATATTCCACATATTCGGCCGCCCACCCGCCGATTAAATTGCCTTTTTTGTCTTTTCCCCAGCATACCCCTACGCCGGTGGCAATGGCTTTGTGGTCCTCTATGCGGGCCCCGTTGCCGGCCATAATTACTTCCAGCACCGCGCCATGTTTAAAGTGTTGGGTTACTTGATCCACCGGTACAATGTTACCATACAATTCTTTGGGTAGTACCGAGGTGTAAGGCACAATGTTAAAGTTCTCTACCTTGGCTTGCAGGAGCGCGGAGTCGTAACAAAAGGTTTCAAACGGTTGGGGCGGAATACCGTCCGAGGCTTGCCCGGCTCCGCCGGAAATAAAAGCCAGTGTAGGATAGCGTGTACCTAATACGAGTTCGTTTTTTTCCATAATTTTCTCCTTATTACAGTTGTACGGTGGTGCGTAGACCCACTACCGTTGTAAATTGATTTTTATTGTTAAACGCGGCGCGCGGATAAATTTGCAAATCCGGCGTGATTGTTACCAGTTTGCCCAGGCCCCATACCCAGGCCAACTCTACAGCTGTTTCGCTCGCGCGCATATAATTGGGGTAGCCTTGCCCTGCCGCGCTAAGGCGGTTATACGCTACGCCCAGCAAAATAGCATCTTGGGAGTTGCGGTTGAGCGGGTTTAACAACGCCCCACCTAAAGCGTAAGAATTTTTAACCCCGGTTACCCCGTTGTTGGACCCATTGGCCCGGCCAAATACCGCCCACTTTTCGCCCAGGTTTTGTTGCATATTGAACGACCACCCATGCACATGGGTAGGTTGTTTTTCCACCGCGGGTTGATAGTAATACAAAACGCTGTATTGCCCGGCGCCCACGTGAAAATTGGGCGTCCACGCCGCGTAGCCAAACGCGGTATATTTGCCGCTAAAAGCGTCGCCCAATTCAATATGCTCACCCGTGATATTGGTAGCATCTTGGTACCCCCCGGCCAGGGTAAAATCTTTAGTTTGTGCTTGCAAATATCCCCCCAACGAGGCGGACGGATAGGCCGACGTAGCATTTTGCGAAAGTGCAAAATGCATCAGTGCTGTTTGTTGGTTGTCCATATACGTGGTGCCGTCAAAGTTGTACAGTGGGTATTGCCCTACCGTTACGCTGAGCCAATTTAAATCTCCGGGCAGTGTGTGGGTATAGGAAAACTGGGAGAAGAACTCTTGGTTGGCGGCGTAGTCGTTAAACGCCGTGGCGGTGTTAAGGCGGTCTTGCAGTTTGGTGGCTTGCGTGCCCCAATAACGCACAAAGGTATAGTTAATGTTTAGTTGCCCCGCACCGAGCGTATCATTTTTAAACAAATTCCACGTTAAGTATGGGTAATATACACCCTGGATAGCGGTTTGTTTTGCGTTGGGAGCGGCACGCTGGGCCAAATAGGAAACATCTACGCCCATATCTAACCCTATTTTATTAGATAAGTGTTTGGCTTTCTGCCATGTTTTTTCTAAGGCAAGTTCGCTATCTTCTAAGGTTGCACGGCGGCGGTTATGTACACGCTGTGCGTGTTTGGCCGAAAACAACGTAACTTCTTCTATTTCGGTAACAGTTCCGTCTATGACGGTTTGTGAAAAAGACATTGTGCTAGCAAACAGCAACACTGCCGCACAAGCGGGAAAGTAGATTTTCATGGAAGACTCCTGGAATAAAATGGAAGCAAGGCGGGAAGCAATAACTAACCTTAATGTACTAAAAATTACAACAGGATTCAACTGTTTTTAAAGGAAGTGAAAAACAGAAATTACAGCAGGATAGTAGCACGCAAACCAAATACAGCCACCGGGTGGTTGCCTAGCCCGGCGCGCGGGATGATTTGCAAATCGGGCGTGAGGGTAACTAGTTTGCCCAGTCCCCAAATCCATTGGGCTTCCAGGACGGTTTCGCTGGGGTGCATTTTGGCGGGATTGTCCAATCCTTGGCGGCTGAGACGGTTGTGGCCCACGGCAAAGACTACCGCATCTTGTGCGTTGCGCCCTAACGGGTTTAACAGAGCTCCCCCCAGGGCGTAGGATTGTTTCACGGGTAGAATCCCCTCGGTTGCCCCATTGGCCCGGGCAAACACCGCCCACGCACTGCCGATATTTTGTTGCACGTTAAACGACCAACCGTGCCCGCCGCCGGGGCGTTTTTGGGTGGAAGGTTGATAGTAATACAAAAATCCATATTGGGCAGTACCCACCGTAAAAGTGGGGGTCCACATGACGGCCCCAAAGGTGGTATATTGCCCGTCAAAAGCGTCCCCTAGGCGGATTTGTTCCCCGGTTAGATTATTGGCATCTTGGTAACCGGTGGTAAGCGTAAATTCGTTTAGGTTAGCTTGGGCAAAAGCCCCAAAGGAAGAATCCGGATAGAGGGCAGATTCGTTTTGGGAAAGAGAATGATGCACAAGAAAAGTTTGTTGGTCATCTACAAATTGTGTCCCGTCCGAATCGTCAATTGCGTATTGCCCCACTGTAAGGGACAAAAAATTCCACGCTTGCGGCAACGTATGTGTATAAGAAAATTGAGCCCAGTTTTTTTGGTCGTCTTCAAAATTGTTAATGCTTACGGCTAGGTTGGCGCGGTTTTGCAAGGTGGTGGATTGTCTTGCCCAGTAGTGTGCAAAGGTATAATTTAGGTTGATTTCGCCACTGCCCCACGTTTCACTTTCAAAAGCATGCCAGGATACATAGGGGTTATATACAGCTTGGATGGAAGTTTGTTTGCCTGCCGGTGCCACACGTTGGGCTAAAAACGAAACAGTAGCCCCAACATCTATGTGATGTTGATAAAAAAATTCCTTGGCGTGTGTCCAACTATTTTCTATTTCATTGGTAGAGGGCGTGTGGATGGCTTCGTGGCGGGCAAATTGGGCGCGGTCTTGCTCGTTGGTGGTAAGCGCGGCGGGCGTATGTGCCTGTGCTACAAGGCAGCCCAACACAGCGTGTAATATAAGAAAAAGAAACCCCTTACGCATATATATATTTTAGCAAGTGTAAAGGAAATGACACAATATTTTGATATCACAAAGTAAAATAGGTACGTGCGCGCTAGTACGGAGGTATTTGACCGAGCAACAACGAAATAGGGCTTTTTAGGCAGAAGAAATTGCCCAGTACAGGGATCGGTCACAAGTCGGCTCGTTGACCCTCGCCGCTCGCGACCCCGCCTCGCCATGCTCGCCTTTCGCACAGGGGCGTGCTCAAACTCGCATAAGACTGCGGCTTTCGCTCCCTGCCGCGCCGAGTCAGTTTATGCGCTACTGGATAAATTTAAAAAGCTCCCATTTGGGAGCTTTTCAAATTTGCCCAGTACAGGGATTGAACCTGTGACCTTTCCCATGTCAAGGGAACGCGCTACCGCTGCGCCAACTGGGCGTAAAACTGCTTAAATTTGTTACCCTGCGGCGCGCGTTCCCTATGGGAACGAACTTTGTGTTACAAGCGCTGCGCCAACTGGGCGTAAAACTGCTTAAATTTGTTACCCTGCGGCGCGCGTTCCCCACGGGAACGGACTTTATGTTACAAGCGCTGCGCCAACTGGGCGTAAAACTGCTTAAATTTGTTACCCTGTGGCGCGCGTTCCCTATGGGAACGGACTTTGTGTTACAAGCGCTGCGCCAACCGGGCGTAAACCTAAAATCATTATATCATATTGGTTTTAAGAAGGCAAAACTATCGTCGTAAAAACGTATTTTAGTTACTCAATTTGTGCTTAAAATGGGTGTTTGTTTTTAAGGAGGTTTATGGGGTACTTAAAAAAGAACGCGAGTATGTTATTTGGTTATCGTTTCCACCCATTTCTATTACGGTAGTAAAAATACGTGTTTAGCGCTTGATTCATGCGGCGGCGCAGTTCGGGGGTAGTGTCATTTTTAGGATTAGAAATCATCCCATCAAAGCCGTATGCCATAAAAAGAGGTCCGCTAATTTCTTTTTCTTCATACGCACTTAAAGCCAAAATGACACCGTTGTACTGTTGGTTTCTGAGCTCTTGCGCTAAAAAGACTCCACCCATCCCGTCATCGGAAAGAATATCGGTAATAATTACGTCCGGCTGGATGCGGCCCTGGGCAATTCGTGTTAATAAATCTTGTGCACTGGTAAAGAAAACCACCCTGTCTTGCCCAAACAAAGTGCCCCGCTTATACCATTGCAAGAAATCATCTACAAAAACTGAACAATCATTAAAGATAGCAATTTGTAAATTTTCCGGTCGTGCGTAATTAGCAGACCACAGGGTTTTCAAATTTTTAACCAACCGCTTAGGCAAAATAGGTTCGTGTAAAAAGAATTCCCGCTGTTTATAAATGCGGTCGGTACGCTTGAAATGTATTTGCGGTACCTTAAAGGGCTTTAAGTTAGGTGTAATTTCCACAATCACGTCATTTAAGTAGGCATAGGCCCGTCTAAGGGCTATGTCCTCGGCCCGTATTACCCCGCGCAAGGTATTTAATTGGCGTTCCACTTCATAAATACGTTCCAACCACTGGCGTGTTTCTTCGCCGGCTAAAGGGGCATGCTGTGCCTGTTGGGCCCGGTAATATAAAAAAATATCGGCTTCTTTTTTAAACTTTAAAAACTCACTCATCACCTCGGCGTATTGGGCGCGGGCCTCATGGCGTTTAGCGTAATTGGCTACCCGTACGTTAGCAGCAGGTTGTATATGGCGGTGCACCACGCGCTCCAAATGGGCCCAGCGTTGGGTAGTAGCGGGGGGAAGAACGGGAATTTTTGTGGGCACTTGTTTAGGAATCACCGTTTTAACGTGCAAAGCTTGGCTGGCTAGTTTATCCATTTTGGCAAGCGCGCCCGTTCCTTGCGCAGGCAAGGTCCACGGGGTGGCCAATACAAGTAACAAAGCAACGTATCGCATATTTCCATTATAAGTAATTAGCGTGTAGGAGGCCAGGGTCTTAAGGCCTAGATATGCCGGAAAAAGGGCCTAGCCAATATGTTATAATATGGGTACAATTTTTAAGGTTTTTGGAATTGTGCCGCAAGGGCACAAAGAGCTTTTAGGAAACTAAAGGCATAATGCAAGTCCAAAAATGGCCAGTAAAGGCACAAAATGACGGGCCTTATAACCCCGTTGTTTTGTTGCAACAAATGATGAAAAAAAGAATTTTATAGAGTGCTACGCTAAAACACAAGATAAAACCATGTGTGAGGCTTGCCAAAGCATAACAGAGGATAATAACTCAACTATAGAAGATAACGGGGGGATTTCCTATAATACGTACGTTTTGCCCTATCAATATTAAGTGGAAAACGTCTGGCGCAATACTGGGCCTTTTTACGCCACACAGACTAATTTTGAAAAGCCTTTACATGTGCCTAAAATGAGCTATGCAACTTCCACCATTGCAGCATAATAATCGTTTTAGCGTCGCAAATTTCCCCTTTTTCTACCATTTTATAAGCGGTAGAGAGGGGGATTTTTTGTAGGTTAATAAACTCGTCCTCGTCCGGGTCGTCTTTGCCGCGTGTCAGGACGGTGGCCACATAGAGGTGTAGTTCTTCGTTGGAAAACGCATTGGTGGGGTTAAACTTCATAATATGTTTTAAACTTTTGGCGCGCATCCCGGTTTCCTGCCTTAGCTCCGCGCGGGCACAGGCTAAAAAGGTCTGCCCCGCTTCGCGCTTGCCGGCCGGAATTTCCAGCGTTACTTTGCCAATGGGATAGCGGTATTGTTGCACTAAATAGACGTAATCTCCTTCTATGGGCATCACTCCGCTGGCGCCGCGGTGGTCCAAATACAACCGGGTAGAGGTGTGCCCGTTAATCAGGCGCACGGTATCTAATTTTACCCCCAACACCCCTTTAAAAATCGTTCGCGTAGAAACGCGTGTTTCTTTTAATTTACTATAATGTTTCATAGAAATATCTTATAACATTTAGGTTCCCTTATGGCAGAATTTGTACAACTCCACAACCATAGCGACTATTCCCTCTTAGACGGCATGCTGCGCATTTCCGAAAATCACAAACCGTCTAAGTTTTTACAAGGGCTCGTGAAACAAGGCATCAAAGCCATGGGTTTAACCGACCACGGCAATATGTATGGCGCGCTGGATTTTTATGAATCTGCCAACGCAGCCGGCTTAAAACCCTTGGTCGGGTGCGAGTTTTACATCACAGAGGGCAAATACAATGTACGGGATAAATCCCTTACCGGCCACCTTACGCTTTTGGCGCGCAACCACGAAGGGTACCAAAATTTAATGAAGTTAAACTCCCTGGCCTGGGTGGACGGTTTTTATTATCATCCGCGCATAGATACGGACTTACTTGCCAAACACTCGGGCGGCCTTTTGTGCTTGTCGGGCTGTTTAAAGGGGCTTTTATCGCAATATGTGCGCAGTGTGGACGGGTTTGAGAAAGCGTGCGCATTCGCCAAGCAGTACGAAGATATTTTTGGCAAGGGCAACTATTATATTGAGCTCATGGACCACGGCATCCGCGAGGAAATTGAATCTCTTCCGCTCTTAAAAGACGTGGCCAAACGCACGGGCATCCCGCTCGTGGCCACCAACGATTGCCACTACGAAAAAAAGGAAGATTGGGAAGCGCACGACGTGCACGTTTGTATTGCCACGGGCAAAACGCTAAGTGACCCGCACCGTATGCAAATGTCGCACGAGCTGTATTTTAAATCGCCCGACGAAATGTGTGCGCTCTTTTCCCACACGCCCGAAGCGTGCCAAAACACCCTGGTTATTGCCGAAAAGTGCGATTTGCAGTTCCCCAAACACGGTTTTATTCTGCCCAAGTTTGATATCCCGCCGCAGTTCCCCAATTCGGCCGAGTATTTTAAAGACCTCTGCCGCAAGGGGCTGGTCAAAAAAATGCACGGCAACGTGCCCGAGAATTACTGGCAACAACTGGAATATGAATTTAACGTCATTATTACCATGGGGTTTGACTGCTACTTTTTAATCGTGAGCGATTTTATTAACTGGGCGCGCGCCAACGGGATCCCGATAGGCCCGGGGCGTGGCTCCGGCGCGGGCTCTTTGGTGGCGTACAGTATGGATATTACGCGCATTGACCCCATCCAAAACAAACTGCTTTTTGAACGCTTTTTAAACCCGGACCGCGTCAGCATGCCCGACTTGGATATTGATATGTCCGACGCCGGGCGCGAGCGCGTCATTGACTATGTGCGCGGCAAATACGGGGCGGACCGCGTGTCCCAAATTATCACGTTTGGAACCATGAAAGCCAAACTGGTGCTTAAAGACGTGGCCCGCGCCATGGACGTTCCCTTGGCCGAGGCCAACCGCCTTACCAAAATGATTCCAAACGACCCCAAAATGACCTTGGAAAAAGCGTTGGAAATTAACGAGCTTAAATCTGCCATTGACGCCAACCCGCAAGCCAAACGCCTCTACGATATGGCCCGCAAACTGGAGGGCTTAAAACGCCACACCGGTATCCACGCCGCCGGCGTACTGATCACGCGCGACCCGGTCAGCGAATATGTCCCTCTGGCGCGCGGGGCCAAAGAATCTATTACCACGCAATTTGAAGGGGAGCCGTGCTCCAACTTGGGGCTACTGAAAATGGACTTTTTGGGGTTGCGCACCCTGACGGTGATTGATAACGCGGAAAAAATGATTCGCGCCCGCCACAACCCGGATTTTGACATTAACCAAATCCCGCTGGACGACAAAAAAACCTACGATATGCTTTCCGCCTGTAAAACCTTGGGTATTTTCCAGCTGGAAAGCGGCGGCATGCGCGACCTTATCAAAAAAATCCAACCCAGCCAATTTAGTGATTTATCCGCCTTAGTGGCGTTGTACCGCCCGGGGCCCATGGAATCGGGCATGATGGATATGTTTGTGCGCCGCAAAAACGGGCAAGAAAAAATCACGTACGAAACGCCCCGCCTGGCCGAAGTATTAAAAGACACCTATGGCTGTATGGTGTACCAGGAACAAATCATGCAGATTTCCAAACTGCTGGGCGGTTTCACTCCCGGCGAGGCCGATACCCTGCGCAAAGCCATGGGTAAAAAGAAAATTGAGGTCATGGAAAAGTTCGGTAAAAAATTTGTGGAAGGGTGCAAACAAAATAAAATTTCCGAAAAAACTGCCACTCATATTTACGAACAAATGAAAGCGTTTGCCGGCTACGGGTTTAACAAATCCCACTCGTACGCTTACGCACTGGTTACGTACCAAACCGCCTACTTAAAGGCCAATTATCCCATTGAATTTATGTGTGCCGCCTTAACCAACGAAATTGGCCACAACGCAATTGGCTCGGACGATAAAGAAAACAAAATTGTAACGTATTTGGAAGAAGCCCGCAAAATGGGTTTTGAAACTTTACCGCCGGACGTCAATAAATCCCAGCTGGAATTTTCCGTAGAAAAAGTGGGCGATAAAGAATATATCCGCTACGCCCTGGAAGCAATTAAAAACGCCGGGGAAGAGGGGTGTATTTCCATTGTCAAAGAGCGCGAGAAAGACGGCCCCTATACCTCGCTGGATAATTTATGCAGCCGCATTGATTTGTTCCAAGCCAACAAAAAAACCATTGAAAGTTTAGCCAAAGCGGGCGCGCTGGATAGCTTATACCCGGGCCAAGACCCCAAGGTTACGCGTGCTAATATCCTGGCCAACATTGATAACGCCGTAGAT
>CACWMG010000018.1 GCA_902761975.1 Candidatus Avelusimicrobium pecoris | reverse complement strand
CGAAGGAAGAAGTGGATGATATTTTCCGGGTGTTATTTGCCTTTTTCCGCGCGTTGGAGCCGCGCTATAGTTTCGCCCTGTTGGTGCTTTTACTGGGGATGATGTCTTCTATGGTCAGTGTGACGGTGTCCGCCCTGGTATTGGCGGAAGTATTGCAAGTGGTTAATTTAGGGCACGATACCAACGTCAAAATTACCGTTTTTGCCTGCTATGCTATTGGATTAGGGGCCGTGCTGACCCCACTGGCGGAACCCATGGGGCTGGTTATTAACAACGCCCTTTCCGTGCCGCCGCACAACGCGGATTTTTTCTTTTTACTGCGCAATTTCTTTGGGTGGATTTTCCCCGGTATTTGTGGGCTTAGCGTGGCGGCCGGGTTTGCCGCGCGTCATGCCGGTACCACCCTGCAAATGCATATCCGCGAAGATAAAGAAAACTACACTTCCATTTTGCGCCGCACGCTACATATTTATATGTTTGTGGCGGCCCTTACGCTGATTAGTACCGGGCTACGGCCCTTGGCACAAAGCACCATTACCCACTTGGGTGGTAAAATACTTTTTTTGGCCAATGCTGTTTCCGTCATTATTGATAATGCCACGCTCGCCGCTATAGAAATTGTACCCACTATTTCTCACACGGACCTTATTTATATGGTCATTGGACTGGCGGCTTTTGGCAGTATGCTGGTGCAAGGCAACTTGCCCAACATTGTGGCGGCCGAAAAATTAGGCATTAAAAGCCGCGAGTGGGCCGCCATTGCCGTCCCTACCGGGCTAGTGCTCATGGCGAGTTATTTTGTACTGCTTTGGATTTTCTTATAAGGAGGAAATATGCTTCATTCCAAAACCGGCTCTATTTACCGTACTATTTTAGCTATCTTTATTTTCTTTGCGTTTTGTTTTGCGCTTTCTTGGCCGCAATATGCCAAATACCGCAACGGCAAACACCTTAGTCAAGCCGCCGAATTGGGCCGCGCGTTGGCTTTTGCCGAAGGGACTTATCAGCAACACCATGGCCATTATACGGCATTGTTTAGCCAACTGGGGGTCCCCTTGCCTTGCCCCATGGTAAGCAACGGCCAAGGCCCGCACTTAGATTGCCACGAATATATATACCAGTTGCAGGAAGGCGGCCTGATCCGCGTTTCACACAAACAGCTGCCCGTATGGCTGGAAGTAGATATTGCACAAGGCAACGTCACCTGCAACCACCCCGAGCAGGACTGGGCCGGGCAAGATTTGTGTGCCCGCATGCAATAAAAAGTACCTTTAATTTGTTACAATAAAGTGTAAGTTTTTTAAAAAGGAGAAATTATGAAAAAACTAGTATTAGCTTTACTCGCTTTGCCTTTGGTGTTTGCCTGTGCGCCCAAAGTAACGCGCATAGAAACCAACTTGGTTAAAGACGTGAGCGGCGGTTGGAACGATACCGACGCACAAATGGTTGCCCAAGAAATGATTACCGACTGCTTAAACAGCGGCTGGTACACCAAATTTTTGACCCGCAAAGGCAAAGAGCCGGTGGTAATTGTAGGCACGGTTACCAACAAAACCATGGAACACATCAACACGGGTGTATTTGTGGAAGAAATGCAACGCGCTTTAATCAATTCGGGCAAAGTGGAATTTGTGGCCTCCAAAGACGAACGCGGCGAAGTACGCAACGAACGCTTGGAGCAAGACGAATTTGCCAGCGAAGCTACCCGCAAAGCCTTTGGGCAAGAAGTGGGGGCGGACTTTATGCTTAGCGGTGTACTGCAAAGCGTGGCCGACCAAGCCGGTAGCAAAGCTGTGGTGTTTTACCAAGCTAACTTAAAACTCATCGACATTGAAACGAACCAAATTGTGTGGAACGGTCAAAAACAAATTAAAAAATACGTAAAACGCAGTAAAGTTTCGTTCTAATTATGCAAAACAAGGCGCTTCTAGCGGTGTGTGCGGTTGTGTTGTGCTCCGCCTGCGGGGCGCCTTCTTTGCGTTATAAATATCAGGTAAATAAGTTGGCCGCCCAAGGTAATTTTGCCCAAGCGGCCGACTATGTTAAAGACAAAGCCAAAAGTAGCTACGGGGCGCGCGACGAAATACTTTACGACTTGGACCGCGGTGCCCTTTTGCACGACGCGCAAAACGCGTCCGAAAGTGACTTGCTTTTAGCCGCCGCCCAACAGCACATTACGGACTCTTACACCAAAAGTGTTTCGGCCTCGGCCTCGCGCCTGGTGGTGAACGATTTAACCACCCCCTACTACGCCGCCAATTACGAAACCGCCCTTACGTTTTTTTACCGGGCTATGAACTTTCTGCAGCAAAATGATGTGATGTCCGCCGGCGTGGAAGCGCGCAAAGCGGTGTTTTTCTTGGACCATTTACGCGGCGACAAAACACACGGCTATAATGATGACCCCTTTGTGCAGTATATGGCCAGTGTGATTTTTGAGTCCACCGGGGAACTTTCCGACGCCCGCATTGCGCGTACCAACGCGTTAAAAGCGTACGAAAAACGCGGGTGGAGCAAGCCCGATTTTGCCGTCCCTACAGATTGGCAAAATTATGGGGAAGTGATTGTGGTGCACTACGTGGGCCAGGTACCCCTTAAAAAAAGCCAAACCGTGCAAGTGGCGTGGCATAAACTGATGTCCATGGCCGACTCCCCTGTGGAGGGGCAAGCTATTGCGCCGGAAGTCCAAAACGCGGTGCGGGCCGGGCTTACGGGCTCTGCGGTGACTATTGCTTACCCGGTGGTGGAGCCGCAACCGTATCTTATTACAGGCTCTTATTTGGCCGTTAACGGGCAACGCTTTAAAATGCAAAAAATGACGGACGTGGCCGAGCTGATGCACCAGGATTTACGCGAAAAATTGCCCGGTATTTGGTTCCGGCTCGCTACGCGGGCGGTGCTCAAACGGGTCGCCGCCGTGCAAGCGCGCCACGCGGTGGACGGCTCCTCAAAAGAAGGTAAAAAGTGGGGGTCTGCCGGGTGGATGGCTGAAATGGCGGTTAGCTTACTTAGTGCCGCGACCGAAAAAGCCGACACCCGCCAATGGTTCACCTTGCCGGCCGAAATCTACATGACGCGTGCCTTTGTCGCGCCCGGTACGCAAAACATTACTTTGCAACTTACCGACAAAAACGGTGCCGTTTTAGGGCAACATACTTTTGAAAATGTGGCGGTCCCCAAGGGGGGGCGGGTTTTCCTGCACCACCGGACCGCTTATTAAGAGGTAACGTATGAAAAAAATTACACTAGTTTTACTCGCCTGCGCCTTAACTGCGTGCGGCGGGCTCAACAAAAACACGGTCAGCTATCAAATGGCTAAATATGATGCGGACCAATATTACGTAGTGGCGGGGGACGGCCCCACTAAAGAGGCCGCGGCCGACAAGGCCACTGCCAACATGCATCAAGAACTTTTGCAACATACCCCGCTGGCGGGGCAGTATGTGGTGACCGATTTAATGGCCAACGCCGAGGTGGAAAAAGTCTGGCGCGATAAACAAGCTCCGACCAAACACTATTTTGCGCTGTCTGTTTTGCCGCGCGAAAAAGCAAACGCCGTTTTAGTGCCGCTGCTCAACCAGGCTGACGCGCAACTGGCCGGGCTGGCTAGCCAATTTGCCACGCCGGCAGACCCGTTGGCGGATTTAAAAGTGGCCTACCAAATGCAACCGCTGGTGGAACGCCGCGTAGCACTCAACGAGGCGTACCAATTTTTGCAAGCCAACCGGGCTAGCTATATGCCCGATACGTTTGCTCCGTACAAAAATATTTTCAAAGAAAAAATGGCCGCCGTACTGGTAGGGGTGCAAACAAGCGGCGTAGAGAGCAACGTGCTAGTTACCTATGTGGTGGATGCGCTTAATAAAATGGGGTTAGGTGTGGTGGACGAAACCGACCCGGACCAAGTGCTTTCCGTGCAAATTACCACGGAAGTAGATAACTACTCTTCCAAAAAAGTGGACGGCCTGGTTTGGTGTTCCAGTGGGGCAACGGTCAGTTTGGTGGACACGCAACGTGAGGTTGTGTTCTCGCGCTTTAATGTGCATGAGCGGGCGGGGACCAGCCGCTTGTCGGATTCGTTGCGCCGCAGTATGCAAGCGGTGGGCGAGCAAGCCGCCGCGCAAATTGTTACGCGCCTGGAAAATTATTTGAAAACAAAATAGGAGGATGTATGAAAAAATTAGTTTTACTGTTGGTATGTTGTGCGCCGTTATGGGCGGTAGCCCAAACCGCTACGCCGGCCGCTAATGACCCGGCCGAGCGCAACAAAATGCTTTATTCCTTAGGGTTTTTACTGGGGGATAACCTAAAAAAACAACTCATTTTAGATAACGAGGACGACTATAAAGCCGTTTCCCAGGGGATGCGCGATAGTTTGCTGGGTAAAGCCTCGCAAACGGATATTGAAGCGTACAAGCCGCAAATTCTCCAAAAATACCAAGAGGATGCCCGCCTAATTTCCGAAAAGCGCGAAGCGTCCCAACAAGAATATTTGGAAGATTTCAAAAAAGAAAAAGGCGTTAAAGTGCTTGATAACGGCGCCATGATGAAACTATCCAAAGCCGGTAAAGGCAAAGCCGCCAAAGCCGACGGTTCGGCTACCGTGCATTACACGGGGACGCTCATTGACGGTACGGTGTTTGACAGCTCGCGCGAGCGCAACCAATCCTTTACCACCCGCCTTACGGACGTTATCCCTTGCTGGACGAAGGCGTTGCAACAAATGAAACCCGGTTCGCGCGCCAAAGTAGTCTGCCCGGCGGATACGGCTTATGGTAGCCGCCCAGTGGGCCCGATTCCGGCTAACTCGGTACTTGTGTTTGATATTGAAGTGTTGGAAGTTAAATAAATATGTCTAAGCTAAGCCAGGCACTCATTGTGTTAATTGGAGCCGCCCTCTTATATATGGGGGCGGCCCGGACCTATGAGGCCTGGCAACGCCATGTAGAAACGCAACAACAGTTAGACGCAAACGACGGGGAGCCTTTTTCGTTTCAACAACGCTCCGTTTCATTAGCTGCCCCGCAAGCGGAGCCCATGCAAAACCCGGTACGCTATCAACCCCAGTACCCGCCCATTTATATGGAAGACACCGCACCCGACCCAGCCACCCAACGCGAGCAAGCCCAGGAAACCCTTGTTTCTATCACGCAGGATTTTCAGGACGATTTACAAGACTTTAACCAAGATTTACAAGCCGCTACGAACGGACAAATGCAAGACCTGGCGGATTTAAGCTCCCAAAATTTAGCACAACTGGTACAGGAAAACCCGCAAATTGTAAAAGTGGTAGAAAAACACTTAAATAATAAAGAATTTGCCGCCAAAATTAACGAAATTTTTTCCAATCCCCAATTTCAGCAAAGTGTGCGCCAGTTACAAAATAATCCGCGCTCACGCCCCCAATAGGGCCTAGCCCCTCATGGGCCAAAGGGCCCCTGTAAAATTTTCCAAAATTTTGTATCCTATAAGCACAGGAGAACTTTATGATTAAAATGTTACTGAAAACCCTTATTTTGATTTGTATTATTTTGAGCATTTACTTTATTGTAAATCCGTCCGCGTGCTCCAATTTGATGAGCGGCAAAGCCGTCAACGCGCGCGAAGAGCTGCCCACTTTTGTGCCCAAAGACCAGGACCATAGCGAACTGTTGACCCCCACCGGGGACGAGCCGCTACGTTCCGAAGAAAAAGCTACGCCCACCCCGGCGGAAACACCGGCCCCCGCTACCGAGCAACCGGCCGCAGTAGAGCCCGCTGCCACGCAAGCTTCTACGCAAACTGTTACACAGGCCTCTACGCAAACCGTTTCCGGGGTTACGGACACGAACACGTTGCAAGCACAACCCCAAGCCGCCGCGCCGGAAAAACCGGGTTATACGGTGGCCGAAACGGACTATGCCATTGCCAGCCGCTACGTAGAGTTGGAAAACGAATATCTTAAACAGAAAAAAGATATGAAGAAAGCCGCCCAAGAAATTTCTTATATTGTGATGGACGACTTTGAAATGACTCCGGCTGAGTGGGAAGCGTTCTTACAACGTGCCACGGTGGAAAACTTATTTGAAAAAGTCCGCCAAGAACAAGCCGCTAAAAGTAACTAATTTGTAGGCTAATCAAAACACCCCGGGCATTGGCCCGGGGTGTTTTGCTATAGTCAAAATTTTATAAATACATTTCCAGTTTATCTAGTTGTTTGCCCGTGTCGCTATACACAGTTAAGGTCAGTTTGCGGTCCACCACGTTCACCACCGCATAATGGCGGGCAGACACAAAGCGCGCCGTATAAGGTTCGTTGGCAACCCGTTTGCTGGGCGTGGGGGCGGCCGTACCTAAGGTTACGTACGTTACGCCGTGCGGGTGGGTTTCTCCCTCGCGCCAGGGGAACGTGCGCTCATAATCTGCGTCGCCACCTTGTAAGACTAAGTGCACGCGGTAGGTTTCAAAAATTTTGGTCCACGCATTGGCTACTTCCTGGCTAGGGCCTAGCGGCCCGGTGGAATAAATGGGCGTGTTCATAATGACAATTTTCCACTTATCTGTGGCACTGCCTAACGTAGTTTTAAGCCATTTGGTTTGGGCTGATTCTTCGTTAATTTCCGGTGCCCACACGGCCCCCTCGGCCAGGTTGGTGTCTAACACAATAAAGCGCACGTTGGCCGTGTCAAAATAGTAATACTTAGGGGTGGCGTTACTCCAGGGCATTTCGTGATAACGGGAGTAGTTGGTTTGCAAAAAGGGTTTGCTGTCGCGGTTGTCGCGTTGGGGGCCGTACTCGTTGGGCCCCAAGGCTACGATTAGGGGCTTGTTTTTAAACACTTCTTCAAAGGGTTTAAAAAGCTCGGCGTCCGCGTCGGTATTTAAGCCGCTGTGGGTCAAATTACCGGTATGCACTACAAAGTCGGCCTGAGTGTTAGCCATTAAATTAGCAATGTTTTGTCGGGCCTGGTTGGCCGGGTCCTGCGGGTCTGTCGTAAAACTACTGGTGTTGCCCAGTGCCAAGAAAGTGACCACTTTACGCTCGGCGGAAAACAACGTGCGGAACGTGCCGTCAATGGGCTCTTGCACGCCGTCTTTAGCGGCGTTAGCCACATATAAGTGGTAGCAATAGTCCTGGTTTGGCACTAGCCCGTAAAGCACGGCTTTATGATTATAGGCGGCCGGGGTAAGCGTCATAATTTGGTTGCACCGCGGCACCGGCCCATATTCCAGCCAAGAAACCGCCGGCGCACTGGTTTGCCAACGCACCGTCATAGCCGTAGGGGTGGGGTTTTCCAAATACGGGCCCCGGATGACGTGGGCCGCCTGTGCGTAAGCAGCCGCAAAACAGATACATAATAGTAAAAATCTTCTCATGCTTTTATTTTACCAAAAATAAAGAAGCAATTTCTTGCACAAAAATATACCGCAACTGCTCTAAATTTTGTTAAATAATCTTATATGAAAAAAATCTTACTCGTAGCAGTGTTGTTGGGTTTTGCCCACTTGTTTTTATCCGCCGGGGAAATAACCGGCGTAGCGGAATATACCGGCTCGTCCGACTTTAACCAAGTTAAAGCGCGGGCTTTGTTGCAATTTGGGTTAAACTGGTCCGTAGGTGTGGAGGGCAAATATGCCGACGAAGACGCCTTTAAAGACCCCATATATGCCGTGAAATTGCCCATGGGTTTTTCCAGTGATTTGGTGTCTTTTAACATCACCCCGTTTTATTATTTCAAAAATAAAAGCAACCGCAAAAATAGTAAAAAAGAGTACGAAGCTTTTGGCGTTTCCAGCAAACTGATTTTAATGCTGGAAGATGATGCGGTCAATGAACTCTACTCCCATGCTTACTTAGGGGCCGCTTTTGCCCGCCAACGTGCCGACTTGTGGTTAGACGGCGGCCGCTACCAGGACCAATTCTATTCCCAAGCGGCTTACACGCTGGGGTTACACAAAAATTTCTTCCGTGCGTTTAGCTTTGAAGCCATTGGAACGGCGTTCCAATACCCCGATGGCGTTAGCCACGTGCAAGCCTTCCGCGGTATTTTGGACCAGCAAGACCTTGTGTACTTGCAAAGCTACGATATCGTGCACGAACTGCCCAAATACACCGCCGGAGCCCGTTTGACCCGCATGTGGGCGGACCGCCGTGCTACGTTGTATTTAAGCTACCGCTTTGGGGAGTTTTACACGGCCGACCCGGACCACTCTTTTATCTTGGGCAATACATTTGCGCTGACGCAATGGGCCATGTGTGATATGGCGTACAACCACTTGCGCACCGTGCATAACGAAAACAAACGCGATATTTTCTACGCCCAACTGCGTTTTGTATTTTAGGAAGTTTTATGAACGAGCATGATACCCTGTCTGCCAAGGCATTGTCGTTAATTTCCCACAAATTGCGCACGCCGCTTTCCATTATCAATGGTTATTCGGAGGCGGTGCTGTCGCAAGCGCAAAAGGAAAATTTTTCTCCCTTTACTACCAAGGCATTGGGGGAAATTCACAAACAGGGTAGCCGGATGTCCATACTGGTAGAAAAGCTCATGTCGTTTAACCAGGTGCTCAGCGCGGATGAAAACACCCTGGAAAAACACCCCGTTGTGCTAAAAGACCTAATTAAAGAATGTGCGGCCAAGGCTATCGCCCGGGAAGGGAACGAAAAGGGCGTGCCGGCCGAGCAAACCGGCGGCATCAAAAAAGGGACCTTTATTGAAATTGATTGCTCCACCCAGCTTACGCTAAACGCCAACGCGGATATGCTTAAACTGTGTATTTTAGAACTGTTGGCCAACGCCATTAAATTTAATAATAAAATGGAAAAGATTATCAAAGTGCAAGTTACCAACCACGGCGATAGTATTTCGGTAGCGGTGCGCGATTATGGGGTGGGGATCCGCCCGCAAGATGTAGCCAACATTTTTGAGCCCTTCTACCAGGTGGACGATTATTTTACCGGTCAAGTAAGCGGTTGGGGGTTAGGTTTGCCCATGGTGCAACGCATTTTGGATTTACACCACGGGTCTATTAGCGTCGTGTCGGACCGGGGGCTTGGCTCTATTTTTACCCTTTCCTTCCCCTTATGAACACGCCTGAACTGTTAGATCAAATTTCCGCGCAGAGCGAGCGCATGCGTGTGTTGGTGCAACAACAAACCGGGCCGCTAAAAGACTTTAGCCGTCGGCTCTTTCAAATTTCCCAACAACTGCGCAAAAATATGGAGGTGCGCGACAGCGCCTTTGCCGACGAGTTTAACACCTACACGGCTCAACTGCGCCAAACGCTAGATGCACTGGAGCCCGTGTGGGTACAACTGCGTGCCCAGGTGCGCCAAACGCCCGATAAAAATTGGACCGGCGAATTGGCCCTGGCGGCCAAAGGGCTTAACAGCCGTGCCAAGGCACTATCCGGCGTGTGTGATGAATTTGTCAGCGAATATGATGTGTTTTGCAAACGATACAAAAACTTTACGGCCGCTAAGCTAAATGTGTGGCTACTTACCGCTTGCCAAAATGATATTGCCAGCCTGACGGGTAAAATTCTTTTTTTGGCCCGGGAGTTAGCCCGCAAAACCGAGCAAAACAGGGAGCCTACTTATGAGAGATAAACCACTGTATTATTATTCCAAAGCCAGTGCCATTTGCTTAACTATTATTGCCGCAGGTGTGGTAACGGCCTTTTTAGTCTATACCAAGGCCTTGTTAATTCCGCTTATTATTTCTATTTTCCTCTACACTATTTTGGCGCAAATGACGCTGTTTTTGCGGCACAAATTTTCGTTTCCTAAATGGCTTGCGCTGACGCTGGCTATTTTGCTATTTGTGGCTTTTTTTGTGGGAGTGGTGGCGTTTTCGGTTAATTCGGTAGGGGATTTTTTAAAAGGGGCCGACTTGTACCGCCAAAACTTAATTGCTACCGTGTCGGACCTATTAAACCGCTTGCAAGGCTACGGCATCCCGGTGGACAAAACCGTCATAGAAAACTACTTACACGACTTGCCTGTTTTTGATTGGGTGCGTAATTTGGGCGGGCGGCTTTTTTTGCTGTTGTCTAACTTTACGATTATTTTGCTGTTTATGATTTTCTTTCTCTTTGGTAGCAAAAATACGCCGCCCATTACCAACCCGGCTATTAAAGAAATGTTGGCTACCGTGTCTGTGTATTTGTCGGTCAAGTTGATGGCGTCTTTGGTGACCGGTGTGCTGGTGGCCACGGTGCTGTTTAGCTTTCACGTCAAACTGGCGTTGGTGTTTGCGCTGTTTGCTTTCCTGCTTAATTTCATCCCCAGTGTGGGTTCTATTACGGCGGTGCTACTGCCTATCCCGGTGCTGTTTTTGCAATTTGGGGTGAGTGCCAATTTCTTTGTGGTGCTTGGGTTATTAAGCGCGATTGAATTTGTGATTGGCAACCTGGTAGAGCCGCGCTTCTTAGGGGAAGATATGGACTTACACCCCGCGGCGGTAATTGCTTCCTTGGTTTTTTGGACGCTGGTGTGGGGGGCGCCGGGGGCCTTTTTGTCCGTGCCGCTTACGGGGTCTATTAAAATTGTACTGAGCAAAATTAAGCACACCCGTCCGGTGGCCGAATTTTTAGCGGGCCGATTGCCACACTAAGGTATAATATAAGTAGCTATGAATTTTGAAACTGTTAAAGAATATATCAAAGCCGCCGGGTTGCCCAATTTCCGTATTAAACAGGTGCAAGAGGCCGTGTTTAAAAAAGGGATCTCGTCCTGGGACGAAGCCACCAATTTGCCGGCCGATTTACGCACCAAACTGACGCAGGATTGCCCCATTTTAAGTTTTAAAGTCAGCAAAATTGTTGTTTCCCAAAAAGACAAAGTAGCCAAGGCCTTACTTACCTTGCAAGACGGTCTGCAAATTGAAACTGTTTTATTAAAACCGCAAGACACGTGGAGCGTATGCGTTTCCAGCCAAGTGGGTTGTGCGCTGCATTGTAGTTTTTGTTCCACGGGCAAAATGGGTTTTAAGCGCGATTTAACGCAAGAGGAAATTACAGACCAGGTGCTCATGTGGTTCCAATACTTGCACCAAGAAAAACTGGGCGAGCGTATTTCCAGCGTGGTATTTATGGGCATGGGCGAGCCCTTGCTTAATTACTTAAACGTCGTTAAAGCCGCGCGGGAACTTTCCAGTGAAAACCACCTAAACATTGGTGCGCGCCACATTTCTATTTCCACGTCCGGCATTGCCGACAAACTGCATAAACTGGCGGTGGATTTACCGCAAGCCAATTTAGCTATTTCGTTGCACAATGCCGATAATAAAGAGCGTTCCAAACTCATGCCCGTCAACCGTAAGTTTGATTTGGACGACCTCAAAAAAGCCTTAGAGGAATATATCGCTATGACGGGCCGCCAAGTGTTTTTGGAATATTCCGTGCTGGAAAACATCAACAGCCGCCCGGAGCATATCCGCAAACTGGCTGATTGGATTTATAGCATCAAAGATAATTATTTACTGCACGTCAATTTAATTGCGTGTAATTTAGGCCGGGGGGAAAAGACGGACGACCGCATCGTTGCGCACTTTGCCGCCGGGCTAAAGGCCATGGGCATTGGGGTAACGGTCCGCAAAAGCATGGGCAACGATATTTTAGCCGCGTGCGGGCAGTTAGCCGCCCAGCATAAATAGGAGAGAGTGTATGAAAAAATTAGGGTTTTTAAGCAGTGTGTGCGCGTTACTGATTGGGTGCGCCACGTTGGATACCAGTTCTTTGGATTGGATCCCGATAGGGCCGGAATTTTCGCCTGCCAAGGTGCAAAACTTGGAAGTTATTGCCAGTGCCCAAGAAATTACTAAGCCTTATGGAAACATTGGGCTACTGCGCATCAAAAACCTCAAGCCGGACCGCGAAGTACTTAAAATGGGGGTAGAAAAAGGCAAAAAGTTTGCCGCCAGTAAAGGGGCGGATGCCATTTTACTAGGTCAATATAACAGCGCATCCGACGGTGCGGCGGATCCGCGTGTTACGCTTATTATTTACGCCATTAAATACCTAGACACCGTTAATGACAAAGACATCAAAGCCATGGAAGAATTTGAAGTCTTAGGTATTTTAAACGAACGTACCGAGGAGTAACATGAAAATCGCCGCGCCTTTTACCGTGCAAAAAACGTCTAAACCCCACAAAAAAGCAATTGTGCTTTTTTCGGGCGGGTTGGATTCTACGACGTGCTTGTACTGGGCTTTGTCCCAGGGATACACGTGCGAAACACTCACGGTAACGTACGGCCAACGCCACGCGCGCGAAATTGAATCTGCCAAAAAAATTGCCGCTAAATTAGGCGTTAAAACGCATTTTTTGGACATTACACTTCCTTGGCTTGCCAGTGGCTGTTCGCTGACGGACGCGTCGCAAGCGTTGCCGGACTTGCCCGTGGAGCAAATCGTGCACGAGCGTATCCCCTCTACCTATGTACCGGGGCGCAACTTGCTGTTTTTGTCTTTAGCCGGGTCTTTGGCCGATAGTGTGGATGCCGACGCGATTATTGCCGGCCCCAACGCGGTGGATTTTTCCGGATACCCGGATTGCACCCCGCAATTTTACACCGCCGCCGCCCAGGCCTTAAACCGCGGCACCAAAAAAGGGGTTACAGAGGGCTTGGAAGTGTTGGCGCCGCTGATGTATTTGTCCAAGGCGGACATTGTGCGCCTGGCCGCCCAACTTAATGTTCCTTTTGAACTGACGTGGAGCTGTTACGCCGGGGGGGATAAACCCTGCGGCACGTGTGATTCGTGCAAATTGCGCGCACGCGGTTTTGCACAAGCGGGCGTGAAAGACACGTCCTTAGATTAGGAGGTTGTATGAAAAAAATAATCCTTTGTACGCTACTGGTGAGTTTGGTGGCCCCTGTGTCTTGGGCGCATAAAAATCAGCCCAAAGACGCCCAACCGGCGGCCGTTTCTACCACGCAAGACGATTTTAAGGCTCGTCGCAAACAAATTAAAGAGCTTATCAAAAAATACAAAAAAGCGCCCGAGACGCAAAAACCCGCTATCAAGGCCGAGCTTGCCCAAGTGGTCAGCGCACAAGTGGACGCCCAAATGGTGTATATGAAACAGCGCATTGCCGACGAGCGCGCCAATTTAGATAATTGGGAGCGTAAAATTAACGAGGACGAGCAAAACCTGGCGCAAGTCAAAGCGCAACGCGTAGAAGACCTCCTTTCCGGCGAAGCGGCCAAAAAGCACAAAGCCGCCAAAAAAGCCTGGAAAAAACAAATGCGTCGCATGAAGTAAAATTTTAATTATTATGTCCAACGTCTGCATTATGAAATTTGGCGGCAATACGCTAGCCAATAAACAAAAACTTTTACTGGCGGCCCAGCTGATTAAATCGCGTTGGGACGCGGGCCTTACGCCCGTGGTGGTGGCCTCGGCCAACGGCAACTTGACCGACGTGCTGTTGGACCACGCCTTTAGTATTGCCAAAAACCCCGACAAGCGCGAGCTGGATATGCTTATTACCACCGGCGAGCGCGTCAGCGTTGCTCTTTTATCCATTGCCTTGCGCGCCCTGGGGGTGCCGTCCGTGTCGCTTACGGGTTCACAAATTGGGCTCGTTACCACGGCCACGCATAACGGGGCCGATATTTTAACGCTAAAAGGGGACCGCCTGGCGCGGGAAATTAACGCCAAACACGTGCCCATTGTAGCCGGGTTCCAGGGCATTGGCGAAGATAAAGAAATCACCACCCTTAAACGGGGTGGCTCGGACGTGTCGGCCGTGTTTTTGGCGCACCAGTTGGGCGCGGACCACGTGGAAATGATTAAAGACGTGGACGGGGTTTATTCGGACGACCCCAACAAAAATCTCAAAGCCCAGCGCTACGAAGTGTTAGATTTTGATGAAATGTACAAACTGGCTCTAAACGGGGCGAGCGTGTTACACCCGGATGCCGTACGCCTAGCCAAAGAAAAGGGCGTAGAAATCCGCATTGTATATTATCAAACAGGCAAAACCGGGACGGTGATTAAATGAAACTGGAATTTAAATTTAGTGTCCTGAATTTTGTGGCCTTTGTTGCGTTAGGCGGTTTGTTTTATTGGCTTTGCCCGTTGCCGGCTAGCCCCGTCTGGCGCGCCTTGGTATGCACCGCGGTAGGGGTTTTATTGTTTGGGATGTGCTTTGTGGTGGTCAGCCACCGTGGGCTCATCCGCCCGGCCGCGCAAGAGGACCTTTACAAAAAACGCAAACGCAAGAAATAAACACAAAAATATGGTAATATAATGCTATGGAAAACATCATCATTTGGCAAATTGTTGGGTTTGTAGTTTGTTTTATTTTACTTTTTGTCTTTATCGCTAAGTATCACGCCGCGTTAGAGGCCGAGCCGGACGAACTGGAAGAAGAAGTGCAGTCCTCCACCCAGGATGCGGCCCCGGCGGCCCCTGTGTTTGCGCCGCGTGCGGCTTTGCTGCAAAGTGCGCAAGTGCCTGCCGCGCTGGAAGTGGCCGACCTAAAAGAACAAGTGAAAGATTTGCATTACCGCTTGGAGGAACTTAAAGCCTCCACCCAAAAGCACGAGGCCGACCGCGCCGCCCAATTGGCGCGACTGGAGGCCCGCCTGGCTACTTTTGAACAAGAATATGTCAACAAACTCCAACCCACCTTACTGCGTGTGATTGACGAGTTGGAACATATCAAAGGGGCGGAAACCCCGGCTGACGCCTCGGCTACCGCGCCCGCCGCTACCGCGCCGGAAACGGAGGAGGAACACAAATCCCCGGTGCCGGAGTTACCCGAAGAAGAATTAAAATTCTAGCTCATTTCCTGTAATTTCTGCCTAGTTTAAGGCAATACTTTGTTGCGAGCCTCCTTACGTACCTGCGGTGCTACGCACCGTCCGCAGTTAGTACGCTACGTCGGCCCGCGTCGCGTCTTGCCTTAAACTCGTTTGAAATTACCATACTATCTGTTTATACGGTTTGCTTGCGAATTTCTGTTTGAAAAGTTTACAGCCCCGCTTTTGGCGGGGTTGGGTTGCATTTGACAATACTATATTATTTGAGGTTCTCCGTATTCAAAACCTGCTAAATTGGAACATACGGCTTTGCCTAATTTAGAATTGTTAAATACCCAACAGTGGCGTCTTCCAGCACCGTAGATACGATGTTGCAGCCAGAAGGCAATGTGAATTTCACGGGTTGTTTGACAAGTTTCCCAACTAGTGTTATTTTCGGGACAATAATTAATATTTACTGTCTCGTTGTTGGGATCATTATCCAATAAAAAATAATTACCACAGCGAAGCATTTCTCCTCTTCCGTCCGTATCATAGATTGTATTTATGTGCGTACATTCATTAGGCATATCTATATCCAATAAATCAAGGGTGCGGGCATAGTGCCCATTGGCTAAATAATACACCTCTTGAGCACTGGCAATACTAGCGGCCAAACTGAGCATGGTGCCCACGCGCGATTTGGCAACAGCCACCTTATATTGTGGCAGGGCCACTGCCGCCAAGATGCCGATAATCAGCACTACAACCAACAGCTCAATAAGTGTAAAGCCGTGAGTCGTTATCTCCCGCCCTTGTGGAGGGAGTACCGCCGTAAGGCGGGGTAGGAGGGGCAGAAAAAGGTTTTGCTTATTGGCCTCTCTTTTTGTCGCTAACGCGACGTTTTCCCCACAAGGGGGACAAATGACTGCATTTTCTTTTTGCATACACATTCTCCTAAGTTTTAGTTTTTTAATTTACTAGTTCCCGGAGAATATGCGAAACGGCCGCTATCACTGGGCCGAAATCAGGTCGTCCAATAACAACAGCCGCGGCTTATCGCAAAGCGACAAACGCTCAACACAACACAACCGGGTAATTAGTCCGTTTGTATTGTGCCCATTACGACCGTTTTTGGCCTGATTTCGGGCTTTAAAAGTTATTCAAAGCCGACTGTATTCTTCATACATCCAAAAACATAATAAATTGTATTCATATTGTACCATAAAATCGCAAAACCGCATTCAATTTTGCAAGCCTGGATTTTAAAATCTAATTCAAATTTGAATTTTGCAAATTCAAAACCGGCTGTTAATTTGCTTTTTGCCTGTTTCTGTCCACTCTATTTTTAAGACGTAAAATTTAAAAGCGTTCTTAAATTTGCAAAAAACCTAACAATGCAAATTAGGTTTTGTCAAGGTTTTTGCCGCAAAATTTTCAGGCCGTTTTTCAAATTTACTAAAATATATATATAACAAACTATGTGGGGTAAAGGGCCCCGCATAAGGAGACATAATGACAAATAAAAACCTGGAACCGATTGCCGTAGTAGGTATCGGTGCAATCATGCCCGGAGCTTTAAATAAAGACGAGTTCTGGAACAACATTCAAACCGGAAAATACTGTATTACAGAAATACCCGCCTCTTACTGGGACTATAAACTGTTCTACAGCCCGGACCACAAAGCAGAAGATAAACTTTATTCCAAAATTGGCGGATTTATCCCGCAAGAATTCAAATTCAATTCCTTAAAATACCGCATCCCGCCGCAAATTGCCAAGCAGATGGACACGGTGCAACACCTAGCCATTGAAACCACCCGTATGGCGTTGGAAGACAGCGGTTACGATAAAAAAGAGTTTGACCACAACCGCACCGCGGTGATTATTGGTAACTCCATGGGGGGGATGAAGAACGAGATGTCCAACACGCGTCTGAATCGTCCTTTCCTTTATGAAATTTTAAAAGATACCCCTACTTATAAATCCCTGGCTCCGCAAGCCGCCGCGCAACTGATGGACGAAATGGACGCCGGCGTGCGCGAAAAATTTATGCCCATTACCGAGGACTCCATGCCGGGCGAACTGGCCAACGTGATTGCCGGGCGTGTAGCCAACGTGTTTGACGTACACGGCACCAACTTCACGGTGGATGCCGCGTGTGCCACCTCTTTGGCCGCCATTGACCAAGCCGTCAACGGGCTGCGCCTGGGGAATTTTGACATGGCGATTGCGGGCGGTGTAGATCAGATGATGTCTCCCTCTGCCTACATTAAGTTCTGCAAAATCGGTGCCTTGTCCGAAACGGGCTCCTATCCTTTTGATGCGCGTGCCAACGGATTTGTCATGGCCGAAGGCGCGGGCATGGTCATCTTAAAACGCCTTAGCGACGCCGTCAAAGACGGCGACCGCGTCTATGCCGTTATCCGCGCCGTCGGTGCGTCTTCGGACGGGAAAGGCAAAGGCATTACCGCCCCCAACCCCAAAGGTCAAAAAATTGCCGTAGAAAAAGCATTCGAACAAGTGGACTACACGCCGGCCGACGTGGGCCTGATTGAGGCGCACGGTACGGGTACGCGCGTGGGCGACGCGGTGGAACTGGCTAGCTTAACCGAAACCTTTGGCCCCTATGCTAAACCGGGCACCATTGGGCTAGGCAGTGTAAAGAGCCAAATCGGCCACGCCAAAGCGGCGGCCGGTATTGCGGCGTTAATTAAAACCTCGCTTGCCTTATATAATAAGGTATTGCCGCCCTCTGTCAATTTTGAAACCCCCAACCCCAATGTGGATTGGGCCACCTGTCCTTTCCGCGTAATTACCAAGGCCGAGGCCTGGCCGGACGGCAAAATCCGCCGCGCCAACGTGTCTGCCTTTGGGTTTGGCGGAACCAATTTCCACGTAGCTATGGAAGAAATGAACGACAGCTTGCTACATAAACCGGCCGCTACCCCGGTGGCCGCCGCGTCTATCCCGGTGCAACCTGCTCCGCAGGCCGCTCCCACCCAAACCGTGCAAGTAGCCGCTCCCCAAGCGGGTGCCTACACATTACACGTGCCGGGTGAAAAAATCCAAAGCGACGTGCTGACTTTCTCTGCCGAAACGAAAGAAGAACTTTACCAAGTGCTGGACAAAGCCGCCCTGGCCGCCGTGCTGGACCCGACGTACTTGCCTAGCATTTCGTACCAAAACCACGTGGCGCCTAAAGGGCATTTTGCCGTTACCATTAACGTAGAAAGCCCCGAGAAACTCAAAGAAAAAATTGAATTTTTCAAAAAAATTGTCGCTAAGCAAGACGTGTGGACGACGGACTCCTTGCATTTGCGCATGAAATCCATTTATCCGTTCACCCCCAGCGAAATTAAACCCAAAGTCTGCTTTATGTTCCCGGGCCAAGGTTCGCAATACGTGGACATGATGAAAGACCTGGCCTCTAAATATAAGGTGGTGCAGGACACGTTTGACGAGGCAGACCGCCTGTTAGTGGGCATTATCGGTCAAACCTTAACCGAAACCTTATGGAGCAAACCCGGCGAAACCAAAGAACAAATTGCCGTGCGCGAAGCCGCCATTAAGAAAACCGAAATGACCCAACCCGCCGTCTTAACGGCCGATATCGCCATGATGCGCCTACTCTCGTCCTTTGGCATTAAGCCCGACGTTGTAATGGGCCACAGCTTGGGCGAATATGCCGCCGCCGTAGCCGCCGGAATTTTTGATTTTGAAAACGGCCTTAAAGCCGTCTGCACCCGCGGCAAAGTAATGAGTGAAATCCGCGTGGAAGACAACGGGAAAATGGCCTCTATCGCCGCGCCGGTGGAAAAAGTAGAGCCGGAACTTGCGCGCATTTCGGGTTACGTAGCCGTAGCCAACAAAAACTGCCCCACGCAAACTGTAATTGCCGGGGCCAGCAAATCCATTGACGACGCGATTGCTATGTTCACCGCTATGGGCATCCAAGCGGTGCAAATCCCGGTGTCGCATGCGTTTCACTCGGCCATTGTACGCCCGGCTATGCCGCAATACCGTGCCTTCTTAGATACGCTTACGTTCCACGCGCCTACCATGCCCATTACCACCAACGTCACTGCGGAATTTTACCCCAGCGACCCCGAGAAAATCAAAGACCTTATGGTCACGCAGATTTCCCACTCGGTGGAATGGATTAAACAATTGCAAACCACGTACGATTCGGGGGTACGCCTGTTTGTAGAATGTGGCCCCAAGCGTGTACTTTCTGCGTTAGCCACCAGCACACTGGCCGATAAAAAGGACATTAAAGTAGTGGCTTCCAACCACCCCAAAAAAGGCGGTATTGTAGAGTTTAACGATTTGTTTGCCAACTTTATTTCTTCGGGCATCCATGTAGATTGGAAAGGCACCGATATGTTTGGCGACAACAGCACCTACAACCCGGCTTTTGTAAACTGGGTAAAAACCAACGCGCCGCAAACGGTCAAGGCGCAAGCAAACACCGTGGTGAACGCATCACAAAATTTACAAGACATTGACGAGGACGAAGAACTTATGAAAAAATCCATTGTAATTAGTGGTATTGCCGCCGGCGGCCCCGGCAGCTGGGACAAAATCTTCCGCGAGGGAGTTTTGGACGAAATTTTATCCGGCCGCAATATGATTGAGCCGGTCAGCCGTGAAATCCAACAAAAACAAATTGATAAACACGTAGAATTTGTTATCAAATCGCCCGACGGTAACCACCGCTTTGAGCGCTTAACCTCGCCCGAGCAAGCCATTAAACTCTCGGCCCGCGGCGGTGCGTTTGATTTAGAAAAAGAATTTGGTCTGCCTGCTAAATGGGTCCGCTCTATGGACCGCTCTTTCCAGCTGGCTATTGCCGCCGGTATGCTAGCTCTTAAAGATGCGGGCATTCCGCTGGTACTTTATTACAAACCTACTTCCACGGGCGGATACTTGCCGGACCGCTGGGGTCTGCCCGCTGAAATGATTGACGAAACGGGTGTTATTTTTACCTCTGCTTTCCCGGTTGCCAACAGCATGATGGGCGACCTTACTAAACGGGTGGAAGGCCTTTTAAACAACAAAACCGCCAAAGAAGTGCGCGCGTTCTGTGACAAATTTATTGCCCAAATTACCGACCCGGCCCTCAAAGCCGAAATGGAAGCATGGTACCAACAAAACTTTAAAGAAAAAGAAGTGGAACCGCAAGCGTTCACGTCGGAATTTATTTTAAAAACCATTATTATTGCGCACTCTCATTTCTGCCAATGGATCCGCGCGCGCGGGCCAGCCACGGCTATGAGTGCCGCCTGTGCCTCCACCGCACAAGCCATTTCTGTGGCGCAGGACTGGATCCGCTTAGGCCGTTGCAAACGCGTGATTGTCATTAGTGCCGACGATATTACTAACGACAACGTCAGCGAATGGATCTTAACTGCCTTCTTAGCTTCCGGCGCCGCCACTACCGAGGCCGACGTTACCAAAGCCGCCTTGCCCTTTGACCGCCGCCGCAATGGAATGATTGTGGGCATGGGTGCGGTGTCCTTAATTGTAGAAGAAGAGAGCGAAGTCCAAAAACGCGGTATGAAGCCGTTAGCCAAACTGCTCGCTACCGAAATTTCCAACAGTGGTTTCCACGTTACCCGCTTAGATGTGGGCCACGTAGCCAGTGTGATGAACCGCTTAGTCTCTAGTGCAGAGAAAAACTTTGGCCTCAACCGCAGTGATATTGCCAAACAGTTAGTTTTCATCTCGCACGAAACCTACACCCCGGCCCGCGGCGGTTCCGCCAGTGCCGAGGCTTACGCCCTTAAATCTACCTTTGGCAAAGATGTAAGCAGTGTGATTGTCAGCAATACCAAAGGTTTTACGGGGCACTCCATGGGTGCCGGGTTGGAAGACGCTATTGCCGTGCGCTGTCTAAACACCGGCATTGTTCCGCCCATTGCCAACTTCAAAGAAGCCGACCCGGAACTGGAAGGCATTACGCTGAGTAAAGGCGGGCACTATAACTTTAAATATGCCTTGCGCTTGGCCGCCGGGTTTGGTAGCCAACTGGGGATGACCTTGCTAGAAGGCATGTGGAAAGAGGGCGAACCGCGCATTTGCGACAACGCCGCCCACGACGCTTGGCTTAAACAAATTTCCGGTCAACAGGCCCCCGTGTTGGAAGTGGTACAAAACACCTTACGCATTAAAGACAATTACCAACACGGTGTCAAACCGTCTTTAGTGATGGAAGGCTCGCAAGCGTTTGTAGATAAAGTCAACGCTATCCACGCCCAACCGGCCGCCGCGCCTGTAGCGGCTTTACCCCGAAGATATGTTGGAATTAGATTTGGATATGGAAGCCGACTTGGGGATTGATACGGTCAAACAAGCCGAACTGTTTGCCGGGATGCGCGAGCATTACGGGATTGCCCAACAAGACGGTATCCAATTAAAAGACTACCCGACGATCCGCCACTGCATTAAATTTGTACTCGCTAACGCGGGTAAATCGGCGGCAACCCCCGTTGCCCAACCGACGGTGGCCCCTGTTGCCGCGCAACCCGCGGTAGCTCCGGCTCCGGTAGCTCAACCGGCACCCGCGCCTGTTGCGGCTCCCGCCCCCAAAGCAGTTGCTTTAGATGAAGCCACAGTTACCAAAGAAGTGGTGAAGATGGTTTCCGAAAAAACGGGTTACCCCGAAGATATGTTGGAATTAGATTTGGATATGGAAGCCGACCTGGGAATTGATACGGTCAAACAAGCCGAACTGTTTGCCGGGATGCGCGAGCATTACGGTATTGCCCAGCAAGACGGTATCCAATTAAAAGACTACCCGACGATCCGTCACTGCATTAAATTTGTACTCGCTAACGCGGGCAAACCTGCGGCAACACCCGTTGCCCAATCCGCCGTGGCCCCTGTCGCCGCGCAACCTGCGGTAGTTCCGGCCCCGGTACAAGTTGCGCCCGTAGCGGCCCCGGCTCCTGTAGCCGCCGCGCCGAAGGCCGCCAACTTGGACGAAGCCACGGTTACTAAAGAAGTGGTAGCTATGGTGGCTGAAAAAACGGGTTACCCCGAAGATATGTTGGAATTAGATTTGGATATGGAAGCCGACTTGGGGATTGATACGGTCAAACAAGCCGAACTGTTTGCCGGG
>CACWMG010000017.1 GCA_902761975.1 Candidatus Avelusimicrobium pecoris | reverse complement strand
ATGGCACCAGTGATGTGCCGCGGCCGGCAGGCCGGTCTCAGCAGCATATCAGCTTTTATTTTCTTCGCTTCTTATTGTTTTTTTGTTTATTTCTGCGGAGTCCGTCCTCTACATCCGCCTTCTTCCAGGAGCGGGTGCTGCCGCTCTCCAGCTGCTCTTCCGCCTGCTTTTCATGGCCGTAGAGCTCCCGCATGGCTTCCTCCGACCGCTCCATGACGCGGCGGCGGGCCTCCGCCAGCCGCTGCTGTTCGCTGTCTTTGCGGATCTTCTCCCACTCGGACATGATCTGTTCGAGATTGAGCTGGCCCTCCACCTGGGATTCCTCCTGCGGCTCCTCCTCCATCACCATGGCGAGCTGGCCGCTGGTCTCCTGGGCAAGGACACTGTCGTAATCTCCGATCTCCTGCATGCCGCGGGCGATCGTCTCCTGCATCTTCGCGTCGCGCAGGAGGACATCCGTGTACTCCTCGGGACTTGCGGCGGGTTCTCCGCTTTCAGTCACACCCTCTGTTTCCGCCGAAGTTTCCTCTTCGACTGCATATTCCTCTTCGACAGCAGATTCCTTTTCGACTGTCGGCGCCTCTTTGGCTGTGGATTCCTTTTCGGCCGCAGCTTCCTCAGCAGATACGGGCTTTGCCTTCCGGACGGAGGCGGGCAGAATGCTGCGCGGGTCCGCGGGGATCGTATCGGTCGAAGGAATGCCCGCACCGGCGGCGTCCTTCTTCCGCGAAGATTCCGGAGTCCCTGAAGGCTCCGGCGCTCCTGCAGGCTCCGCCGTTTTCTCAGCTGTCTCACCGCCTGACTGGCCTGTCTCCCCGCTCTCGGCTTCAGATCTGTCCGCCGTCTCCTTCACAGGCGCAGGGGGCGCAATGGTCCCGCCCTCCTTGAGGATCTGCAGGCGCTCCTCCTGCTGGGGTGTGAGCGGGGTCAGTGACTTTTTCAGCTCCAGGGCGCGGATGACAAAGCGGCCGTCCCCGAAATAGGCGACGATCTCGTCGCACTGGCTGATGCATCGCTGGTCTTCGCCGGCGCGCAGATAGAGGGTCGCCAGCTCATAGGCCCAGCGCTCCCTGAAATCGTGCTGCAGGAACTCTTCCAGCACCGCGATCTGTTCGTAGACATTCACGTCCTGTTTTTTATAGAGCTTGTACTGGAGAAGAAAGCGGTCCGCGTCGCGCGGCGCCACATTGATAAAGGCGTTGTAGAGCTGCAGGGCATGGATGTAGTTGTTGAGCTTCAGCTCGAGCTCGCACAGCGAATAGATGATCTTGCGGCCGGACGGATTCCGCTCGTAGGCCATCTCCATCAGGTCCCGGCTGTCCTTGTATCTCTTGTTGATCTTATACAGGTCGCTGATCCTGCAAAGGACATGCACGCCCCGGACCCGCGTCCAGTCGATCGTATCCGCCAGCTCGGCAGCCTCCCGGAACCTTCTCTCCGCGATCAGGCTGTCGATCTCATCCAGGCTCACTTTTAATTCATATCTATCCAATGTATAAGTCCTCTTGAAACGTCTTCTATTTCTTCATCGCGGCCGCCATCCGGCCACGGAACCGGATTTGGCCGGCCGACTGTCTGCGGCGTTATTTCCATCAGTTCAGTTTAGCACAGGGGCTATAGTGATGTCAAAGAAACGCGCAAAAGCCAGATTCTCACTTATAATATTGAGCTTCTTGGCAGATCTTGTGAGGTAATCTGCATATTCCTCTGTACCGGGAAGCAGTTCCTCAACCTCCAGATCAGCTCCATCGGGAATCTCAGCATTGTCGTCATAAGTTACTTTGATAGTATAGGTCTCCCCGGACGCACTGATATAGTCTTTCACAATCTGCGCATCGGTCACCTTAATCCGGAAGCTATCCCCTGTCTTCATCTCCACAGTAAGATATTCTTCTGAATCAAATGCCTTTAAGGAAACAAGTGCCCAATGTGCCGGTGCCATGCCTACTAGTAAGGGGATCTGCCCTAATGGGAACTATACGTATGCTTATGAAGTGTCCAGAGATACACAGGGGCAGAGAACTTCCAGCTATTACTGTGACGTATCTTCTATAGGGAAGGACGGGAAATGCGGAACTTATTCTTCCATGGAAACTATTGACAGAAGTTATGATACAAGTGGAGATCAACTTCTAACGCAAAAGAAGTGCGTGGATATTTCCGGTACAACCTGTAATAGTTATGTAAAATGGGCTGCTTCTTATACGCCTGCTGATGGCAATTCGCCACAGATCTCAATAAGTTGTAGTGGAACAATACAGGCAGATGGGTCTTGTAGTGGCTCCTGGAGCCAGATAGTTTGGAGTTCTCCAACAGTATGGACTACCTGTTCTGGCAAGGCCGCCAGTGCGGTAAATTGGGAAACTGCTACTTGTAAATAAAATCAAAATAGTCAAATTGTTAAAATCCCCGTGTTTTAAGCACGGGGATTTTTTAATTTTTAAGCGGTTTTTGAATCAGCCACAAACTGGCAAAAATTAACACCATGCCAATTAGTTCCGGTGTGTGCGGCGTGCGGGCGCGGAATAAAATATCCGTGCCCATGGCAATCACAGGCGAAAAATACGTAACCGACGCCATGCGTGTGGCCCCCCAGCGTTTCATCAGCGCAATCATTAGTAAAAACGCCACCGCGGACGAAAACACCCCCGCGCTGATAATAGAAAGCACTAATTTGGTATTAAATACCGCCAAAGCGGGGGCGGGCTCGGTCCCTAGGGAAATCAGGCACAATACCACCGCGGCAAATACGTATTGGTGGAAGGTGTTGGCCTCCCAGTTAAGCTCGGTGTTATCCACCATAATTTTTTTGGTGATTACGTTGCCTACGCCGTAGGAAAGCGCCATTACCAGCAGGGCCAAATATCCCCATAAAGCCATTTTCCCGGCGGGCACGGTAAGGGCGGCTTGCCACTGCGGGCGCATAATAATGAGGAGCCCGGCTAGGCCAATGACTACCCCGGCCGCGCGGCGCCAGGTAAAACGGTCCACCCCTTTTAAGAGGATCGCCCCGGCAATAAAGCTCCATATCGGCACCGTGCCGTTAAAAATGCCCGCCACTGTGGGGACCGTGTGTTGGATGCCCCACGACAGGGACGCAAACGGCAGTAAAATGAGCAGTAGGCTAATCGTCCACGGACGCCACAATTGGCGCACGGGACAGCTGAGTTTAGCGCGGCGCAACGCAAAGAAAACCGCAAAAAACAAAAGCCCCGCCAGTACGCGGGCAAACGCCCCCCAATAGGGCGGTAACACGTCCACAATGTTTTTGGACGCTAAAAACGCCGTGCCCCAACACAGGGCCAAACAAAATGCTAAAAAGTAACTCATAAGCTTATTTTAGCAATTTTGAAAAAGGGGGGACACCCGGAAATTGCTATAATATCCTTATGCGTAAGCATTTGTTTTCTATTTTATTTTTGCTCGTGGCCGCCGGGATTTGGTGGGCGTCTATTTCCTCTACCGTGCGTAACCCGGTGGTGGATAACGATAACCCGGTACTGGTAACCTCGGGCTATGTGCCTTATACGTTAGCTAAAGAACTGGCGGGGGAACACGTCAATGTGCTGATGTTACTGCCTCCGGGGGCCGAGCCGCACGCCTTTGAGCCCACGCCGGGCGCGCTCATCACGTTGCAACACGCGGACGCCTTTGTGTATTTATCAAACGAACTGGAGCCCTGGGCGGCTGATTTGGCCCACCTGGCGCACGGAAAAGCCACGGTTGTAAAATTAGCAGATTCCGTGCCTGCCGCGGCGGACCCGCACGTGTGGATGAATTTGGAAAACGCCAAATTATTAGCCGCGCAAATTGAAAAAGTGCTCACGCAAATAGACCCTACGCACGAGCTTGCCTACGGGGAAAACTTAGCCAAATTTAAGGCAGAGATAGACGCGCTGGCGCAAGAATTTAATACCGTTTTGGCTACCTGCAAAACGCGCGAAGTGGTGCACGTGGGGCACTTGGCCTTTAAAAATTTAACCGACGCGTACGACCTGACACTCACAGCTTTGGCGGGTACGTCCCACAATGGGGAACATTCCGCTAAAAAACTGGCCGCTTTGGTGGACGAAATTAACGCCAAACACCTGACCGCTATTTTTACCGAAGAGACCCTCTCCCCGCGTTTAGCCGGTGCTGTGGCGCAGGAAACGGGCGCGCAAATTTTGCCGTTATACCCCATTGAACACATCTCTAAAACAGATTTTAATGCAAATGTAACTTACGCAGATTTAATGCGCCGCAACTTGGAAAGTTTGGCGCGGGGGTTACAATGCCAAGCGTAATTAAGGCCGAAAAACTTCGCTTTGCGTACCGCCGCGTACCGGTGCTGGAAAACGTTTCTTTTGACGTGCAGTCCGGCGACTATGTGGGCATTATCGGCCCCAACGGCGGCGGGAAAACCACCTTACTCAAACTGCTTTTAGGCTTGGAACAGGGTGCGGGAAATATTTTTTTGTTTGGCACACCGCTTGCCCAATTTAAGGCATGGAATAAGATTGGATATTTGGCGCAAAAAAGCCCGGTGTCCCAAAGCCGCTTTCCTATTTCGGCCGAAGAGGTGGTGCTGATGGGCCTGCCACAGCGGCTAGGCAGTGCCGTCAGCCGCGCGGACCTAAAACAAGTACACACCGCTATGCAAAAAACCCATACGCGAGACTATGCCGGAACTATTTTCCACGATTTGTCTATCGGTCAACAGCAACGTGTGTTGTTGGCGCGCGCGTTAGTAAGCAACCCGGAAATTTTGATTTTGGATGAACCCTCCACCGCGTTGGACGCACAAAGCCGCGAAATGTTTTTTAACTTATTGGGCGAGCTCAATCAACAGCATGGGGTTACTATTTTGCTTATCACGCACGACACGGGCGAAGTGGGCAAACATATTTCCAAATTTATGTACGTAGATAAAACGGTGGTGTTCTTTGGCACCAAGAGCGAATTTTGCCACAGTGCCGCCGTAGCCAAACAACTGGGCCCCTTTGCCCAACATACCATTGACCACTTGCACAACCACCACGGCCACTGCCCACTGGGCGAAGATTGCACGGAGTGTGCGCACGCGGAGGGAAAACATGCTTGAGTTTTTAAGCTATGGGTTTGTACAACGCGGTTTAGTGGCCGGTACGCTTGTGGCGGTAGCGTGTGCATTACTAGGGGTGTTTTTGGTATTAAAGCGTTTGTCTTTAATGGGCGACGGCATGAGCCACGTGTGTTTAACCGGGGTAGCGGTGGCGCTCTTGACGTCCACCAGCCCGGTCTATATGTCCGTGCCGATTGTCATGGCCGCCAGTGCGGGTATTTTAAAGATTACGGAGAAATTTAAAATTTACGGGGACGCCGCTATTGGTATTGTCAGTGCGGCGGGGCTGTCTGTCGGGCTTTTGCTTACCGCACTTGCCGGCGGGTTTAATACCGATTTGTTAGGGTATTTGTTTGGCAGTATTTTAACCGTTTCCGCTAGTGAGGCCGCGCTGTGCGGCGTACTGCTTTGCGTGGTGCTCGTAGGGCTGAAACTGTTTTACCGCTATTTAGTATCCGCTTGTTTTGATGAGCCGTTTGCCCACACGCGCGGGGTGCCGGTGCAAACCGTCAATTTAATTTTAGTGATGATTACGTCTGTGGCGGTGGTGTTGGCGTTTAAAGTAGTGGGGATTTTTTTAATTTCTGCTATGCTTATTATCCCGCCTGTGGCGGCACTGCTCCTCTCGCGCACGTTTAAACAGGTGCTTTGGCTAGCCGCCTGCTTTGGTGCGGTGAGCGTATGGGGGGGAATTTGGTTTTCGTTTATGTTTAATATCCCGTCCGGGGCAACGATTATTTTGGTGGATTTACTGATTTTACTGGGCGCGTTTGTGTGGAGTAAAGTGTATGCCCACTAAAGACGTCTTGCCGCTACTCAAAGCACTTAAAAAATTATACCCCAAACACGTCATCCCTTTGCACCACCAAAGCGCGTGGGAACTGCTGTGCGCGGTGATTTTGTCCGCCCAATGCACCGACGCGCGCGTGAACACCATTACCCCGCATTTATTTAAAAAATATCCCACGGTGTATGATTTGGCACAAGCTAATATCAAGGACGTGGAAAAAATTATCCACTCGGCCGGGTTTTACCACAGCAAGGCACTTAGTTTAATAGAAATGTCTAAACGCATTTGTGCGGTATACGGTGGAGAAGTGCCGCAAACCATGGACGAGTTGCTGACCTTGCGCGGAGTGGCGCGCAAAACCGCCAACGTAATGCTGGGCGATTATTTTAAAAAACCCGCCGGCATAGTGGTGGATACGCACGTAAAGCGTTTGGCGTTTCGGTTAGGGCTTACCAAAAACACGGACCCCGTAAAAATAGAGCGCGACCTTACCAAAATTATTCCCTATGAGTACTGGGGTTGGATTGCGATTGCGCTTATTTTGCATGGGCGTAGTATTTGCCCCGCGCGCAATCCACAATGTGAAAAATGCTCATTACGTGCGTTTTGTAGTAAAAGTGGAGTAAAATAATAATATGAAATTACCACAGGATTTTACATTTAAATTGCGCTTTTGGGTGGGGTATGTTGCCGTGCTACTGGGACTGTTTTTGGTGGTGCGCCTGGCTATTTTGGCAGCGTATTACCCCGTGTTTCAAGCCCTCTCTACCCCGCAAATTGTAGGGGCTTTTGTACGGGGGGTACTCTTTGATACGTCTATCCTTTTTCTATTTGCAAGCCCGTTACTTGTGTTGTGGTGGTTGCCGGTGCGCTCGGCTAACTATTTAAAAGCGTGGCATGTGTATGGGTGTTTGGTGGTATTGTTTTTGGCGGGGGTATTAGTTGCGGACTTTGTGTATTTCCCGGAAGCCAAACGGCACATAGCCGAGGAACTGCTGTACATTAAAAATGAAATTGGGTTTTTAGTGCGCTATGCACTCCATGGGTACTGGTGGGCGCTACTACTGTTAGCCGGGGTGTTTGCGGGACTCGTGAAAGTGGGCTTTAGGCTCATTGACCGGTTTTATCGTCCTACGCCACAGCCGGTGTGGAAAAGTGTAGTGGCGTTTGTAAGCGTGTGTGCCGTTGTGTTTTTGGGAATCCGGGGACAAGTGAGCGGCAAGCCGTTATCTATGCGTTCGCTCAATAAACTATCTACCAGTACGGCCCAAGGGGTGCTGATGAGTAATGGGGTATTTTCGGCGTATCATTCACTGCGGCGCGGGAAAGCACAAACGCAAAATCCGCTTCCCACGCAGCAAGCATTGGCACTGATGCAACAACTGTTATCTTCCCCGCAGGAAACTTTTACAGAGCCCGATTATCCCTTGGTACGTAGTATTAAGACGCAAAAACCCCTGCAAAAGCGCAACATAGTAGTGATATTGCTGGAAAGCTGGACGCCGCGCTACATAGACGCTTACGGAAATCATCCATACGGCGTAACGCCCTATTTTGATGCGTTGGCGCGCCAAGGCGTGATGTTCACCAACGCGTATGCGGTAGGAGTGCGTAGTATTTTTGGGATAGGGGCCAGTTTTGCCGGGGTGCCGCTGGTGCCGGGCCTTGGGCAATTTTCAGACGGGCTGGAATTAAATGCCATTACCTCGTTAGCGCGGGTGCTACGGGAGGAGGGGTACTACACGGCTTTTGTGCAATCTTCCTTACGCAGTTCCTACCAAATGTGCAATATGGCCGAGCATATCTTTCATTTTGAAGAAAGCTACGGCATGGAAGATATACCCCGCCTCATGGACTACCGGGCCGAACAGGACTTTGGCTATGACTATGATATGTTACAATTTGCCGCGCAGAAAGCGTCGGCGGCGCATGCAGAAAAAAAGCCCTTTTTTATTTTCACTTTTACGGGTACCACGCATACCCCCTTTAATATAACCACGGCGCAATTCGAAAAATACCCCCGTACGACCGAAGAAAATAAATACCTAAACACCTTGTTTTATGCCGATTATTCTATCGGGAAATTCATGGAGCGCGCCCGCCAAGAGGGGTGGCTGGATAATACCATTTTTGTATTGATGGCAGACCATACCTTGGGCTTAGCCCAGCGTGCAGATGACATTTATCAAAAATTTCGTATCCCCTTGGTAATTTATGCCCCGGGCCTTTTAACGCCGCGTACGGTGGAGTACCCGGTGTCTCAGTTGGATTTAATCCCCACGTTATTCCATTTACTGAGTTTAAAAGCTCCCTTTTCGGCCTTGGGGGTGGATGGGTTAAACCCCGCTATTGCCCACCGCGCCTTTATTGCGGAGGGAAGCAACTTGGCAATTATTACCCCGGAGGGGTTTTTGCGCCACGACCGTAGTAAGGGGTTAGAAAGCTCGTTAGATAAAAATAGTGAGGACTATGCCCGTTTGGAACAGGAAGTACTGGCGTTAGATAAAAGTGTAACCAGTTTGTTTCAAAATAACCACTGGGCAAAGTAAAAATTTAAGAACGGTAGGCCCGGAACATCACGTATGGACTTTAGAACTTGGAATCGACGGAAAAATAATTGGTTGCGCGCGCAACGGGGCAAACTTATTGCACCTTTTCTGGGGAGAAATACCACCCAGCAACCGTATGACCCTTTGCAAGTGCGTAAAGTGATTTTGCTACGTAACGATAATAAACTGGGCGACGCGGTGGCGGGAAGCTCGTTACTGCGTGGGCTTAAAGAATTATTCCCGCAAGCTACACTGGATGTAGTAGCGTGCCGCGGGACGGCCCCTATCTTTCGTGCAAACCCTTTTGTAAAACGCATTTGGTATGCTACGGAGGGGTTTTTCTCGCTCCTCAGTATGGGGCTAAAATTACGGCGGGAAAAGTATGATTTGTTTGTGGATGTGGACGAACGGCCCTTGCTGTCGGGTCTTGTATTTTTAAAGTGTTTAGCCCCGCGCTGGGCGGTGGGGCTAAACCGCGAAAAATTCCCCTTGTACAATTTAACGGTTTCGTTAAACCCGGATAGAGTGCATATTACCCAGCGCTATGAGGCCCTGCTTAAGCGGCTAGGCTTTACGGGTACTTTTAATACATCCTATTGTGTGCAGTTGCCCCCACAAGTATTACAAGAGGGGAAAGCGTGGGTGGAAAAAACCTTCCAAGGGCAAGATTTCTGGGTGTTCAACCCGCAGGGATCTACCTGGAGTAAATCGTTTACTCCTCAGCAAATTTTGCCCCTTTGCGCACATTTTTCATCTAAAAATATAGTACTGGTAGGCCCTTCAAAAAAATTAACCAAATGGCTAGGCAATAACCCACTGCCCAAAAATGTGCGCATATATAGTAACGACGTGTTACATGCACTCGCCATGGCCACACAGGCCAAATTATTGTTCACGCCGGACACTTTTTGGGTACATGCCGCTTGTGCGCTACATATTCCCACCGTTGGCGTGTATAACTTTACCAGCCCCGCGGGTGGGGCGTATATGCGCAGTATGCAAATGTCGTGGAGCCCGCTTGAAAAGGAAGTGCGCATGTTTGTTTATCCTGCCCAACAACGCGAAATCCCGCTAGAAAAGTTAATTGAAATTATTGAAGCGTATTGATATGGAAGTGCAACAAAAAACTCCCCGGCCCTAAAGCCGGGGAGTTTTAGCGTTTGCAAAACAACTATTTCCCTAAGATAGCTAAGAGTACACCTGCGGCTACCGCACTGCCAATTACACCGGCCACGTTGGGGCCCATGGCGTGCATTAAGAGGTAGTTTTGCTTGTCATATTCCAAGCCCACTTTGTTGGATACGCGCGCGGCCATCGGCACGGCAGATACACCGGCAGAGCCAATAAGCGGGTTGATTTTTTCTTTGGAAAATACGTTCATCACTTTAGCCAAGAGTACGCCTGAGGCCGTAGCAACGGAGAAGGCGATAATCCCCAGGGCCAAAATACCCAAGGTTTCTGTAGTTAAAAAGTGGTCGTACTGTAGTTTGGAACCTACCGACAAGCCCAAGAGAATCGTTACAATGTTGCAAAACTCATTCTGCAAGGTTTTGGAGAGGCGTTCCGCTACGCCGGACTCTTTGACTAAGTTGCCAAAGGTCAGTGCCCCAATCAGCGGAGCGGCGGACGGCAGTAACAAAGCGCACAGAATCAAAATGACAAGCGGGAACAAGATTTTTTCACGCTTGGACACCGGGCGCAACTGCGTCATGCGGATTTTGCGTTCTGCATCAGTCGTCAATAGCTTCATAATAGGCGGTTGGATAATCGGTACCAAGGCCATATACGAATAAGCCGCCACGGCAATAGCTCCCAACAGTTGCGGAGCCAAGCGGGAGGTTAAATAAATAGACGTCGGTCCGTCCGCCCCGCCGATAATACCGATAGAGGCCGCTTCTTTAAGGCCAAAGGCAAACGGGTGCGCGTCCCCAAAGGTTACGTACGACAGGCCAATAGCCCCAATGAGCGTGGCAAAAATACCAAACTGCGCCGCCCCACCGAGTAAGGCCATCTTGGGGTTGGCAATGAGCGGCCCAAAGTCCGTCATCGCGCCCACGGCCATAAAGATAAACAGCGGGAAGAGCCCCGTGTTAATCCCGGCGTTAAACACAATGCCTAAAAACCCATTGGGCCCGGCAATTTCTTCGCCGGGGAGCATGGGGATGTTGGCCAGTAGTCCGCCAAAGGCAATGGGGATTAAGAGGAGCGGTTCAAACTGCTTTTTAATCCCTAGCCACAACAGGAAACAGCACACCGCAATCATTACGGCTTGCTGCCACACCATCATATGAATACCGGTGGTGTTCCAAATTTGGGTAAGAGCTTGTACAAAGTCCATATCTCCCCCTATTTAATTTCCGCCAAGGTGTGGCCGGTTTGTACCTGGTCGCCTTGTTTGACGGTGAAGTGGATGACACCCGCCGCCGGAGCAGATACCGGGGTTTCCATCTTCATGGCTTCTAAGACGACAATTTCTTGCCCTTCGCTCACGCGGTCGCCGTCTTTTACGCTAAAGCGCAGAACTGCACCGGGCACCGGGGCTTTGACCGTGGCACCGTTGCCACTGGCGGCGGTAGCGGCCGGGGCTTTGGCGTCACTGGCGGACGTAGAAATATCGTAGCGTTTGCCGTTGACGGTGGCGGCATTGTCGCCGTCAAAAATAACCTCGTAGGCTTGGCCGTTAACGGTTACTTTTACCGCACCTGTGTCAGCGGACGCGGCTTTTTTAGCGTCTGCGGCCCAGCGGATCCCGTTAATTTTGGATTGGCCTTTTAAGAACAAGATGCCTTTGTCGGCGCAGGTAGCCACGATAAATTTATTTTCATCGGTAATGGGCAAGTTGTTTTCTTTGAGTTTTTGCTCGGCTACTTTGAGGCCTTTTTTGGGGTCTGCGTCGTTGAGTTCCAACACGGTTTTCTTTGTGGGTTCCAGGCCCAGTTGTTCGCTGGCAATTTTTACCACTTTCGGGTCCGGCTCCACGGGGGTTTTACCAAAATAGCCCAGTACCATTTTGCCGTAGCCGGGGGTAATTTTTTTCCACGGGCCGGCCATGACGTTGGAGTAGGCTTGTTGGAAATAGAATTGGGAAACAGGCGTTACAGACGTACCAAACCCGCCCAGTTTTACACATTCGCCCATGGCTTTGACTACTTCGGGGAAGCGGTCAAAGGTTCCGTTGTCGCGCATCATTTGCGTGTTGGCGGTTAACGCGCCACCGGGCAAGGGGGAGAACGGAATAATCGGGTTGACGGAGGTAGCCTCGGGCGGTAAGAAGTATTTAGCCATACAATCTTTAAATACGTTTTCCGCTTCTTGGATTTTGTGCGGGTCAATATCTAACGTATATTCCGTGCCGCGCTGGAAAGGTCCAGACTGTCGGCCCCGTTTTCAATAGCGGCTAAACAGCAGGCAATGGCGTTGCCGGCGGTTTCGTGCGTGTGGAACACAATTTTGGTGCCTTTGGGCAGTAGTTTGCGCGCCATAGCCATGGTTTTACCCACGGTGTGCGGCGTAGAAGTGCCGGAGGCATCTTTGAAACAAACAGAATCAAACGGAACGCCGGAATCTAAAATTTGGCGCAAGATTTTTTCGTAGAACACTTCGGTGTGGATTTTGCCGGTAGCGTCCCAACCCGGGGCTAAGGACATCATGGTTACGCACACTTCGTGCTTGAGGCCGGCTTCGTGGATACATTTACCGGAATAGATGAGGTTGTTCACGTCGTTTAACGCGTCAAAGTTGCGGATGGTGGTAGTGCCGTGTTTTTTAAACAGTTGGGCGTGGGCTTTAATAACGTCGGAAGATTGGCTATCTAACCCCACTACGTTCACGCCGCGGGCGAGGGTTTGCAAGTTGGCATCCGGGCCGGCGGTTTTGCGGAAAGTGTCCATCATATCAAAGGCGTTTTCGTTGCAGTAGAAATAGAGCGCTTGGAAGCGGGCCCCACCGCCAAATTCCATGTGGTTAATACCGGCATGGCGGGCTGCTTCTACAGCGGGCATAAAGTCTTTGGTGAGTACGCGCGCCCCGTACACGGATTGAAACCCGTCGCGAAACGCGGTGAGCATAAAGTTAATTTTTTTCATAATTTCTCCTATTTACCTTGAAATTTTTTAGCGGCGGCAATCGCAACGGCGATTAACGCATTATCTTGCACGGCCGGTACGGTTTGCGGGAAGTATTTTTCCATTGCGCGCACGGCTACGCCTAATCCCTTCATCAAAAACACGAGGACGATTAGGAACACAAATACCACGGACATCCCGATTAACGTAACGTTAACCGCTTGCCCGATTAAACTTTCACTCATACTAGTAAGTCTCCTATTAAAATCTCCTGCGTGGCACCTGGGGTGCTAAGCATCAGCGTGCCCCGCGGGGATAAATCTTGTGCGATACCGGTTACAGCGGCGGTACCGTTTTTTATAGAAATCTGTTTGCCCAAAAAAGGGAAGCGTTCTTTATAGGCCGGGCGGATGACGCTAAACCCTTCGGCTACTACGGCCGGATAGCTTTGGAAAAATAAGTCCAGCACGTTTTGCATAAAATCTTCTTTGGCTACATGTACGCCCAGTTCCCGCAGCGACACTGCCGGCTGGCCCACGTGGGATAAATCTTTTTGCGCTACATTGATCCCCGCACCCATGACAAGCCCGGCTACGCGCCCATTTTGGGTGATCGCTTCACTTAAAATGCCGCAGAGTTTTTTGCCGGCTACTTGCACGTCGTTGGGCCATTTTAGGTTGGGTTGCACGGCGTACTGTTCGGCCGCTTGGCACACGCACAGGGCCAAAAGTTGGGTTAAATTGGCTAGAAAATCGGTTTTTTGGGGTTTGAGTAAAACGGAAAAATACAGCCCGCCCGGCTCACTCACCCAGCGGCGGTCAAAGCGGCCGCGGCCAGCGGTTTGGGTATCCGTCGTTACAACGGTTTGGTCGGCTAGTTCGTTAAAATGTTGTTTGAGGTACGTCTGGGTGGAGTCCAGCGTTTCAAAATACACAATGTTGCTCATAAAAAACCTACGCATACATTTTACCAAATTTGGACCTGGTTGCGTAGTTTTTGCCGTGGTTGTTGGCTGTTTGTTTTATAGGCCTTGACTCGTTTTTTTTTTTTGGTAAATTTTAACGGTAGCACCCATATAAACGGAGGGATATATCTTATGAATAAAAATACAAGGTGGGGTCGTTTTTGCGCGAATAACGGGTTCACGTTGATTGAGTTATTAGTAGTAGTGTTAATTATAGGTATCTTGGCGGCGGTAGCCGTGCCACAGTACCAAAAGGCCGTAGATAAAAGCCGGATGGCAAGTATGATGCCATTAGTGCGTAGTTTGGCTGATGCAAAATACCTGTATGTATTGGCAAATGGTGTTCCTGCCACTAGCATAGAGAATTTGGATATTTCAATTCCGGGAGTATGTGAAAAAAGAGCGGATAGTTATTATATTGAGTCCATTTCATGTGGTAAATTTACGATTAAACCAAACTTGGATGGTCTCTATTCTGTTTCGGGTTGGTTGGATTTATCAGATGGTACTCAGCTGAGAATTTATGCTAATGATGGAGATATATTAAATAGAAATGTATGTTTGGCAAGAAGTACTAAAATCGGTCGAGCGGATGAAATGTGTAAAAGTTTTGCCACTTTTGAAAGTAGTGGTGAGGGGGGAGGAGTTCCTTATCGTAAATATGTATTTTAATGAGATTGTTCTTTTCGTATAAACATTATAGCCGACACCATACTTTGGGCGTTGGCTTTGTGTTGCCCGGCTATGTCAAACGCGGTACCGTGGGTGGGGGAAACCCGCAAAAACGGTAGCCCGGCTGTGATGTGTACGGCGGGCTCTTGGGCGGCTAGTTTTAAGCCCAGTAAGGCCTGGTCGTGATACATACATAAAACGCCGTCGTATTGCCCGCGCAAGTGTGCCAGCCACGCCGCATCCGTCGGCACCGGCCCGTCTATGTGAAACCCTTGCTTTTGTAACGTGCGTACGACCGGGGCCAACACACGGTTTTCTTCCGCGCCAAATTGGCCGTTATCACTGGCGTGCGGATTAAGCGCACAGAGTGCAATTTTGGGGTGTTTAATCCCCATTTTTTGCAAAGCGGTTATAAAATGTAAGGCCGATTTTTGCACGCGGCTTTTGGTAAGTAGTTTAGGCAAATCCGCTACGGCAAAATGCTCGGTTACCAGGGCGCAACGGATATTTCCGGCGCAAAACATCATAAGTCCCTCCGCCCCGGTGCGCGCGCGTAACAGCTCCGTGTGCCCGGTGAACGGAACGCCCGCTAAATGCCAACTTTGTTTGTTAATAGGCGCAGTTACTAGGGGGGCCCCTGTTTTAAGGGCTAGCTTAATGCCTGTTTCCACCGCTTGAAAACTGACCCGACCCCCTAGTGCCGTGGGGCGCGGGCGGCCTGTTAATTTGCCGGGCATATCCAGGGGAATAAGGGCGGCTAAATTGTCCGTAAATCCGGCTTTTTTTAAGGAGTGGACCTCTCCAATGACAATGGGGGTACACACACGTTGGACGCGTGTGTCTTTGAGGGCTTTTACGGTGATTTCGGGCCCGATGCCTAGTGGGTCGCCGGCTGTAATTAGAATCGTAGGTTTTAACATAAAAAATACCCCCTCACCTGCCCTGCGGGCATCCTCTCCCTCCAGGGGCGAGGGGGTATAAGGGGGAAAAAGTTATTTCTTTACTTCTTCTTTTTGTGCTTCTTTTTTTGCTTTCTCTTCGGCAATCACTTTATCTACTTCAAACTCTTTGGTTACTTTGATGTCTGCCTTTTCAGCCAAGTCTGCCAAGTATTTGGCTTGCGCTTCCAAGATGCGGGTTTGGGCAATATATTGGCCCAAATCGTTCTTGATTTCGTCAAATTCAATGGTGCGTTCGGCGCGTTTTTCTTTTACCTTAATGATGTGGTAGCCCAGGTCCGTTTTAATGGGCTCGCTCACTTTGCCTACGGCTAAGGTAAATGCTTTGGCGTCAATTTCTTTGGGGGCCATGCCTTTAATTAAAATCATATCTCCGCCCGAGGCTAAAGCTTGTTGGTCTTCGGTATAGTTTTTGACGGCGGTAGAAAAGTCCATGCCGTTGTTAAGCTCTTGCTTAATTTTTTTGGCTAGCTCTTCTTTGGCTTTTTTGTCCGCGGCCGACATACCCGCAGGAGTGGCTAAAAAGATGTGCCCAATGCGCACTTGTTCGGCCGAGAGTTGTTTTAATTTGGCGGCAATGGCTTGTACTTCCTGCAAGTGTTGCGGGTTGTCCTTTTCCATGGCTTTGATTTTTTTGGTGTTGTTTTTAAGCACGGCTTGCACGTCGTCATACAAGGCTTTGGCATCGGCCTCTTCTACCGGTTTAACGGTTTTTTTAAGCTCTTGCTCTAGCAATTTGCGCGCGGCAATTTCTTTAGAAAGTTTGGCTTTGTAGGTTTTAAGGGACATCCCTTGCTTTTTAAGCGCCTCGGTAAAGCGTTTTTCGGCGCCTTTGGGGTCTGCCTGGCCGGTTTTTTCGTCCACGGCAAAGCGGGATTTAATTTCGTTGAGTCCTTCGTCCAGTTCCGAATCTTTCACCGTAATTTTAGCTTCTTGCGCGGCTTGGTTGACAAGCTCTTTAGAGATTAAATCTTTGAGCACTTCTTTGCCCAGTAAATCTTTGGCGTACGGGCGGGCTAAAAATTGCGGGGCGGTAGCTTCGTACTGTTCCACTACGTTTTGTAAATAGGAGTCATACTCGGAGGCGAGCACCGGTTTGCCGTTCACGGTAGCAACGGAGGATTCCATTACTTTGGCTTGTGCGCTTAGCCCTAAGCCTAGGGCGCATAAAGTAACTAATAGTTTATTTGTTTTCGTCATAAATAGTAACCTCGTACGTGTTTTTTAAAGTTTCCAATAATTCGTCAATACGTTGTTGTTGTAATACCTGTTTAATGCGGGGCTCTGCTTGTTTGAGCGAGAGTTTATTTTCCCCCGTTTTCATTATTATATGAAATCCAAGCGGTGTTTTAAAGAACCCTTGCGCTTTGCCAATGGGGGAGTTGGCCGCAATAACTTCCAAATTTTCCAAATATTCCCCGGGCATGACGGTCAGTATTTGCAAGTGTTTGGGGGCAATAGAGTATTGGCGGGCCATTTCGTTCCAACGCCCGGGGGACGCCTTTAGCGTGCGTAGAACCTGGTCGGCCGTTTGGGCGTTGTCTATGATAATTTGTTTGAGGGTCATTTCGTAGGGGTATTGGTCAAAATAGGCTTTGATTTCTTTTTCGGTAGGTTCTAATTGCGCGCCGTTTTTTTCATACCAGGTGCGAAGTAGCGCGTCCTGCTCAAATTGCGTGTAGGCGCGGTCCAGCTCGGCCCGTTTTTGCCGGATAGCTTGTTGATAGTCTTTTTCCTGTTCCAGGCCCGTAGCGCGGGCGTCGGCCAAGATGAGTTTTTCGCGCGTTAAGACTTGTAGTAAATTTTGTTTGCCAAGCGGGGTTTGGGCAAAATGGCGGTCGTCCTCGTTAAGAAGTTCCAGGGCCTGGTCCACATCCGCCTGTGTGATGGTTACATTACCCACCTGGGCCGCCGCTTGTGTTTTAGGCGCAGTGGCAGAGTCCTTTTGACAGGCGGCCAACCCCAAACAAATAGCTAAACAAAGTGTAACGTGTCGCATACCTATACTATATCATTTTTGCGGTTGGAAAAGACGGGTTAAAAAGGCCAGTATGTGTTGGGTGAATAAGAGGGGGTTTTCTTTCTCGGTGCATGCCAGGCGCAGGCCGTATCCGTTTTTAGATTGCAAAAACTGGACTGCTTCCGGTCCGTAGGCCAGGAGCAATTTTTCGGGCAGATCTGCCGGCAGGGCGGCGTGCTTGGTAAACGATAGTTCTACCCCGGGGTGCGTCCAATCCAACTGATAAATCCCTAAACTACCCGCTTGGTTGGCTAGTGCAATTACTTGGACCAAGTTTTCAATCTCCGCAGGTACGGGGCCGCATTGGTCAGCCAGGCGCGCTAAAATGGCTTTGGTTTGCGTGGTGTCTGCACTCATAAGCTCTTTATAGGTTTTAAGGCGTTCGGCCTCGTCGGGCAGGTAATCGGGCGGGATAAACGCTGAAAGGGGCAAATTTACCTTGGCTTGCAGTTTGCGCTCCACCGGTTTGCCTTTTAATTTACGCACTTCACTGGCTACCAAATCGCAATATAAAGAGAGCCCTACTTCATTTACATAGCCATGCTGTTTAAAACCCAGTAGCTCGCCCGCCCCGCGGATTTCCATATCCCGAAGCGCTAAGCGAAACCCACTGCCCAATTCCCCAAATTCCATCAGGGCCGACAGGCGCTCTTTGGCCTGGGCGGTGGGGTCCTTTTGCGGGGTGCGCTTGAGGTACACGGCGGCTAAATCGGCATAGGAATTATCTTCCTGCGGGGCGGTTTTAAAGAGCCAATCCGGGTGGAATAAATAGCAATAGGCTTTTTGGTCCCCGCGGCCAATGCGCCCGCGCAACTGATAGAGCTGGGCCAGGCCAAAATTTTGGGCGTCCTCTACAATTAAGGTGTTGGCGTTGGTGATGTCTATGCCGGACTCTATGATAGTGGAGGCCAAGAGCACATCATATTTACCTTGGTTAAAATCCCACAGCGTTTGTTCCAACTCTTTTTCGTCCATTTGTCCGTGCGCCATACAAATGCGCGCTTGCGGCACCAGTTTGCGCAAAAAAGCAAGCCGCTCTTCCATATCCCGCACCGTATTATAGACGTAATACACCTGGCCGTTACGGGCCAGTTCTTGGTTAATAGCGGCGGCGGCCAGTTCGTCGTTCCACGCCGTAACTACTGTTTTAATAGGGGTGCGCCCGCGGGGGGGCGTATCAATGAGCGAAATATCGCGCAAGGAAGAGAGCGATTGGTTAAGCGTGCGCGGAATAGGGGTGGCACTGAGCATTAAACAGTGCACGCCCAGGCTTAAAGCGCGGATTTTTTCTTTTTGTTTTACCCCAAAACGGTGTTCTTCGTCAATAATAACAAGCCCCAGTTCCTTAAACCCAATGTCTTTACTCAGGAGCCGGTGTGTACCGATAATAATGTCGCACAGCCCGCTTTTTAGTTCCGCAAGGACTGCTTTTTGTTCTTTTTTAGTTTGGAAGCGGCATAGCATACGCACATTGAGGGGAAACCCCGCCATGCGTTTTACAAAGGTTTTATAGTGTTGGTCGGCTAAAATGGTGGTGGGTACCAATACCATAACTTGTTTGCCTGCCAAAGCTACTTTTAGAGCGGCGCGCATGGCAACTTCGGTTTTGCCAAAGCCTACGTCGCCCACTAATACGCGGTCCATGGGTTTTGGTAGATCCAAATCGTGCAACGTGTCTTTAATGGCTTGTTCCTGGCCGGGGGTCAGCACATAAGGGAACGAGTCGGCAAATTCTTGCTCTAAACGCGCGTCCCCAATAATAACGGGCGCACCGACTGCTTGGCGTTTGGCTTCTAACTTTAAAATTTCCTGTGCGGCTTTTTGGGCTTGCTCGGTAACGCGTTTTTTTATCTCTTTCCAAGTAGTTCCGCCCAGTACCGCCAAGGTAGGACGTTTTCCGCCGGCTGAAATATATTTTTGTACTTTCTTAAAATCATACATGGGCACATAGAGCTTACTGCCGCGGCGGTATTCAATCATCAGGCAGTCGGTCGGGTTTTCGCGCTCGTTCATTACTTCTAAGCCCAGGTAACGGCCAATGCCATAGTCCCGGTGTACCACGTAATCGCCGGCTTGCAACTCTTTAAACCGCACGCGCTTGGCGTTTTCCACGTCAAAATGTTTGAGTACCCGCGCCGTGCTAAAATGGCGGTTTAAAATTTCGTTGGAAGTGATATATGCTATGCGTTTTTGTTCGTCTATAAACCCTTTGGTAAGAGGGGAAATGATAAACTGCGCGTGTTTAAAAACGGGGTCTGCCAAAAGGTCGGTTAAGCGGCTTAGTTCCCCGCGGTTTAAACAGGTAATACATACGTGCAAGTGCAAATTGAACAGCCGTTGCACTTCTTGCGCCAAGAGTTGTGTGTTGCTGCCAAAAGACAAATTAGCTTTTAAGTTGCAATTTATGCCCGTTGCACTGGGGAGCAAAGAAATAACCCCGCACCCGGGATAAGGGGACAGGTCAAACTCCAAGCTGGGTTCCTCAAATAGATAAAATGCACCGGGTACAAAGTCAGCCAGGGTGCATGGTTTTTCGTCAAAGGTTAAGGGTAAAATAAGGGCTTCGTCCGCCGCGCTTTGGGTATTGTGGGTGTCCACGTCAAAGGCACTTATAGAGTCCAGGCGGTTGCCCGAAAAATAGAGCCGTAGCGGGTTTGGCTGATGCAAGCAAAAAATATCCACCACACTGCCGCGCGCGGCATATTCGCCGGGCGTTTCGGCATAATCACTGCGGGTGTAGCCGGCCGCTTCCAAGGTGTCTAAAAGTTCCTGGCGGCGCAAAGTGTCCCCGCGGCGAAATACATGGGTGCGGGCTTGAAAATCGGCCACGTTGGGTAGCGGGGTGGACAAAGCCTCGTAAGGCGCGCTAATTAAAACAGGGCCGCCCGTATGGCTTAACAGTTGGTGTAAAAAGCGCATTTGGCCGGTATCGGTAGCGGGGAAAGAGAGCAGTTGCGTCCCTTGTGGAGCAAAGGCTTGGGCGGCGTGGTCAAAATCGTCCAAATCTTGCGCGCTTACAAAAACAACCGGGCGCGATTTATCTAAAAAATTTCCACACACATAATACGCTTGGGCCGCCCCGTTGGGCAGCCCATAATAGCGTGTAAAAGGGGAGGATTGAACAACCATAACTACCTAGAAACTTTGCGGCTCGGTACCGGTGATAAAGGCCTCTAAAATTTTGTTACGCTCGGTCGGGGTAGCCAGTTTGCCGGTGGAGGGATTGATATAGGCAAAGGAAATCCCTTCCGGCACGGCAAAATCGTCATTGGGCTCGTCTTTTAAAATTTGCTCCATAATGGCCGTCCACCACCGCGCCGTGGTGCTACCGGTAAACTTGGCACCTTCTTCGTGCGAGGTGTCGTCGTCATATCCCATCCAGGCGGCGGCCGCGGTGTGGGGGGTCATCCCCACAAACCACATGTCGCGGTGGCTTTGGGTAGTGCCCGTTTTGCCGGCAATGTTGCGGCCCAAACGGTTGACGTACGCGCCGCTACCGCGCTGTACTACGCCTTTCATCATATTGATAAGTAAATAGGAGTTTTGCGGGGTAAATTCGGCCTGTTCTACGGGGATGTGCTCTTCTAAAATGCGTCCGTTGGCGTCTTCCACGCGCTCAATAAAGTAGTTGTCTGTATGGATGCCGCCATTGGCAAAGGTGGAAAGGGCGGCTAAGTGTTCATCCATTTGCAGTACGCTTACCCCTAAAGCCAGGGCAGGTACCCGCGGTAAATTGGCGGTGATGCCGGCTTTGCGCGCTACGCGGATGACGTCCATGACTCCCACGGCGTCAATTAAATTGACGGCTACTAAGTTTTTGGATTTTTCTAACCCTTTGCGTAGCGTAATCCATCCTTCGCTTTTGCCACCGTAGTTTTGGGGTACCCACACGTTAAAATCTTTGCTGGCAATAAAAGACTGTTTGGCTAAATCTAACGAATATAAGTCCGCATTTTCATCAAACGCGTGCCAGTTGCGTCCGTCGTAATAGAACATAGTAGTTAAATCTTTTACCAAGGTGGCGGGGGTGTAGCCTTTTTGCAAAGCGGCCATCCATACGTAGGGCTTAAAGGAAGAGCCCGGTTGCCGTTTGGCTTGGGTGGCGCGGTTGAATTTGCTTTCGTCATATTCGCGCCCGCCAATCATCACACGCACCGCCCCGGTTTTAACGTCGCGCACCATGAACGCGCCTTGCAAACGGGGGGCTTTGTCGGCCGGGTCGCGCGGGGTGGCTTCTTCGTCATTTTCCGTGGCGGCTTCGGCCTCGGTGTCGTTGGGATCAAATTCAATGCCTAGGCCTTTGGCAACCTGTTCGTCAAAATCGTTAAGCCATTTATTCATGGTTTCTTCGGCTATTTTTTGCTGTTTAATATCAATGGTGGTGTAAATGTTTAGGCCTGCTTTCCACAGCATATCCATACCATATTTGGGCTCTAAAATGCGCCGCACATGTTCAATAAAGTAGCGGCCGGGTTTGTTTTCTTCGGCTTGGACGGGTTTAACGGGCATAGGCTCGGACTTGGCTTGTTGATATTCTTCGTCCGTGATATAATCCTGCTCGCGCATGACGCTAAGCACCAAGTCGCGGCGTTGGCGGGCTAATTCGGGGTTGGCAAAGGGGTTATAGCGCCCCGGTGCGGGGATGAGCCCCACCAGCAGGGCGGCCTCGCCGGTGGTTAGTTGCTCCAGGTCTTTATCAAAATACTTTTTGGTGGCCGCTTTTACGCCGTAAGCGCCGCTACCCAGGTAAATTTGGTTGAGGTAAAGTTGCAAAATTTCGCGCTTACTAAATTGGTGTTCAATTTGGATGGCCAAAATAATCTCGCGGATTTTGCGGATGAGCTTTTTCTCTTGCGTTAAAAACACCCCGCGTGAGAGCTGTTGCGTAAGGGTAGAGGCCCCTTGTTTGGCGCGCCCGGTCATCGCGTCGCTCAGTAACGCACGCCCAATGCCGCGTAGCGAAATCCCCGGGTGGGCAAAGAAATTGCGGTCCTCCATGGCTACCACGGCGTTTTGCAAATCCACCGGGATTTCTTCCAGCGGTACCATCATGCGTTTTTCAATAGAAAACTCGTGGATGAGCTCGTTATTGCGGTCATAGACCTTGGTAGTGAGGGAGGGGGTATATTCCTCCATTTCATACACGGGCGGCAAGCCGGAAAAGATATAACGCATAAACCCGGCCGTTGCCAAAATAAGCACTACAAGGGCGGCCCCGGCGGCAATTAAAAAGAGGGGGGTTTTATAAAGGGGGGTATGTTTGCGTTTAGCCATATAAAATTATTATATAAAATTAACCACCCCCCCTGTTATGTTGTTTACACTAATTTAGTGTGTAAAAAGTATAACCTGTGGTGCCGGCGGCTTCTTCGTCCAATTTTCCCAAAGAGGCACATATTGAGAGTGCCATATCGCTTTTATTTCCACCGTAGTTATGGCACATAATTTTTCCGGCATTATGAGCGTACCCGGTATCGTGTAATAGTTCAAATTCAATAATGGGTAAGTTTGTGTTTGACGATTTAGCCGCGCAAGTTCTCTTATAAGCACAGGCATAAGAATACTTATCTTTAAAAAATGGTCCGTTCCATGTTGTAATCAATTCGCTAGGGACCGCCATATCTAATTCGTCTATGTTGTTTGTATATTCCCCGTTGGCTAAATAATATACCTCTTGAGCATTGGCAATAGCCTTTAACATAGTGAGTGCTTCTACGGTGCGGCTCTTATAAACGGCTTTTTGATACTGTGGCACGGCCACCGCCGCCAAAATACCGATAATAAGTACAACGACTAAGAGTTCAATTAACGTGAACCCCATTCTATTGTCATCCTGAACTTGATTCAGGATCTCATCCTTTTTGCAAAGTGTTTGATTAAGGTGGAGATGCTGAAACGAGTTCAGCATGACAGTTTGTTTGGTTGTTTTCAGTTCCATAAGTTTTTCCTCTTTTGTTTTAATTTTCAATTTGTCCGCTTATGAAACCACACAAAACGGCTACATTGTTGAGTTGCTTTCACCCTCCCCAATAATATAGCCGCAGTTTCCCGCCTTGGCGGGAAACAATCGGTACAACAAGCTGTACGGGCCCGTTGTACCTGGTATCGGCTATTTCTGGAGTGAAAGCAAGCTCTTGGGTTCCCAAAAGCAGGCCGTATTCTTCATACGGTTCCAAAAACAGAATCAAATTGTATTTTTACATCACTTCTATTCTATATAATTTCTGCCCAATTTTGCATATTTCGTTTTTATACCCTCACTTAGGCATTTGCGTTTTTTATAATCGCGTTTAACATTGCTAACAAAATACTTGACAAAACTTACAAAATATGCTACACTTCTTACAAGCTTTTACCTTTGGCCGTTTTAAACGTCCGTATCTTCCTGTTGTTGGATAACCAAAACTAATTAAAATATAGTAAAATGTAGTTAGAGGCAGATTATGTGTTCTAAGCCAATTTCCGCAGACGCGGGGAAAGGCGGTCGTGTTTGCTCCGGTCCTCTAACAACTTGTAAGTGTGAACAAGGCAAAATTGCCGGGCCGAGCACGCCGTTATTTTCCGCGCAAAATTATCATACCGTTTTACTTTTTGCGTCGCCCACGGCTAACGCAAAGGTGTGCTGTGCAGAACTACCGGGGCATCCCCAAGCATTTGCGCCGGTTGGCTTGCATCAGGCCCATTTGCGCCAAGCGTTTGCAATGGCCCGCCCCATTAGCTACGAGTGGCAAGAAGATACTTGCGTGCGCCAGACTACCTTGTTACCGCTTACTAATAAAGAGGGGCATGTGGACGAGGTACTTAGCGTAACGCGCGATATTTCCGCCTGGAGCATTCCTTCACAGCAAGAGGAGCACGCCTTGCACGAGGGGGCCGCCCCACGTACGTTTGCCCAGCTTTTACTGGCCGCGCGTGAAACCGAAAAACGCGAAATTGCCAAAGCACTGCATGATGAAATTGGTACGGCCTCGGTGATGCTTTCTGCTTTAGTCAGCATGACAAAACAAAGTGTGCAAAAAGGCAATACAGCCCAAGCCCTCAAAGATTTAGAACGGTTGCAAACCCAAACCCAGCACAGCATTGAACGCTTGCGCAACATTATTGTGTCGCTACGTCCGCCCAGTTTAGATACCGACGGGGCCCTGCGCGGCAGTATAGAAGAATTGGTGCAGGAGGTGTGCAATTTGGGCCGCCTAAAATACCGCTTTGTGTGTTCCCGCCAAATGCCGGAAAAAGGGATTAGTGACCGGGTTAAAATTTTGCTCTACCGCCTGGTGCAAGAGGCGCTTAGTAATGTAGTCAAGCACGCCCAGGCTAAGCAAGTAACCGTAGCGTTAAAACGGCAACATAACGAGATGTTTGTTAGCATCAGTGACGACGGAATAGGATTTAAAAATACACAGCGCCGCTCCATTAACCATGTGGGGCTTCGCTCTATGCAAGACAGCATACGCCTACTGGGCGGAACGCTGGAAATTATAAGTGCGTCCGGCAAAGGAACCCAAATTAAAGTTGCTTGCCCTTGCACTGTGTACGAGGAAAATTATGATTAACATTATTTTAGCAGATGACCATGCCTTGGTACGCCAAGGTGTGCGCATGATGTTGGAAACCGACAAAGACGAATTTAAAGTAATTGGAGAAGTTTCCAACGGGCAAGAACTACTGGAACTGGCCAAAAAGACGCCCGCCGACGTGTATATCGTGGATATTTCCATGCCGGTATTAAACGGGGTGGAGGCCGTTAGCAAACTCTTACGCCAAGACCGTAAAGCCAAGGTGCTTATTTTAAGTATGTATGATGACCGCATATCGGTAGAAAAAGCCCTTAAAGCCGGGGCCAAAGGATTTGTGGTAAAAGTGTCGCGCGCTGAAGAACTTTTAGAAGCTGTGCGCGAAGTAGCCGCCGGACGGTTTTATTTTGGCGGGAAAATATCTAAATTTTTAGTGCAAGGTTTTTTGGGCAAACGTGCCCCTAAAAAGGACGGCACCCACCTTACTAATAAAGAAAAAGAAGTGCTCCAACTTATTGCCGAAGGATACAGCAGTAAGCAAATTGCCAAGCATTTCACGCTTTCTTTAAATACTATTCACGTACACCGCAACAACATTATGCGCAAACTGGGCATCCACAAACAAGCCGAATTGGTGCGTTACGCACTCAAGGAAGGCATTGCCCAATTATAAGGAGTTTCTATGCGTATTATTGCAGGTACCGCCCGCGGACGAAGAATTTTTTCAGTATCAAAAAATTTGCCGGTAAAACCCATTTCGGACCGGATGAAGCAATCCTTGTTTGATATTTTGCGCCCGCGCATTACGGGGGCTAAATTTTTGGATTTATTCGCCGGTACGGGTAACGTGTCTTTAGAGGCACTTAGCCGCGGGGCGCTTAAAGCCGTGATGGTGGAAAAAGAGCCCGCGTGCATTAAAAATATTCACCGCAATTTAGTGCACTTGGGGTTTGAAGAGCGTGCCAAAGTACTGCGCGGGGATATTTTAAAACCGCTTGATTGGTTGCTGGCTTATAGCGATAATGACGGGTACGACATCATTTTTATGGGCCCGCCGTACCGGGATATTAACAATAAAATGTTGGCTTTCTCCGAGCCGTCCTTAAAAAACGTGGCAGACGCGCAGTTGCTCGCACCCAACGGGCTACTGGTTATTCAAACCCACAAAACCGAGCAGTTTGCCATTCCGCAGGGATTAGAAGTGTTTCGCACCGAAAAATACGGCGATACACTGGTGCGGTTTATCCGCCACGCACAGGAGCAGAAAAATGTATAGTGACGTAAAAGAACTCAATTTTTCCAAAATTAAAACGTATAAGGAGTGCCCGCTCTTATACAAATACAAATATATAGACGGTAAGCGCGAAGGGTTAGTGCCGGCGTCCTCGCTAGGAGTGTCTATCCACCGCGCGCTGGAGGCGTACCACGCCAGTAGCAATGACCCGTCGGAACTTTTGAACTACTATGATGACTGTTGGTTGGGGGCCGGGTACGGTAGCGCGGGCGAGCAAATGGAGTGGTATTTAAAGGGCAAAAAAATGATGGAAGACTATGCCCAAGCCGAATATGAACGCAAAACCACCGTGGACAGCACCGAGCGCGAATTTATTTTTGAATATGAAGGGTGGACGCTACGCGGGAAAATTGACCGCATTGATAAACACCCCGACGGTACGTGGGAAGTAATAGACTACAAAACCGGGACGGATGTGGATTTGTCCGCACCGATTACGGACTCGTTGCAACTGGGCATTTACAGTGTGGGAGCCCGCCGGGCGTGGAATATGCAAAAAGGCAAAGTAACCTATTATTTTACGGCCTTTAACCAAACACAAAGTGCGCCGTTTGAGGCGTTTGACGAACAGAAAATTTTGGACATTTTTATAGAAACCGGCAAAAAAATTGAAGCGCAGGATTTTACCCCCAATACCGCCCATTGTAGCGAATGTGCGTTCAAAAATGAGTGTGAATCTTCCTGCTGTAAAGAGGACGCCCAATGACCCCGGCACAGTTACTTAAAAAATCAAAACGGATTGTTTTTAAATTCGGCACGAACGCCTTAAGTACCGATCAAGGCGAACTGGCCCTTTCGCGCTTATACTCGTTTATGGAAGATTTGGTCGCCTTGCACGCCCAAGGCAAAGAAGTCATTGTAGTTACGTCGGGTGCCGTGGGTATGGGCAAACGGGTGTTGGGAATTACCGACGCGGACGGCGTGTCTATTAAGCAAGCTTGTGCGGCAGTGGGGCAAATTGGGCTGATGAAATTTTACGAGCGTGGGTTCAAAGAACTGGGTGTAGTATGCGCCCAAATACTTTTGACCGAGGACGATTTTGCCGACCGCGCCCGCTATTTAAGTTTGCGCGATACGTTAAACCGCCTCTTGGAACTGGGGTGTATCCCGGTTATCAACCAAAATGATACTGTGTCCCCCAATGAACTGCGTGCCTATAAAGACAAGGGCGTAAAAGTTTGCTTTAGCGATAACGATAAACTGGCCGCCTTGGTAACTGCCGGGATGGACGCGGATATGCTTTGCATTTTAAGTGATGTGGAAGGCCTGTATAATGCCGATCCGCGCAAAGACAAACACGCCAAACGCTTGGACGTGGTGCGTGAAATTACGCCTGAAATTGAGGCCTTAGGTTTTTGCGCTTCTTCCCGCGGGCGCGGCGGGATGAAAACCAAACTGGAAGCCGCCAAAATTGTTACCCGCTCCGGCGGGGCTATGGTCATTAGCTACGGTAAGGTAGCCGGGGCCATTAGCACGTTGTGGGGGGAACATTACAAAGGTACGCTCTTTTTACCTACCGCTCATTTGCCGGGGCGCAAGTTGTGGCTGGCGTATGCCACCAATGTTTCCGGTGGGGTGCGCGTCAATGCCGGGGCCGTAAAAGCACTATTGGAAAAAGGATCTTCCCTCTTGCCCATTGGCATTACCGGCGTAGCGGGCAGCTTTGAGCGCGGAGATGCGATTTCTATTTTGGACGAAAAAGACCACGAAATTGCCCGCGGCCTTAGCAACTATTCCAGTGAAGAATGTGCTAAACTTGCCGGGTGTGCGTCCGCGGAAATTGCCAAAAAAATTGGTTCCAAAAATTATGACGAGGTTGTCCACCGGGATAATATAGTACTCTTATGAACGTAACCGAACTGGCCCAGCGTGCCAAAAACGCTTCTTTTAGGTTAGCCACTTTATCGGGGTCCGTTAAAAACACGGCCTTGCAACAAGTGGCTAGTGCCCTGCGCGCGCACGCGGATGAAATTTTACAGGCCAACGCGTTGGATTTGCAAGCCGCGCAAGCGGCCCTGGCGGCCGGACAGATGAAACAAGCCCTGTATGAACGCCTCAAACTCACGCCCGAAAAACTGGAAACCACCGTGCGCGGTATGGAACAGCTCTTAGCTTTGCCGGACCCGGTAGGCATGGTGCTAGACGAAACGGAACTGGACGAGGGGCTTATTTTGCAAAAAATTTCGTGCCCCATTGGGGTACTGGGCATTATTTTTGAGGCCCGGCCGGATGTGATCCCGCAAATTTGCGCGCTGGCTATTAAATCAGGCAATGCCGCACTGCTTAAAGGGGGCAAGGAATCTTTGCATACCAACAGTGCCCTTATGGAAACCATTTTAAGCGCGCTTAGCACGGTGCCGGGGTATCCGCAAGGCTCGTTTGCACTGCTTACCTCGCGCGAAGAATCGGCCCAAATGCTTTTAGAGGACCGCTATATTGATTTAATTATTCCGCGCGGCGGCAACGGGCTACTAGCTTATGTAAAGGCCAATACGCGTATCCCGGTGCTCGGGCATGCGGACGGCGTGTGCCATATGTATATTTCCGCTACGGCAGACGTCGCTATGGCGTGCGACGTGGCGGTGGATGCCAAAACACAATATCCGGCCGCTTGCAACGCACTGGAAACACTTTTAATAGATGATAATTGGCCCCTTTCCAAGCAAGAGAAATTGTTGCATACGCTCATAGAACACGGGGTTACGTTGTATGGGGACGCACGGGTGGGTGCCCTTGTGCCGGTAGCGGGCCCGGTGGAAGATTGGCACACAGAATATGGAGAGAAAAAACTTTCCGTCCGTTTTGTGCCCAATGTGCAAGCCGCTACTGCGCATATTAACACGTACGGCTCTCATCATACAGACGCTATTATTTCGCAAGATGAGCAAGAGGTACAGCTATTCTTAAATACGGTGGATAGTGCCGGGGTGTACCATAATTGTTCTACCCGTTTTGCCGACGGTTACCGCTACGGCTTTGGGGCCGAGGTGGGCATTAGCACCGGCAAAACGCATGCCCGCGGCCCGGTGGGGCTAACGGGGCTTACCATTTACAAATACAAATTGCGCGGAAACGGGCAAAAGGTAGCGGATTATGTAGGGCCGCACGCCAAGCCTTTTACGCATAAAAAAAGAGGGGGAAACGTATGAAATTAGGGTTTATTGGAGCCGGAGAAATGGGCGGAGCCATCATCCGCGGCCTTTTAAAAGCAGGGTTTAAAAAAGAAAACATTTTAGCGTCCGTACGCACACCCGAAAAAGCCAATTTACTGGCCAGCACCTTGGGGATTGCCGCTTATACGGATAACGCGCGCGTAATTGCCGAGGCAGACCGCTTGTTTTTAGCCGTTAAACCGGCCCAAATGTCGCAAATTTTAAGTGAAATTGCTGCGTCCGGCGTGGCCGCCAAGCCGCTTATTAGTATGGCCCTTGGCTGGAGTGTGGAAAAAATAGAGAAAGTACTTCCCCATTGGCCCATTGTGCGGATGATGCCTAACACCCCGCTTGCGTTGGGGGAAGGGGTTACGCTGTTCCAATTTGCCGCGGCCACCCCTCAACCGGTGCGCGAAGAAGTGATGAAACTTTTTGAGAGTATGGGTCACACGTATGAAATTGGCCTGGAGGTCTTTGACGTTGCCACTGCGTTGTCCGGCTCCGGCCCGGCGTTTGTGTATCACTTTATAGACGGCTTAGCCCGCGCGGCGCAAGCACAGGGCTTAGACGAAAAATTAGCGCGCGCGTTAGCCATTCAAACGGTCCTTGGGGCCGCTAAACTAGCCCAGCACGAGGACACTACCCCCGCCCAATTGGCGCAAAAAGTAGCCACCCCCGGCGGTTGTACGGCGGCGGGAATGGAAGTGCTTATTACCAGTGATTTAAAAGAGGTATTGTGCGAAACGTTAGCCGCTACGGCCCGGCGTGCCAAAGAAGTAGCACAGTCTTAATTTGCTTTTGCGTGCGGCGGTAGTTAACGCACGGTGTTGCCTTTTACGTATTCAAAGAATTGTTGCACGCGTTTGTCGCACTGGACGTCTGAAGTTAAAATGGGGCGTTTTAAGTGCACGCCCGCTAGCGTGCGGCAACGGCTCAGCGCCACGTACGTTTGCCCGGTGGCAAATGCACCGCGGCCCATGTCCAAATAGATATTATCAAACGTAAGCCCTTGGGATTTGTGAATAGTAATTGCCCACGCCAATTTTAGAGGGTATTGCTTGAAAAATCCTTTTACGCGCGGGGCCAATTTTTGGGTAAGCGGATTTACCTCATACACTACTTCTTCCCACACGTAGGGTTTTACGTCGTAAATGGCCCCTTTTAATTCCACCTGGATAAAATCCGGCCCCAGTTCGTGCACGGTGCCAATATCCCCATTTACCCAGTTGTCATCATTCACAAGCATCATAATTTTGGCCCCTTTTTTAAGGTGCAGTTCTTTGTCTGCGGGTGGGGTTTTGGTAAATGTTTCGTCCGCGGTGGCGGGGTAAATAAACTCGGTGCCGGGCAGTTTGGTTAGCTGACTGCGGTTGCGCCACAAGGCACTTTGGTTGGTGGTGGCAAGCAAAATAGCGTTTTCCAATACGGCGGGAGTTTCGGCCGAAACCTGTTTGTTTAGCGCGCTGTCTAACTGCGGTTGCGAGATTGTCCCCTGCCGGATTAAATTAAGCAGTTGCGCGTAGGCGCGGTCGGCCCCTTGGCGGAAAATACGTTTTAATTCAAAGACCTCCAGCGGCAGTTCTTTAAGCACGTGCGCCTCAAAAAAATACGGGCTTGGATAGCGCGCGTTAAAATAACTAAACAGCCCGCTGTTTTCGTTTTCTTCCACGGGGGGGAGTTGGTAAAGGTCCCCAAACAAAATAAGTTGTTTGCTGCCAAAAGGCTCGTCCATATGGGTGGAAATGCGCAAAATATGGTCCATGGCGTCTAGTAAATCGGCGCGGAGCATGGAGGCCTCGTCCACAATCAGGGTATCAAAGCTTTCTACCAGTTTGCGCGGTAAGCGGCGTAAAGTACTGCGGTCTAACAAATTGCCGGGTTTTAGGCGGAAAAAAGAGTGTACCGTCTGCCCGTGCACGTTAATGGCCGCCAACCCCGTGGTCGCCAGGACGACTACCTCTTGCGCGGTGTGCTTAGCAAAGTATTTTAAGAGCGTCGTTTTACCGGTGCCCGCGCGGCCCGTTACAAAGATAAGCGGCTTAATAAAGGGTTTGCTTTCTAGGAGGGTAAGGGCGTCTTTAAATTCGTCGGTTAGAATAATATCGGCGGGCATACAACTATTTGAGTAACGTAAGCACAATTCCTTTTAAGGCAGTTTTGGGGTCTAGATTGGCACCAGATTTAAAGCCGGCGTCTGCGTCAATGAGTTTATTTAATGCGGCGGCAAAGTTTTTTTGAGGGGGGAAATTGCGCGCGTTTTGCACCAGGCGAGACTCCCAGAACATAAGGCCTGCGGCACGCAAAATATCGCCCTGTGCCATGCCGGCCTCGGCAAAGCGTTTAATGCGCGCCATTTTTAAAATGGGGTAGGTCATTTTGGCTAGCACGGATACGGGCTCTTCACCCCCGTCAATCAGCTTGTCAATTTGCGCTAGTGCGCGCGCTTTACTGCATGCGGTCAGTGCGTTGGAAAGTTCAAAGGGATTTTCGTCCTTTTTAAAGCCAATACAGGCCAGTACGTCTTGCGCGGTAACGGTTTTGTCAGTGCGTTGGGCAGTAAAAAGGGAAATTTTTTCTACCTCATTTTCCAGCGCGTGTAAGTCGCTCCCTACGCTCTCGCACAGTAAATCCACGGCGTCAAAATTGGGTTTGAGTCCTTGCGCCGCCATATACTGGCGCACCCAGGCGGCTAGGTCGTCGGCTTTTAATTCGTCAAAGTTGACCACGCGGCCGGTTTCGGCGCACGCATCTGCCAGGGTTTTATCAGTTTTGATTTTTTTAGCGTCGTTATGGGTAAGCACCAGGGTGGTGGTGGGGAGAGGATTTTGCGCGTATTTAATAAGGGCCAGTTGCTCTTTAGAGCCCTTGCGCAGTTTATCCACGCCCGCAATAATAATTAGGCGCACGTCCGAGAAAACCGGGGCCGTGTTGGCTTGGGCCAGGGCCTCGTTAATATCTTGCGAGGTAGGTTGTGCCTTAAAAAAATTAAAATCGTCCGGGTGCAAAATAGTTTGCAGTTGTTTAATCACGCTATCCTTGCGGTAAAGGTCCTCCCCCGTGAGTAAATAGACGGGGGCGGTGGTACCTTTGGAAAGCTCGGCGTTTAATTTTTCGGCACTGATTTTAGGCATTAGAGGGGCTCGGTAATGGTGGTATATTCGGGGTTGTTCATTACTTTTTTCTTGTTTTCACTACGTACCGACCCAAACCCGTCCACGGTGCGAACGACAATATCTTTGGATAGTTTTTCAAAAATAATGTCGCGCGCTTGTTGTTCGGTCATGCCGCCGGGCAAGGTACTGGCCGCGTAAATTTGCGTACCCAAAAAAGCGGGCTCGCGCCACACCGGCGTATTGGTGGTGGCGTCCATAAATACTACGTCTAGCCAAATCTCCATTTTATAGACGGTAGGGATGAGTTGGCTATCGTACTGGATCGGCATATTTAAATAGCGCGAAATGGTAGTAACGACCACGCCTTGGGCCCCGTCATTTTCGGCCACAATTTGGTACATCCCGTTGCGTAGGAACGAATCGTAAAGCTCGTTATAGAATTTGTCTTCCAGGGCAAACACTTCCGTGCGGTTTAAAATGGGGCGCACCGCAATTTTTTTGATGTGCTGGGGCATAATTTGGGCTTGGGGCTTGTATAAAATAGTTTCCCCGCCACACGCGGCCAAACATGCACAGAGCGCTACTAACATCATAAGTTTTTTCATACTTCCTCCGTCTATTTTTTAGGGGTGGCTACAATACTGACCATACGGCCCGGCACCACAATTACTTTTTTAATTTCCAGCTCTTTTAAGTAATTTTGCACCTTGGATAACGCCAGGGCTTTTTGCTCAATTTCTTCGCGTGCGGCACTGCGTGAAACAATCAGCCGCTCGCGCACTTTGCCGTTAATTTGCACGCCCATATCTACGCTGTCGTCCTGCAACAGCGCGCTGTCCGCTTGCGGCCAAGCGGTATTTAGCACAAAGCCCGCGTAGCCTTTTTCTTGCCAAATTTCTTCGGTAAGGTGCGGGGCAAAGGGGTGCAAAATTTGCACAAATTTCTTAAACGTATCTTCGGTAATGGCGGGCAGTTTGCTTAGGTCATTAAACAGCACCATCATGGCTGAAATGGCCGTGTTAAAGCGCAGGTTCTCAATATCTTCGCCCACTTTGGCAATGGTTTGGTTTAAGAGAATAGCACTCTTTTTGGGCTGCGCATTTTGCGTAAATTGGACGGTTTCACTCCATCCGTAAATACGTTTTAAAAAGCGGTTAATGCCCTCAATGCCTTTCATATCCCACGGTTTTTGGGCATCAAACGGGCCCATAAACATTTCATACATGCGGAAAGCATCCGCCTTGGATTTGCTCATCTTTTCCACCATGGAGGTCAGTTCCTCGCCGGTGGTTTTTAAGAAGGCTTTACCGTCTTTAAAATCAATTTCGTCATAGCCGTGGTAGTTGCCCATTTTATCGCGGTACGAAAACGCCAAAATCATGCCTTGGTGGCGGAGTTTTTGGAACGGCTCGGGGTGGGAAAGCACGCCTAAATCGTACAGTACATGGTGCCAAAAGCGCGCGTAGAGCAGATGCAGTACCGCGTGTTCCGCCCCGCCAATGTAGCAATCCACCGGGCCCCAGGCTTTTTCAAGCGCCGGGTCCACGAGAGCTTTGTCGTTATGCGGGTCCATATAGCGCAAATAATACCAGCACGAGCCCGCCCATTGGGGCATGGTGTTGGTTTCGCGCTTGGCCGGGCCGCCGCATTGGGGACAGGTGGTGTTGACCCAATCCGTAACGGTGGCAAGGGGGGATTCCCCGGTGCCGGAGGGCTCAAATTTTTCCACTTCAGGTAGCCGCAAGGGCAGTTCGCTTTCCGGCAGGGGGACTACGCCGCATTTATCACAATGCACCACGGGGATGGGCTCACCCCAGTAGCGTTGGCGGGCAAAAACCCAGTCGCGCAGTTTATACGTGGTTTTGGCGTTACCGCAGTGGTGTTCACTAAGCCACTTGATCATAGCGGCTTTGCTTTCTTTGACGTGGAGCCCGTTTAAAAAGCCGGAGTTGACCAGTTCACCGTCCCCGGTGAAAGCCTCTTTCGCTACGCCTTGCTCGCTTTTAATAACTTCAATAATTTTAAGGCCGAACTTTTTGGCAAAAGCGTAGTCGCGCTCGTCGTGCGCGGGTACGGCCATAATCGCCCCTGTGCCGTAGCCCATGAGGACGTAGTCGCTCGTCCACACGGGGATTTTGACGCCGTTCACCGGGTTAATGGCATACGCGCCGGTAAATACGCCGGTTTTTTCTTTGTTTAGCTCGCCGCGCTCCAAGTCGCTCTTTTTGGCGGCCTCTTTTTGATAAGCGGTCACGGCGGCTTTTTGCTCGGCAGAGACAATTTTATTTAAAATGGGATGCTCCGGCGATACCACCATATAGGTAGCGCCAAAAAGCGTATCGGGCCGGGTGGTAAATACGGTAAGTGTGTCGTCAAACCCGTCTAACTTAAACACCACGTTGGCCCCCTGGGATTTGCCAATCCAGTTGCGTTGCATGGTAAGCGTGCTTTCCGGCCAGTCCAGTTTATCTAATCCTTCCAAGAGTTTTTCGGCATAGTCGGTAATTTTCAAAATCCATTGACGTAGGGCCTTGCGTTCAATTTCGTGCCCGCAACGCTCACACTTGCCGTTAAAGACTTCTTCGTTGGCAAGCCCGGTTTTGCACGAGGGGCACCAGTTTATCGGCACGGTAGATTCGTAGGCCAGCCCCTTTTTGAAAAGTTGCAGGAAAATCCACTGGGTCCATTTGTAGTAGCTGGGGTCGGTGGTATCTACTTCGCGCGACCAATCGTAAGCCAGACCAATGGACTTAATTTGGCGGCGGAAATTATCAATATTTTTTTGCGTGGTAATGCGCGGATGTACGCCCGTAGCAATCGCGTAGTTTTCCGCCGGCAGGCCGAACGCGTCCCACCCCATGGGGTGCAGTACGCTGTAGCCGTTCATGCGTTTGTAGCGTGTTAAAATGTCCGACGCGGTGTACCCTTCCGGGTGGCCGACGTGTAACCCCGCCCCGGAGGGGTACGGGAACATATCTAAACAATAAAATTTTTTGGCACCGGGGGTGCGGGGGCTGGCAAACAGGTTTTCCTGTTCCCAGCGGGCTTGTTGTTTTTTATCAATTTCAGGGAAGGATTTCATATTACTTCTATTGTACTAAATTTGGGGCTTGATATATTTACCCGTGCGGGTGGAATTTTTTGTGTTTTTCTTTCAAATCTTGCACGTCTAAATGGGTGTAAATTTGCGTGGTAGCCAGGTCCGCATGGCCCAGCATTTCCTGCAAAGAGCGTAAATCGGCCCCGCCCTGGAGTAAATGGGAGGCAAATGTGTGGCGCAGTAAATGAGGGTGCAGAGGGGTGGAAATGTTGGCCTTGCGTCCCAGGGCGGCTAACGCTTGCCAAACGGCAATACGGCTAATTTTGGTGCCGCGGTTATTTAAGAACAGTTCACTGGCTACGTCTTTACCGGCAAAGCGGGCCTCGCGCGCGGCCAAATACTGCTTGATACGGTTGCACACCTCGTGGTGGAGCGGCACAAAACGCTGTTTACTGCCTTTGCCAAAGGCTAGCACCCAGCCTTCTTGCAGGTTAACGTTTTCCAGGCGCAAGTTAATAAGCTCGCTTACGCGTAGCCCGGCCGCGTAGAGTAGGTCAATCATGGTAAGGGTGCGGATGTCTTCAAATTTTTCAGCCGGGAACGATAAGAGCCGTTCCACTTCTTCGCGCGAGAGCTGTTGCGGGATTTTTTGCGTGCGTTTGCCGGCTTTTAAGAAACGGGTAGGATCCTCTTGTACGCGCTCTTCAATCAGCAGAAACTTATAAAAGCATTTGATGGCCTCTAGTTTGCGGGAAATACTGGTTGGGGCCAGGTGTTCAATTTCGCGCAGTTGGGTGTGATACTGGTCCAAAAACTCCGGGCCAATTTTAAGGGGGTCGTTCTCGGTCGCCTCGCAATATTCCAAGAAACTTTCCACGTCACTGCCGTAGGCTTCAATGGTATTTTGCGAAAGCTGGCGCTCAAAAGACATGTGGCTTTTAAAGTCGTCTAACAGGTAAGAGTCCATACTTGTATTATAAGTTTTTTAGGTGGCCCCGAAAAGGCCTTGACTCGTTTTTTTTGTTATTATGGTACCGTACGACGAACGTACTAGGAGGTGTTATGTTAAGAAAAAAGAAACTCCCCGGTTTTGTGTCCGGGGAGTTTTTAATTCTATTTCTTTTTAGCTTTGGCGGGTTCGGCGGTTTCTTCTTCCGCTTTTTTGCCGTTGTAGTGAATCCCTAAATACTTCACGTACAATTTGTCTTCAATTTCGGCGGCCAGTTGCGGGTTGTCCTTTAGGTACTGGCGGGCATTTTCGGCCCCTTGGCCCAGTTTTTCGTCCCCATAGAGGAACCAACTACCGCTCTTTTCAATTAGGCCGGCCTCTACGCCTTTGTCAATAATGCACGCCTCGCGCGAAATCCCTTGGCCCAAAATCATGGTAAATTCGGCCTGGCGGTACGGCGGGGCTACTTTGTTTTTGGTTACTTTGGCGCGCACGCGGGTGCCGATTACCTCGTCGCCTTTTTTGAGGTTTTCAATGCGCCGTACGTCAATGCGCACAGACGAGTAAAATTTTAAGGCAAGTCCGCCGGGGGTAGTTTCCGGGTTGCCAAACATCACACCGATTTTTTGGCGCAACTGGTTAATAAAAATAATACTCGTTTTGGTTTTATTTAAAATGCTGGTTAATTTGCGTAGCGCCTGGCTCATTAAGCGCGCTTGCAGGCCGACGTGTGCGTCGCCCATTTCGCCCTCAATTTCCGCTTGTGGTACCAACGCGGCTACCGAGTCCACAATAATCAGGTCAATCGCGCCCGAGCGGACCAGTTTTTCCGCAATTTCCAGGGCTTGCTCGCCCGAATCGGGTTGCGAAACGAGCAGTTCGTCCACGTTCACGCCTAAATGTTCGGCATAGACGGGGTCTAAGGCGTGTTCGGCATCAATAAACGCTACCGTGCCGCCCATTTTTTGGGTTTGTGCGGCTACGTGTAACGAAAGGGTGGTTTTACCGCCGGCTTCCGGCCCGTAAATTTCAATCACGCGCCCGCGGGGTAGCCCGCCCACGCCTAAAGCTAAATCCAACGACAAAGCACCGGTGGGGATGGCCTCTACTTTTGCCACACTGCCACCGCCTAATTTACAAATGGCTTCTTTGCCAAAGGCCTTTTCAATTTGGCCTAGGGCTAGGTCCAACGCTTTTTGTTTGTTTGCGTCCATACGTCCTCCTAAATAGTTACCGTTTTCTTTTTTCCTGTTGCTACGGCGGCAAACGTAAGTTTGCGGGTGTCTTTATCCAAATCCACCTTGATGTGGCTGCCCGCCTTGGGGCGGCTGACCAAGATAAATTCGGCAAGCGGGTCCTCTAACTGCCGCTGGATGGTGCGCAACAAAGGCCGCGCCCCAAATTTTGCATCAAATCCGTTATCGGCCAAGTAATCTTTGGCGGCCTGGGTCAGCTTGAGGCTTAGCTGGCGGTCGGCCAATTTGTAGTCCACTTTTTTAAGGGCTACGTCTAAGATTTGGCCGATATTTTCGCGGTTTAGTGAGTGGAAAACCACAATTTCGTCAATACGGTTGATAAATTCCGGGTTGAACGTCTTTTTGACCTCGTCCATGACGTTTTGGCGCATATCCTTATATTCTTCTTCGGCGCTTTGCTGGGCCGTAAAACCAAGGGAACTCCCTTTATTGGTAATTTCCCGCGCGCCTACGTTGGACGTCATAATGACGACGCAGTTTTTAAAGCTGACTTTGTGGCCCAGATTGTCGCTTAAGGCCCCTTCGTCCAGTACTTGGAGCAAAATGTTGTAAATATCCGGGTGAGCTTTCTCTAATTCGTCTAAGACCACCACGCTATACGGGCGGCGGCGTACGGCCTCGGTCAGTTGGCCGCCTTCTTCATACCCTACGTAGCCGGGCGGCGCCCCAATCAAGCGCGATACCGCAAACTTTTCCATATATTCCGACATATCCAACCGGATCATGGCTTCTTCGTCCCCAAATAAGAACGAGGCCAACGTTTTGGCTAGTTCGGTTTTGCCTACCCCGGTGGGGCCCAAAAACAGGAACCCGCCAATGGGGCGGTGGGGGTTGCCAAGCCCGGTGCGGTTGCGCCGGATAGCTTGAGAGACGGCTTTTACGGCGTCGTCTTGCCCAATGATGCGTTTGTGGAGGTGTTCCTCCATGTGTAAAATCTTTTCCGTTTCGCTTTGCGTAAGGCGCGTAACGGGGATGCCCGTCCATTTAGAGGCGACTAGCGCAATATCTTCCTCGGTTACTTTGGGTGTTTTTTTACCGTGGGATTCTTGCCATTTTTGTTTGAGGTGTTCCACATAGTCGCGCACGCGTGCTTCGGCCTCTTTTACTTCGGCCGCTTTGATAAAATCTTTCTTGGCCAGCAGTTCCTCTTTTTCACTGATTAGTTGCGTAAGTTCTGCTTGCTTTTGTTTAATTTCGGGCGGCAAAATAGCGTTTTTAAGGCGTGCACGGGCCCCGGCCTCGTCAAAAAGGTCTAGGGCTTTGTCCGGCATGGCGCGGTCGGTAATATAGCGGTCAGCAATTTGCGCGGCGGCGCGTACGGCAGGCTGGCTCTCCGCCCACGACGCGAAATCGGGAACGTCCACGATGATCGGATCGGCCTCGTGCACGGCGAACATCGCCTCCTCGTAGCAGCAGGGCGCGACGGCAGGCCGGTCCGGCATGTACGTGTCGACGAGGATCGGACGCAGCAGCGCGTACGCCCCGCCCTCGACGAGCGACGAGAACCCGGCGAGCGAACGCCGGGCGGCGCCTATGCGTCCGAGCTTGAAGTTGAGGATCGCGCGGGCGAGCAGCGACCACGCGCTGCTTCTGTGGTCGAACCGCGCATCGAGCTCCTCGAAGCCGGCCTCGTCCTCGAGACGCGCGTAGGCGAGCGCCGCGGAATGGCGGCACCCCAGCGCATCAGACGGCGAAAGGTCGATGCATGCCCGGGCCTTCTCGACTGCCATGCGGTAGCGGGCCGTCTCCATGCAGGCGCGCACGGCAGCGGCGCGGATCCTGAGCTGCGGCCTCAGCAGGACATCGTCCCATGCGTCGCCCTCCGCCTCGACCGGCTCCTCCATATCGAGCAGCATGCCGAGCAGGACGTCGGGGTTGTCCTCCGAGGCGAGGGCCTTGAGCAGGCGTGCGTCGGTGCAGCTCTCGTCGAGGGCGAGCGCCTGGTCGCAGTCCGCCACCATGCGCGCATGGCGCTTGCGGCGCGCTTTCAGGTACTCGTCGTCATCGAGCAGGTCGTCGTCCTCGCTGGAGCGCTCGAACCGCTCGAGGGCCTGCGCGATCAGAGCGAACGCCTGGTTCGCGGGAGTGTCGATGAACGACTCAGGTGCCTCGCGCACCGCGAGCCTGAGCTCCTCGAAGGCAGCATACGACATGCCGCCGAGCGCGGCGCGGCGCGTCAGGGCGGGCCGCTCGACCAGCTCCTCGCGCGCGTTCATCGCCGCTCCTTCTTCGAGGCCTCGAGCTCGACGAGGTCCTGCGGGGTCGCGAACCTGCGCGCCTCCTCCTCGACCCATGCGCCGAAGGGATAGCGTCCGTCGAGCAGAAGCACGGTCGCCTCCGAGATGGCGAGCATCAGCTCGTCCTCGGTTCCGGGCCCCACGGCAAGGCG
>CACWMG010000016.1 GCA_902761975.1 Candidatus Avelusimicrobium pecoris | reverse complement strand
GGCCGGCTGTCTTAAGAACGACATCCAGCATGCCCTTATCGAAGCACTCCAGCTCCGGCTTCATTCCCTTTTCCTGCATGGTCTTAGCGAAATTCTTGATGGTGTTGTCTGTATTGACAAAGATCTCATCTCCGCCGAAGTTGCATGTGCCGCAGTCCAGTGTGACGAATTCCGGAGTCGGTGTCACGTTGGTGGAATCCAGTCTCTCCTCATCGGTCATGCCTACAGCACCGCCGGTAGATGGCTGGATGATGACATCCGGGCATACCTCGTAAATGGCATCCATGCACTCCTGGAACCGCTCATGGCTCTGGGTCGGTGTGCCGTCATCCTCACGCACATGCAGGTGGATGACCGAAGCGCCCGCGTCATAAGCGGACTTCGCTTCACGGACGATCTCCTCTACCGTATACGGTACTGCCGGATTGTGCTCCTTAGTAACTTCTGCGCCGCAAATGCAGGCGGCAATGATCAGTTTCTCCATTTGTCTTGTCTCCTCTCTGAAATCATTTATTTCATACACATTTATTGTAACACAGATCCTGTCTGTGTACAGACGATATTTTGGTTCTTCGGTCAGAGATCACGATGCTCGAGCGTCGCGTGGAATCCCCGCTCTCTGAGCCGACGGTGGATCTCATTGGCGACCGCTACCGACCGGTGATGTCCTCCGGTACATCCGATCCCGATGTTCAGGCCGTACTTGCCCTCCTTCATATAGAACGGAGCCAGCTTTTCTACCATCTGAACGACCTGCTGCAGGAACTGCTGCGTGATCTCATGCTTCAGGACGTAATGGCTGACCTTCTGGTTGTTTCCCGTCAGTTTCCGCAGCGACTGCACGTAGTATGGGTTCGGGATGAACCGGGTATCGAAAACGATGTCCATCGCCGCGGGCGTCCCCTTCTTGAACCCAAAGGACATGATATTGATCATGAATGTGCTCTGGTTCTCTCCCGAGGTAAGAAGCTGCCGCAGCTCCGCCCAGAACTGGGCCACCTTGAGGTTTGATGTATCGATGATATAATCCGCAGCCGACCGGATCTCTTTGAGCAGTTCCCTTTCCTGGGCCAGACCTGCTTCCACCGGACCTCCCCCGGAAAGGGGATGTACCCGTCTCGTCTCGCTGTATCTCTGCAGCAATACGCGGTCACTGGCTTCCAGATACAGCAGTTTATAGTCGATCTCCGACCGGTCCAGCTCCTCCAGCACACTCTGGAAATCGTCAAAGAACGTCCGGCTCCTGACGTCTACCACAAAAGCGACTTTCTCGATCGTGTGCCCTGTGCGGGTCAGATCGACGAAGCTCTTGATGAGTGCCGGCGGCATATTGTCGATGCAGTAATAACCCATGTCCTCCAGACAGTCGATAGCCTGTGTCTTGCCTGCGCCCGAAAGACCTGTGATGATGATCGTCTTCATACTTTTTTCCTGATATTCACGATACGCTCCGGATTCAGCCCTGCCCGCAGCGCGCGCTCCAGCCCGACCCGGCATTCTCCTACCTTCTCAGGCACGTGGGCGTCGCTGCTCAGGATGAACTTCACCGTCGGGACGCTCATGGCGATACGGATCTCTTCGTCTGTCAGATGATCGTGCCTGCAGTTGATTTCCATCAATGTATTCGTTTCCGCGCACACTTCCGCGATGGCCTTGATATCAAAAGGGCCTTTGTCTCCCGGATGTAGTACTGCTTGCCAGCCAGGACCTCCAGGGTGTTTGATCTTCCGTCTGCCCCGGTGGTAAATCTGCCGACCGGATCGTCTTCATTTCTGGCGTCCTCGATGTCGGAATAGAGTGAGAACTGGGCACCGGCCAGTCCTTTGCCGTCGGTGGAATCCTTTTTCACAATGCCAACCTGTGCGTATCTGGGTGTATTATTGATCTTGATTGTTTTTCCCTTGCCTTCATCAAGAGTGTAAGGACCGAAAGGCTCATCATGCGGCTGATAGCCCTTGGGTGTCGTCAGTTCCTTGAGGTAGACCGTCCCAGGTTCGCAATAGAAGACAGTCTTAACGGAATCCGCAGTGCACATGCGGCAGGTCTGCACCCGGTTATGGTGATAGATAAAGTTCAGCCCACCGAGGAAATCAAAAAAATGTGTACTGCGATTTTTGATTCCCTGGAAGGCCTTAAAACCATACTGTAAAGGATCCGTAAAATAAGCTTAAAAAACAGGACTTAAAATTGTAAAATAACAATATGAAACCCATTTCCGCCCCCCTCCTGGCTTGGTACCAGAAAAATAAGCGCGATTTGCCTTGGCGTCATACCAAAGACCCCTACAAAATTTGGTTGTGCGAAATTATCATGCAACAAACCCGCGTGGCCCAGGGACTAGCGTATTATAACCGTTTTGTGGAAACGTTCCCCACCCCGGCCGCTTTGGCCGCCGCCACCCAAGACCAGGTACTTAAACTGTGGCAAGGGTTAGGTTATTATTCCCGCGCGCGCAATTTGCACGCCGCCGCCCAAAGTATGCACGGTAAATTTCCCCCCACCTATGCGGGGGTGCGCGCTTTAAAGGGGGTGGGCGATTATACCGCCGCGGCGATTTGCTCGATTGCCTATAATATGCCTTACGCAGTGGTGGACGGAAACGTGTACCGGGTGTTGGCGCGGGTGTTTGGCATCCGCACGCCGATAGACAGTACCGACGGGAAAAAACAGTTTACCGCCTTGGCGCAAGCCTTACTGGATAAAAAAAATCCCGGTGATTATAACCAGGCCATTATGGATTTTGGGGCCATGGTTTGCACCCCGCAAGCCCCACAGTGCACGGCGTGCCCGCTAGCCAACCGGTGTGCGGCGCGCAAAGCGGGCTCACCGGAAAAACTGCCCGTTAAAGCGCAAAAGACCAAAGTTTCTACGCGCTACTTTCACTATATATATGTAGAGCAGGGCCCGTCTACCTGGTTGCACCAACGCGGGCCCGGGGATGTGTGGCAGAATTTGTATGAGTTGCCGCTAGTGGAGACGGACGGCGCGACGTTAGACGGCGCAAGCGCGCTACTTAAAAAATGGTTTGGGGCGGCTAAGGTGGAGATACTTGGCAAGGGGCCGCTTAAACATGTGCTTTCCCACCAAATTATTTACGCCTATATATATAAGGTAAAAGTTTCCCCCGCGCGCCACGTGCCGGGTGAATTTATCAAAATTCCGGCAAAGGACCTACCCAAATACGCTGTTTCGCGCCTGGTGCAAAAATTACTGGAAAAAATTCACAATAAATAATTCGGCTTGACGCGTTTGGTCCACACGTGGACGTGTGGGCGTAATTTGTGTTTTGTTACAGCCCGGCGTTGCGGGCGGTCTCTTTTAAAATAGCGGCCGACTTTTTAAGGGCGGTTTCTTCGGCCGCGCTAAGCGTAATGGGCATTTGTACTTCCACCCCGTTTTTGCCGACGACGGCCGGCATACTTAGCGTGATGTCCTCAATGCCAAAGGCGCCGTGCATGCGGTTGGAAACGGGCAGGACGGATTTTTCGTCGCGCACGATACACTCGCAAATGCGTTTGACCGCCATGGCAATCCCGTAGTAAGTAGCTTTTTTGCGTTCAATAATTTCATACGCGGCGTTTTTAACGTCGTCGGCAATGCGTTGCATGGCCTCTTGGTGGTTAAAGTGACCGCGCAGTTCACAAAATTTGTTAATAGGTACGCCGGCTACGTTGGCGGTGCTCCAGACGGCAATTTCGCTGTCTCCATGTTCGCCGACGATAAATGCATGCACACTGCGGCTATCTACGCCTAAGTGTTCGCCTAAAATTTCGCGAAAGCGCGCCGTGTCCAGCACAGTGCCCGAGCCGATAACGCGGTTTTCGGGCAGGCCGCTTAGTTTGAGCGCGGCGTAGGTCAGTACGTCCACCGGGTTCGCGACGACGAGCAAGATGCCCTGGTAATTACGTTTGGCAATTTGCGGGATAATGGTTTTAAAAATGCCGACGTTTTTTTGCACCAGGTCCAGGCGGGTTTCGCCGGGTTTTTGGTTGGCCCCGGCGGTAATGATGATAATGGCGGCGTCGGCAATGTCGTCATACGTGCCGGCGTAAATTTTCATGGGGCGGGCGTAGGCCTCGCCGTGGGAGATGTCCATGGCTTCCCCTTCGGCTTTTTTAGGGTCCACATCCAAGAGGACCATTTCGCTAAACAGCCCGCTTTGCATCAGCGCAAATGCACTGGCCGAGCCTACAAATCCGCACCCGATAATAGCTACTTTGCGGTTATTGATTTCACAATTTTTCGTCATAAAATACCTCCCATTTACTATATTATAGAAAACAAAAACCCCCACCGCAAAGTGGAGGTTTTTAGTTAGTTGGAAGTGTTAAAACTTGTAGCCGATAGTCAGTGCAAACATATCCCCGCGGCCTTGGCTGTAGCGCATTTCGCGGTCCCCAAATTGGGTGTTGGAATCACCTTTTAAGCTACGGCCAAAGAGGTGCGCGTAAGCAAAATCGGCACTCCAGGTTTCCCCTTTGTAACCCACCCCCAGGCTGGCAATGTGGCGGTCATCCACGGGGACGAGGGTATCCATTTCGTGCTCGTTAATGGGTGATTTGTCATAGACGTACCCGGCGCGTGCAAACCATTTGGGGATGAATTGATACTCTACCCCAAAGTTCGCGCGGATGGTGTCTTTATATTCCTTTTTATTGTGGATAGTGGGGGCAGTTTCGGTGTCTTTATATTCAATGGTAATTTGGTCGTACGCACTCCACATGGTGCCCACCGCGCCAATTTCAAAAGTCCAGTTATCGTCGGGCCGGAAAGCTATCCCCAAGGAAATGCTGTCTGGCAAGGTAATAGAGCCTTTGGCGTCCGAGTTGCGCACTACTTCTTCTAACGTGGGTGGATAAGTGCTATAATTAGGGGCATAAATGGTACCCCCGGTAGAGGTGTGAATATAACCGTTTAAATTTTGTTTTACTTTGGTGCGGTACATAGCCCCCAACGACCATTTTTCAGCCCATTGCGGACGGTAAATAAGTGAGAAGTTCCCTCCCCAACTTAGTCCATTTCCATGAATTTCATAACTACTGGCAGGAAGCGGAGTGCCGGCCCCATATCTGGAGTTTTGCGTAAAATCAATGGTCATGGCCTCTAACCCCATAGCCATGGAAAGTTCGTCATTGGCCTTAATGGCAATAGTGGGTGTAAAAGAGAACGTTTCTAATTTTACTTTGTAGGCTAAATTGCTACCGTACCAGGTGTGATTATCCCGATAAGTTCCCCCCAGCCCAAAGCGGCTAAAGCCCCCTAAGCCGAAGGTAATATCGTCGCTCCATTTATGCGTGATGTAGAAATTGGGCAAGAACCATACGTCGCGTTTTAAACTACGGGTTTCATCAAGCCCGGTAACTTTGTTGTTAATGGTTGTTTTGGCATGTGCGGTTACGACGGTGCCACCCAGTTGCACTTGGGTACCGTCCAGCTCGGTAATTAAGGCCGGGTTGGAGGCCAAGGAGGCCGGCTCGGCGGTGCTGGCCATGACCGCGCCGCCCATGGCGGTGGAACGGCCGCTAAATTCGTACAAGGCAAACCCTGCCCCATAAGATAAGTCTGTGAGTAAGCCGCACAGTAAGGCGGCAATCAGTAGTTTTTTCATAAGGCTCCTACACAAAAAATTTCCCCGTTAAGCTAAGCCTAACGGGGTGCTACTTATTTTGTTAAAACAGCTAATTTATCTTGTGCTACTTTGCCAAAATACGTTTTAGTGTAATTGGCCAAAATTTGCTGATACGTTTCTATGGCTTGCGCTTTTTGCCCGGCGAGCTCTTGGCTCATAGCCAGGGTGAAATACGCTTGCGGCAACGCAAAACTTTTGGGGTTTTGGGCGATAAACTGCGTCATCAGTTTAATGGCGCTTTCATAATCCCCGGTGGCCTGTTTGGCGGCGGCTAGCGAAAGCGTAGCCACGGTGCGCAAGGTTTCGTTATGGGCGTTGGTAAGCGGCTCATAAGCGTCGGCGGCTTGGGCGAAATTTTCCCCCGCGTATAAAATGTCCCCTTTTAACAGCTGTGCATACTGCGCGGCTTGCGTGCCTGGGTATTGCAAGGCAACCCCGTCTAATTGCGTGACGGCGGCCGGGTCCTGCATGACGGCCAGTTGGGCATTGTAATAGGCCGCCCAGGAATTTTCTTGCACTTTTTGGACGTGCGTGGTGTAAGCGTAGCCGAACACGGCGGCCAACACCAAAATAACGGCACCCGTAAGGACGCGTTTTTTGTGGTCCTTGACGTATTTTTTAGTGCCGGTTAACAAAGAAATAATCGCTTCTTGTTCCTGCTTTACGGTAGGTTGTTGTTTTTTAGTCATATACCTTATTATAGTAAAATAAACCGCGCTTGCAAACGCGGATTTAATATAATAGGGTATGCAAAAAAAATCTTCTAATTTAATTGCCTTTGTATTTATCCCGCTGGTGGCGGTGGTGCTAGCGGCATTGTGTACGTTTGTATGGTGGGTGGGAAAACAATTTTATAAGCCAACACCCGTGCCCGCGGCGCATGAGCCCGCGCCTGCTACGGTGCCCGTGCAAACGCAAGCCCCGGTGGTGCCGTATGCGGAGCCGGAAGTAGCAGACGAGTTCCCCCCGCTCCCGCCCGAAGTACAGGACGAGCCTGCCTTTGAGGAGGTTGCAACCTCGCCGGAAATTTGCCCGGCCCCGGCTGTGCCTGCCAAACTTTCCAAACCCCGGCGCAAGCAAGCGGCTACCCCATTTGAGCAAGGTTTAAAAGCGTGCCAACGCGGCGGTACGTTCCCGTGTGCATGGGAAAATGCGTCGCGCGGGGTGATTACCCAGTATTGGTTGATGAGTGCGCAAGGCCCCCTGGAGCGCGGTATGTATGACAGGGACGGTAATTTATTGAGCGAAACCCAAGCCACGCTTAGCGGCACGGTTACGTCCTACACCACGCAAAACACGACGTATTATTTTGAGGGCGGTGTGCTAGTTAAAATCCGCACGAGCCCGTATGATAATTGTAATTTCCACGATTGGTTTTTTATCAATGAGCGTGGCGAGCAGGACGTGTGCCAATGTGTGTATAATCAGGCGGATTGTTGTGCGCGCTCGCCGTACAAAGCGGGCGGGCCGCGCCGTTATTGCGATATTAACTCGCACGATAAAGACTTTTGCAAGTAGCAAACAGGCCCCTTGCGGTGTATAAACGCAAGGGGCTTATTAAATGGTTGGCGCGGGAAAAGTCGGCCCGGACTCCGTTACCGATAACAGTGTTGCAAGTAAAAAACCAGGCCCCTCGCGGTAGATAAACGCAGGGGCACTCAAAATGTTTAGCGCGGGAAAAGTCGGCCCGGACTCCGTACCGATAACAGTGTTGCAAGTAAAAAACCAGGCCCCTCGCGGCGGATGAACGCAAGGGGCTCATTAAATGGTTGGCGCGGGAAAAGTCGGCCCGGACTCCGGGGGCTACCATTTTTTAAAGACAAAAAAGACGGCGGCTACCAAACACAAAAACCCGACGAGGTGATTCCACTTAAACCGCTCGCCAAAGTAGAGCATACTAAACCCGGCAAACACGGCTAGCGTGATGACCTCTTGCATTACTTTTAGTTGCGTTACGCTGAAGTAATCGCTACCGATACGGTTGGCGGGTACTTGCAAGCAATACTCAAAAAACGCAATGCCCCAACTGACGAGAATAACCGCCCATAACGCGCGGGATTTAAATTTAAGGTGCCCGTACCAAGCGATGGTCATAAATAGGTTAGAGGCACATAAAAGTAGAATTGGTTTGTACATAGTTATATTTTAGCATTTTGTTTTTTGCAATAAACCGGGCGGAAAGTGGGTTATAAATTACACCTAAATTATTGGTAGAATATAAGATATGAAAAAATTTACACTGGTTTTAATAGGGATTTTAGCTGTGTTGCCCGCCGTAGGCAAAGTCGTGCAACCGCAACCTGTGCAACCGTCCACAGCCGTTGCGGCGCAACCGTCCTCCCCGGTGGTACACGGGTTGGCCGCCACCACCCGCGCCGACGGCACCCAACTGCCCGATGTCAACGGCACCCTTTCCTTGCAAGATTGTATAGACTTGGCCCTGGCCAATTCCCCGGCTATGATTGCCGCACAACTTGCGGCGCAAAATGCACGGGTGAATTTGAATTTAGCCAAATCCCAATTTTTACCGACGGCCTCAGCCGGGTTTGACAGCCGCTATAATATGGGCACGCCCGTGCACGATAGCGGCTCCTCCAACACTTACGCCACGGCCAGTTTAAATTTAAGCGGGCTTACCGACCTGGCACGCAACGTAAAAATGAAACAAACCACCGTGGAGCAAGCGGACCTAAAAGTACAAAGCGTGGAGCAAGACATCATCCGCAACGTGCGCAAAAGCTATTACGTCCTGCTTTCGGCCCAACGCGCGGTGGATATCCGCACCCAGTCCAAAGCCCTGTACCAGGACCAGTACGAACGCACCAGCGAATACTACCGCCTGGGGTTGTGCCCCAAGGTGGACGTTACCACGGCCGAAGTAAATTTAAATAACGAATCGCTGCGCCTCATCCGCGCTACTAACGCGGTTAAAACGGCCTCCGCCGCACTGGCTAACACGCTTGGGGTTACCACGCCCCAGGTGCTTAGCGTAGAAATGATAGAAGATTTTGACACGTTGGACCTCACGCTGGAAGACGCCGTGAAAACCGCGTACGAACACCGGCCCGACGTACAAGTCGCCCACCTGGAAACACGGCTTAGCCACATGCAGCTTACGCAAGCCAAAGCGGGCTATTTCCCGACGTTGGGAATTTCGGCCGGGTACACCAAAAGCGGCACCAGCGGCCTGTATTTAGACACCGAAAATGCCCACGTGGGTGTGTCGCTGGAGATTCCGCTTTTTAACGCGTTTCGCACCTATAATAATGTAAAGCAAGCGCAAATTGGGTTAGAAAGCACCCGCAACTCCACGCGCGGGTTACTCAACAACGTTTTCTTAGAAGTGCAAAAAGCGTATATTGCGCTTAACGAGGCCGCACAAAGTATCCCGCTAGCCAAGCTTAACGTAGAAAAAGCCAAAGAAAATATGGAGCTTGCCCGCGGTCGTTACAACGAGGGCATTGGGGATATGATTGCACTTAAAGATGCCGAAGTAGCCTACACGGACGCCGAGCTTAGCCTGCTCATGGGAACTTTTTAGGAGAGAATTATGAAAACGATATTGGGAAAAATTTTCCACAGCCCCTGGTGGGTAAAACTACTGGTACTATTATTAGTAGCGGCGGGGGCGTGGTGGATAAAAACACATTACTTTACAAAACCGTCCGTCCCCCCCTTCCGCACCACCGAAGTAAAACGCGGCGACATTGCCGACCTGGTGGAGGCCTCCGGCCCGATTAACCCCGTCAACACCACGCAAGTGCAAGTGGGGGCACTGGTGTCCGGCGAGATTTTAAAAATTTACGTAGATTACAACAGCGAAGTGAAAAAAGGCGACCTCATGGCCGTGATAGACCAAACGCAAATTTTGGCGGCTTTGGAAGAAGCCCGCGCCAGTTTATCGTCGGCCAAAGAGAGCCTTTCCTCCGCCCAAAAAGCCTATGAACTGGCCAAACGCAATTACGAACGTTACCAAGTGCTCTACCAAAAAAACTACGTTTCCAAGGTGGATTTAGAGGGCTATGAACTTTCCTACGTTAACGCCAAAAGCGCGCTAAACGCCGCCCAGGCCAGTGTGGTGCGGGCGCAGTCCAACGTGGACAGTGCCGAGAAAAACCTCTCCAACACCAAAATTGTCTCCCCCATTGACGGCGTCGTGTTGACGCGCAAAGTGAGTGAGGGCCAAACCATTACGGCCGGATTTTCCACGCCCGAGCTGTTTGTAGTGGCGCAGGATATGACGAAAATGCAAATTGAGGCCAAAGTGTCCGAGGCGGACATTGTTAAAATTAAACCCGGTCAACACGTTTCCTTTACCTTAGACGGCTACGTGGGCGAAAAGTTTTCCGGCTCCGTGCGCCAGGTGCGTACCAATTATGTGGATACGTCCTCGTCGTCTAACGCCAATTCTTCTACGTCCTACACCGTGATTGTGGACGTGGATAACCAAGATTTACGCCTTAAACCCGGCATGACCGCCACGCTAACTATTTACACGCAAGAGAAAAAAAACGTACTCACCGTGCCCAACGAGGCCCTGCGGTTTTCCCCCTCGTTTAACAAAAAAACGTACGAAAACACCGGCGTGTGGAAAGTGCAAAAAGGACAGCCGCCCGTGCGGGTGGACGTGCAAATTGGCATTATTGCCACCAAAAACACGGAAATTACCGGCGGGGAATTGCAAGAGGGCGAGCGCATTATTGTAGGCGAAAATAATTTAAAAGCCTCCGGCACTACCCCCATGATGGGTCCGCGCGGTCCGCGCCGCCGCTAGCGAGGGGCTTATGGCACTGATTGATACGCAAGATTTATACAAAATCTACCAAGTGGGCGACGTGGAAGTAAAGGCCCTTAACGGGGTGAGTATCGCTATTGAAAAAGGCGAGTTTGTGGCCGTGATGGGGCCGTCGGGCTCGGGCAAGTCCACGTTTATGAACATTTTAGGGTGTTTGGATAAACCCACCCGCGGCACGTATTTGTTAGACGGTATTGACGTAACCGCTACCGAACTATCCAAACTGGCCGGGGTGCGCAACCGCAAGATCGGCTTTGTGTTCCAGGGGTTTAACTTAATTAAGCGCACCAGTGCCCTGGAAAACGTGGAACTGCCCATGATTTACAACCACACGCCGGCCGCACTTCGCCGCAAAAAAGCGATGGCCGCGTTGGAGGCCGTGGGCCTGGCACAGCGCGCCCACCACTTGCCCAATCAGCTTTCCGGCGGACAACAGCAACGCGTAGCCATTGCGCGCAGTTTAGTGTGCGACGCTCCCATTATCTTTGCCGACGAGCCCACCGGCAACCTGGATACAAAAATGAGTATAGAAGTGATGGACCTGTTCACGCGGCTCAATAAAGAAATGGGCAAAACCATTATCCTCATCACGCACGAGCCGGATATTGCCCAGTACGCCACGCGGCTGATTAAATTTAAGGACGGCCAAAAAATAAGCGACGAAAAACAAACCCCCACCGGCGCCAAGCCCGCCGCCACGGAGGACCTATGATAGACGCGTTTATATCGGTACTGAAAATTTCGCTCAAATCCATTTTTGCTAACAAGATGCGCGCCGCGCTTACCAGCCTGGGCATTATTATTGGGGTGGCGGCGGTAATCGTGGTGCTGGCTGTGGGCACCGGGACGAAAAAAGACCTGGCGGCCCGCTTTTCCAACATGGGTACGAACATTATTTTCCTGCGCCAACCGTGGGATTTGGATGAGTCCATTTCTTCGCCTAAAGACGTTACCATGGACGACGTACGGGCTATCCGCGAGCTTAGCAGTGTTTCAGCCGCCGCGCCGTATATTCAAACCAGTTTTAGCGTCAAGTATAAAAATACCAGTGTCAGCTTGAGTGCCCTGGCAACCGATACGGATATTTTTAAAGCGTATGATTGGTCGGTAGAAAAGGGACGCGCGTTTAACGATAAAGAAATTGACACGTACGCGCAAGTAATGGTGCTGGGGGCAACGTCGGCACAGACTATTTTTGGCGACGTGGACCCGCTGGGCAAAACCGTTGTGTTAGATAACATCCCGTTTATCGTAGTGGGCGTAACTAAAAAAACGGGTTCCAGCGGCTTTGGATTTAACATTGACGAAGGGGCTTTAATCCCCTACACCACCGGCAAAGTAAAACTAAACGCCGGGTGGAGCAAGACCGACCGCCGCGCCCTGGACCGCGTGGTCATCCGCGCCGCCGACTTTAACCAGATTGAAAACGCCAAGGTGGATATTGCCAACGCCGTGCGTAACGTGCACCGTATCCACCCGCTGGGCAAGGACGATTTCCAACTAGATGATATGGCCTCGTTTGTAGAGCAAGCCAAAAGCACCGGTACCATGATGAGCTTGTTTTTAGGCATTATCGGGGCGGTGTCCTTGATTGTGGGCGGCATTGGGGTGATGAACATTATGCTCGTATCCGTGACCGAGCGCACGCGCGAAATCGGCATCCGCATGGCCATTGGCGCCACCGGGTGGAACATCCGGATGCAGTTTTTGGTGGAGTCGCTCACGCTTTCGTGCATGGGCGGGCTCATGGGTATTATACTGGGGATTGTTTCCACGTGGATTTTAGTGAAATATATGCCCTCTTTATCGGCGCAACTTAGCATGAGTGCGATTCTTATTTCGGCCGGGTTTTCCGCCGCGACGGGGATTTTCTTTGGGTATTATCCGGCGTATAAGGCGTCCAAGCTGACTCCCATAGACGCCCTTAGATATGAATAACAACGTCCCCCGCGAAGTTCCAGAAAACGTGGACCAACAATTTGCCAAAATCTTTCCATTTTGCACCGACTTGCCACTCGCAGTACCTGCCAGTACAGCTTCGGGCAACTTAACGGTGCAAACTGGTTTGATTTTGACAAATCAGGGTACTGACTATGTGGCCCGGTGCTTGATAACAACTCCCCCGAACCGTCCATAGGGCGCACAAAACATAGAAATCAGTCGTCAGCACGGCGTCCCTGTATGGCTTGCAACATATTGGCTACCTGCGTTTTAAGTTGCGGCGTCCACACGGGTTGCGGCTTGGTTACGCTGTGGCGCTCAGCCGCTTGGGCGACGCTCTCCCCGGGCCGCAACAGAACCCACTTGCAAAATGGGGCCAACTCCCCCCGCCGGTTATACGCCCAATACGCTACCAACGTCCGTCCCAGGGCTAATTGATGGGCGGCGTGGGTATCGGCGGTTTGGGTGGGGCGCCGTTCATGCATAGGGTACCTCTGCCAGTTCGGCTTTGGCCTTTTCGTAATATTCGGGCAGGTTGCGGCAGACGGCCTCGTACCCGCCGGTTAACCCCGCTTTTTGCAACCGCCGCACGCAGACGGATATTGTTTGTAAAGCTAGCGTGATATCTTGGTCGCAAAAGTCAAAAATATCCTTGAGGCACCGGGCGTTACGCTTTACAAAAATACATTTTTGGACCGGGGTTTGTACGGCACTTTCAAAGCGGGCAAGCACTTGCTCTACAAACTCCAGGGATAGCGGCCCTAGCTTGCCGGTTTTTTTTAAAGGAATATCGCTTACTGCCTGCGCGGCGTTTAGCGGCGCAGTAAGAGTATTTATATTTTCTGTTTCTGTATGCTCAGGGTGCGGCGGCTCTATGCCAGTATTTAATGATTGCCCGACGGTATTTTTTGTTTTTTTCCACAAACAAGCCCGCGCTTTTTTCATTTTCTTTTGGTTGGTTTGGTAGGATTGCAGGGCTTCCTCTTTCCACTGCACCAGTAGGTCAAAAAAGTCCTTTTCGCGCGGGGTTTGGGGCTCGTAAAGGGTTTTGTTTTCAAAAGCACTTTCGCACACACCCAGTACAGCGTCGCCTAATTGCTCGCTGGTTAAATGACGGCTGGCGGCCAGTAAATCGGCCGTGTAGAGTTTAATATACGGTATTTTCATAACACTTCCTTGTAGTTGAATTTTAGACAGCGTAGCAGAACGCTACAAAGTTATGTTAGTAAATTATGTTAGTTTTGTCAAGCTCTTTTTTTCAACCAAAAACCCCCGGCGGGCACCGGGGGCTTTTAGCACTTAGTAACGAAGTGTTTTACTTACTTTCTTTTAAATAATTTTTTGGCTTTTACCAGCGTGCGGTTGACGCTGGTTTTTAGGCCGGGGATGGTTTTGTGTTCCATGCGTCTAAACAGCTTGGCCGACAGGAACGCCAAGGCCGAGGGAATCCCAATTAACGCCGCTAACGTGGCGCCGGCTTCGGTCATACCCGTACCCATCAGGCTTTCGGCCACCCAGGTCAGCATCATGGGGCCCACGGCACACGCCACGGCGGTTGCCATAATCAGCGACGTGATGCGGTCCTGCGTTTTGGGGTTAATAGCCGTGCGGGCAAATGCGAGCGTGAACGCGGTAGAAATCCCCAGTTCCGACGTAGCTAGCGCGGCCGTGAACGCATACATATTGTCGGTCAGCCCCAGGGCGGCCAGCGCACTTACGCCGCCTAAAAGCGTAGCGACGCTTAAATTACTTTTGGGGAACCATTTAAGGAAATGCCCCGCCAAGTAACGCCCCGCTAAGAAAGGTACCGCAAATTGCCCCATCCCTAAGAGGTACTTAATCGCCTCGTTGGAAGTGAGTTGCGGAATCATAAACAAGAACCCGCTGTTAATGCCCATTTCCACGGCGTTCATAATAAATAACGCACTAATAAAGCTGCCCACGCCGGGCTCTTCGCGCAGTAAGCGCACATAGCTGTTGTTGAGCAGAGTTTCCTTCCACGCCATGGCTTTGCGCGGTTTGCGCACGCCGTCCATCACGGGCGATTGCACCGTTTTAAGTTCGGCGTTTAATTTGGTAGTGGGTTTGGTGTTGGGCAGTTTAGCCAAGTTGAGTGCTAAGGCCGAGGCCCCCACTACGGGCAGTGCCAAAATAAACGGGGCACTCCAATCCAGCCCTAACATACTGGTAGCAATAAACGGGAACGCAAACGAGGCGATCATCCCAATACTGCGGCTCAGTTCCACGTAGGTGCCGCGTTTTTGGCGGACCAACCCGCTGGCTTTGTGGCTAATTTCCGTCATTACCGGGCCCACGGAGCCGTGAATAAACACCGCCCCGGTGCTAGCCGCGGTGAGCGCGCCTAAAATCCCTAAAAATTGGGCAATTTGGTTATTCCACGCGGTAAAAGAGCCGTCTAAGCCCAGGGTGGTAGCTCCCAGGGCAAAACTTCCCCCCATCAGCGCCAGCCCTGCGTTCACCGTGCCTTTGCGGCCGATTTTGTTTTTCAGCGCATTGGCCAAAAACGAGCCGAACAAATACGGCGAATAGGTAGCCACGGTAACCAGCACCGCCAGTGATAAAGGCAAATTAAGCGCGGTGCGGATGCTGGCCATAATCGGCGTGCCGATTTCCAACCCAATGGAAAACGCCGTTAAGTACAAGGCGGCGCGTTGGGCAAATTTGGTTTCGTCCGCCGAAGTCAACCCCTTGGGTTGCAAGCGTTGAATCCAGGCCTTGGCTTGCGCCAGTAAATCCGCGTGATTAGCGGCAAACCGGGCTTTTGCTTGGGCTACGTCCGCCGCAGATTGCTCGGCCATAGCCAGGGCGGCTGTTTGCGTGGGTGCCACGACAAATTGTTCGGGCTGATTTTGCCCGCGCAAGGCGGCCTCGGTTTGGGCAACGCCAGCTTCTTCCGCGGGGCGTGTTTCTTTTGCCGGGGCAACTTCTTGGGCCGGTTTGGCGGCCGCTTTTTTAGCGACCACGGGGGCCGCCGGCAACACCGGACTTCGCCCGGCGTTCATATATAAGTAAGTAGCTTCCAGCGACGGGTCAATGGCAATTTGGTTAAGCGGCCCGTAGGCAGTTAAATCTTGTTGGAAGGGTGTAACATCTATGTCGGCACGGAAAAGATCGTATACTTGAAGCGTTAATTTATTATGTTGCGCATACGTACGAATGCCGTTCCATAGAGCAGGTTGAACAGTCGAAATGACAGATAAGCTTTTCAGTTCTTTGTATGCACCCAAACGTAGCAGTGCACGCGCGGCAACGTTGGTTACCGGAACTTCCGCGGTAGTATCGGCAGTTTGGCGGGCTACTTTTAAAATCAGCGCGCCGTCCTCTTGGGTGCCCAAAAGCCCCAGGGAGGCAATATCGGCTACCACGGCGGCAGTATCTTGCCTGGGGGTAAATTTTTGTAAGTTTTCGCGGTAAAAGTCCGTTGCGGCTTGGATGTCCTTGGCACTGGCTTGGTTGTTTAAGGCCAGGGCTACAAAGTCCGAACGTAACAAGAGCGCGCGTTCCTTAGCGTTGTTGTGCGCCAACATCTGCCGGGCCGCGGGTAAGAGCGGGTTGGCATTGTTGAGCAGTGCTCCATAATTTTGCGTTAAGGGCAAGCGCATGCCGGTTAAGGCAGCTCTTTCCACTTGCGCACCCAGGTTGGTGCGGGTCGCCGGAAGTTTGACGCCGGCGGGTAATTGGAACTTAGGGGTGGCTAACGCTTTAGCGGCACCTTGCGCCAGTTTTCTGGGAGTAACCTGCGCCAGGACCGGGCTTGCTTGAAGCACCAGTAAGTTCACACTTAACAGTACAGCTAGTATTTTCTTCATTTTTCCTCGTTACTAATCTTTGCTTTACTAATCTATCTTTCACATAAAAACCCGCCCTTTTCTTTTTCTGTAGGGCGGGCTTGTAACTAAATCGGTTTTATTCTTATTTACAAACACTCCCTGGTTTGCGCTCACGCATAATGGATAGTACCGGGCTAAAGGATTTTAGCCCACAATGAGTGCAATAAGAAATGTACCAGTTTGTGTTTATCATAATCATACTCAAATCTATAATAGAATTGTACCATAAACCAGCCACATAGTACAACCCTATTTTTGCTTACTTAATATATTATACAATAATTCTACAAAAATCTTGCAATAAAAAAATAGGAACTTGGGTTATTTAAGTATGGTGAACAGAAGCGCGCAAAGTGATGATGAATTGGTAAAAGCGTTTGCCGCGGGCACCCCTGAAGCGTTTGAAGAGTTGGTGCTACGCTATAAAAACAGCTTATACCAGTATTTAATGAGCCTGGTGCACGACGAGGGCGCCGCCGGGGACTTGTTCCAGGAAGTGTTCCTGGCACTGCACAAGCACGCGGCGGATTTTGAGGCCCGGGGCAAAGTGAAGGCGTGGTTGTTTTTAACGGCACGCAATAAAACACTCAATTACTTGCGTGACCGTAAAGAGGACGTCTCGCTAGACGCGCCGGACGAAGAAGGAAACGAATTTTGGCACGAAGTATTGCCGGATGGAGAAGCCGGGCAATTAGAGCAGTTGGAACAGGCCGAGGGGGCAGAGCATTTAAAAAGCGTGATTGACCAACTCCCCCCCCGGCTAAAAGAAGTGATTTATTTGCGGGAGTATCTGTCGTTTGCGGAAATGGCAGAAGTACTGCACAAGCCGTTAGGTACCGTACTGGCCGATTGCCACCGCGCCGTAGCCAAAGTGCGTAACATGTTAATACAAGAGGGAACACTATGAACGAAACAAAATTAGACCAAGCCATCCACCGTGCGTTAGCCCCTGCGGCGGCCCCGGCCGAACTGGTAGAGCAAGTATTTGCCAAGACCACGCGGCGCAAAAGCTGGCTAGCCCGCTACAAAATGGCACTGGCCGGCGGGGTAGCGGCGATACTGGTGGCAGTAAGTGTGGGCGTAGGATATTTCCACACCACGCCGTTTGATAACGCCGAATTGGTGGCCTATATGAGCCAAACTCAAAACGACGAATACGCCACCTTTTTAAGTGATTTGAATTTGTTAGAAGAAACATTCTAGGAGGGAAGTATGAAGAAACTGTTATTTGCGCTAGTAGCGGCCACCCTGGCGGTGCCTGCTCTGGCCCAGGACGTAAAAGCCCCTAACCCGGGCAAGGATGCCCCCGCGCTGGAAATGCAGCGGGACCACGAAGCCTTTAAAAAAGCACACGAAGAACATAAAGCGCAGTTAAAGGCTACCAAAGAAAAAATGGAAAAACTGGTCAAGGAGTATAACAAGGCCAGTGGCAAAAAGAAAGAGGCCAAACGGGCCGAAATTGAAAAAGAAGTTGGCGCTATTCACGATAAGCAAATGGAATTTAGAAAAGACCAACTGGCTAAGTTTGAGGAGCGTTTGGCCCGCATGAAAGCAGAGTTTGAAAAAGACAGCTCTGCCGAAGGTAAAAACGCCTGGGTGAGCGAAAAGACCGACGCGCTTATTGAGGCCAATGGGGACGTAAAAGCCCTTTTCCCCCGCCCGCAAATGCGTGGGCCGCACGGCAAACACGGGCCGCGTATGGGAGACGGTAAAGGCGCGTTTATGGGCAAAGGCCCGCGCGGCGAACGCCCGCAGCTAGACGATTAAACGCCCCGTTCCTTTCCAACAAAAACCCCCGCACAACGCGGGGGCTTTTTGGGGTGTGTTAAATTACTTATTTCAGTACGTCTTGCCAGGCTTTTACTTCCGTGTCCACCTGGTTTTTGGTGTCGGCCACTTTTTGTTTAATTTGCGCTTTTACTTGTTCGGTGGCAGAAGCTTCGCTGCTGGCTTTGGCGGCCTCGCTGTTTTCGCGCGCGGCTTGGTACGCCTCTTTGGCTTCTTGCAATTTTTGGCGCGTTTCGGCCGATTTTTGCAACGCTTCTTCCAGCGTGAGCGGTTGGTTGGCCGTGGTGGCAGGCGTTTTGTTAGCCGTAGAGGCACAAGCGGCTACTAACGTGGCTAACATCCCTAGTACAAACAGTTTTTTCATAGTTTTTATTCCTCCGTAAGGTTCTCTCTATTATATCATTTTATCACAAGTAAAAATGCTACAATACTGCCATGAACCAATTAACACAAGTAGCCGGTTTATTACAAGGCGCGCGCTGCGTTACGGCGTTCACCGGGGCGGGCGTAAGCGTGGAGAGCGGCATTGCGCCGTTCACTGGGGCGGGCGGACTTTGGAACCAGTACGACCCTAAGTTTATTGAAATCAATTTCTTCTTGTCCAACCCGGTGCGCAGTTGGCAGGAAATGAAAAAAATATTTTTTACCGATATGGACGCCGCCACCCCCAATGCGGCCCACCGCACCTTGGCCGCGCTGGAGAAACGCGGTTTGTTAAAGGGCGTGATTACCCAAAATATAGACGGCTTACATCAGCGCGCCGGTAGTAAAAATGTGGTGGAATTTCACGGCACCATTCACACGTTGACGTGTCTGTCGTGCGGGCGCAAATACCGCTTGGAGGACGTGAATTTGGACGAAATCCCCCCCACGTGTTTCTGTGGACACGTGTTAAAGCCGGATTTTGTATTTTACGGCGAAGGCATCCCCCCGCGTGCCTATGAGCAAGCCGCGCAACTGGCAGAGGAAACGGACGTAATGCTCATTATCGGCACGGCGGGCCAAGTGATGCCGGCGTGCAGTTTGCCCTACGCCGCCAAAGAACATGGGGCAAAACTAGTGGAAATTAACCCGGCCCCTTCGGCCTACACCGGGCAAATTACCGACGTGTACGTGCCGCGTAAAGCAGGCGAATTTTTGGCAGAACTGGCACGCGAAATGAAGCTGTAAGTCTTACCAGTTAATCCAATCATACTCGTCGGTCATAAAAATACGGACCGACGGGTCTTTTTGTAAATGGCGGCGCATGAAAAACTTTTTAATGCTGGGCCGTTGGGTGGCCGAGTAATAAATAGCTTTGGGCATATTGGGAAAATAGGCGTGCAAATACGCGTATTTGCCAAAACTAGCCGCTACGGCGGCCGGCTGATATTCCTGCCATTGTGCGAGCGCTTGCGCGTTTAGTTCGGCCCGTTTGGAAGGGACTTCGTTATCTTCTTCAAATCCTTCGCCAAGCCCCAGTAAAATGGGCAGATTGCGCGCTTTAAGCAGTTTAGCGGTGGGGCCCGGGGATACTTCAAAAAATAAATGCGTAGTAGGGATGTTGTAAGTTTGGGCGGTGGCTAAAATAGCGTCTAAATTTTCGGGCGTGAGTTCTTGTTTTAGGTCCAGCCACCACACCTTTTGGGCCGGGTGTTTGACGGCGGCAAAAATGTCGCTAAGCAGTACGCCTTTTCGGGCTTCGCGCGCGTCATGGGCGGCTAAAATTTTGCCTTGCTCTTGCCATACGTCCACTTCAAAGCCGCCAAATTTACGGTCTTTTTGACGGGCCCGCGCGGGCGTATTTACTTTGTGAATAAAGGGAACAAGCGGTGCTTGCCATGCGCTAGACGGGTCTTGCGGGTTGGGCGTGCCCAATAGGGTAATTGGGGCAAACATGTGGTCCGTATATACGTACATAAACGCCCCGTAGGCGGCCAGTAACGCGGCCCCGGTTAAGGCGAGTAATAGATATATTTTAGACGTGCGCATGGGCAAAAAAAAGCCGCCCCGCGTGCGCAAGGCGGCCCTTACATAATTTATTTGCTGGGCAGTAAATAGAGTACTAACAGTACAATCCACCCTAGTACCGGGATGAGCCCAATTAAGAGCAACCACGGCGAGAAACCACCGTCACGCAAGCGGCGCGCGGCAATCCCTAAAGACGGCAACAATACGGCCAGTTGGCATACAAAATAGATCACGTCCCCGGTTTTACCCAAGAAACCCAGTACTATGGAAAGTACTAAAAATACTAAGAAGTTGAACAGTACAAACAGCCAGAACTGTTTGCGGTTAGCTTTGCCCGCAAAATCAAGGTAATGATTTTTAATCGGGTCCACAAAATACGTGCTAAATGCCTTCATACATCCTCCTTTTAAAATAACTTCCCCTTTAGCATACAATAAAATTTACTTCGTTTGCAAGGCAAAAATTAGTTATAAAATTGGGCAAACGTACCCAGCGCTTGCTTGATAGCCGCCGGGTCCGCCCCGGTGGCAGACGGCGCAAAATTTTCGTCATACATTTCCATACCGCCGTATTGGTCCAGTACGGTCAGTTGGTCCCCGGTGCGGATGGCTTTTTTGGTATAGCTGGAAATCAGCGCATAGGGCCGCGGGGTCGCGTCAAAAAGCGGCGTGCCGATAGAATAGTCGTGCGGGGCGTTGGTACAACCGTATATTTCTTGCAACACCAGGGGGGCAATATCGTAGTGTTGGGTAAGGTACGTGTACGGCCCGGTGGACGTGCGCGACGCATCCCACACTAACAGCGGCACGTGCGTTTGATACTTGGCAAAATTGCTGTTGTGGCCCCAAAAGTTATGGCGGGTGTCGTTAATTTCCTGCCCGTGGTCCCCCGTCAGGATGACAAGCGTGTTGTCCAGTAGGTTTTTTTCTTGTAAATCGTGCAAGATACGTTCAATCATACGGTCGGCAAAGTGCACGGCGTTTTTGTACTGGTTGAAGTACGGGGTAGGGTCCGTGTTTTTATGCACCAGCAAATAGTTCACTTCCTGCGCGGGTGTAAAAATTTGGTCTTGCGCCGGATAGCTGCCCCCGTGCGGCGCATCTAAAAAGATAAACCCAAAGAAAGGACGCTGTGCGTTGTACCCATCCAAGAATTTTTCAAAATCTTCCACGGCGTTGATATCGCGTTGCCATTTTTCGGTCCCTTGCGATTCTAAACGCAAATTGGGCACGGTGGCAAAAATGTTTTGGTGAAAGGTGGGGCTGTTTAGTTTGCCGCTTGCGTAAATAGCCGGGGTGTAGCCCGTTTCCAGCGCATGGCTGACCAGCACCGGGGGCAGTTGCCGGGCGGTAAAATCGTTCCAATACGCATAGGGCATAGAGTAAAAGAGCGAAAATACCCCCGCTTCGGTTGCGTTGCCGCCGGAGAGGTGATTGGTAAAATAGTGCAGGTGCGGACGCTTGAGCCACGCTGATAAGTGTGGCATAATTTGCGGAGTAAGAGTGTCGGCACGCCAGGATTCCACCAGTAAAATCAAAACGTTTTTAGGTGTTTTGGCGGGGGTGCAAGTTAGCGGACGAAGCGGATAATGCAAGGTGCCGCTATCCGGGGTGGTATAAGGGTCTTTTTTGGGTTCAAAACCCAGTTTGCGCAGTTTGCGGTTGGCTGAAAACGGCATGGCTAGCGGTAACACGCCCCGTTGGGAAATAATAGACGGTACCATGGTAAATTTTCCCCACGCATACAACGCGTTGTACGTGCCAAAAATCAGCAACCATACGCCTAAACACAGTGCTATCATTTTGCCGCTAAAAGCTCCCCGTTTGGCCAGGCAACTTAGCAGCCACTGCCCCGCAAAAATAAACAGGACGCCTACGGCAACCCCTACCCACATCACGGTAGAGAACGCAAAAATTTCACGCCCTGCCGGCCCGAAAAACAAAGCCAGCATAGCCGGGCTAATGTGAAAACGGTACTGGGAGTACACCAGTAAATCCAACGCTAAAAACAGAAGCGTAATCCCCCCCGTTACCACGCAGGCACTTTGCAACGTTTTAGGACCGACGAGGGCAAAAGGCAGGCTGATAAGCCCCCCCACCCACGCAAATAAAAACAAATGCCCCAGAATAAATACGGTGGTAAAGAGTAGGCCCAAGGGGTCGGTCAAAAAGCCGCTGGTAGCAAAATAGCCCAGGGCCAGTAGACAAAATAAAAAGCCGTTTAATAACGTAAATGTAAAAACGTTGCGTATCTTCATACCCTATATTATAGCTTTTTATGTGGGTCGCATAAGAAAAATCCCCGGCCTAAACCGGGGATTTGTGAGAATGAAATGCGTTTGCTTAGAGCGGATCATCCATGCCGCGCAGACGCGGTTGCAAGGTAGGCATGGCCTGGATAAACTCTTCCTTAGCGGCTTTCTTTTTGGCACGGGCCGCGGCGGCTTTGTCGTACGCGGTTTGTTTTACTGCTTGGGCCTCGCGTTTTGCTTGTTGGGCTTGTTCTTGCGCTGCTTGTTGCGCGGCTTGGGCCTTAGCTTGTGCGGCGGCTCTTTCCTGGGCAACTTGGTCGCGCAAGGCTTGGGCATTGGCGGCGGCCTCTTGCTGGGCGGCACTGGCTTGTGCTTCCACAGTGCCCGGCAGTAAGTTCACTTCTTCCACCTCTTGGGTATATTGTTGCTCAATTTCTTCTATAGAAGCGCGCACATTTTCTTTCGCAGTGCCTTGTAATTGGCGTACCCGTTCTTCATCTTGGGCCAGTTGTTCTTCCAACTGACGCACGGTAGCTAAACGGGCGGCTTCCACTTGCAGGGCCTCTTGATAAGCTTGGTTGGTTTTGCCCTCAATTTCGCGCGCGGTGTTAGAAGCGGGCAACGTTTCTTGCGCGGCCGCTAACGGGCTAACACCTTGTAAGTTAGCGCGGGTAGTATCGGCCCCTTGTTGGGTTAAATAGCTAGCAACCGCTTCGTTGGGGACGGCCAGTGCCGTAATTAACGCGGTGTTGCCGTTGTTGTCGGCCGCGTTGATATTGGCGCCTCCATGCAATAGACTGGCGGCAATTTGCGGGTTAATAGCATAGGCACTGTAGATAAGGGCGGTTTTGCCTTGAGCATCTTTTTGTTCTAAATTGATGTCGGTGCTACGCAGTAACGTGTTGACGCATGCTTCGTGGCCTTTAGCGGCAGCGCGCATGAGCGGGGTTACGCCGTTTGCGTCTGCCGTGTTGGGATTGGCCCCGGCACTAAGTAAGGCGCGTACCGCTTCGCTTTGTCCGTTTTCGGCCGCATAAGCTAAGGGAGTGCGCGCGCTATTATCCGGCGCGTTGACATTGGCCTTGGCTTGGGCCAGCGTGCGGATGACGTTGGCGTGCCCTTCCGCACTGGCGGTAGCCACAGCGCCCACCCCGGTGTTGGGGTTGCGGTAGTTAACGTCGGCACCGTTAGCTAAAAGCACTTTGACGTTTTTATCGTAGCCGCGTTGCGCTGAATAAATAAGCGGGGTGTTTCCGGCGGCATCAGGTATATTGACAGCTTGCGGAAAGCGTTTGGCTAAGGTGGCAAGCGTTTTTTCGTTATTGTAGTGGGCGGCGTATAAAACAGGCGTTTTGCCGGTTTCATCCTTAATCGAGGAGTTAGCCCCCTTGGAAAGCAAATATTCCACTACTTCGGCGTTTCCGGCGGCAGAGGCCGCAATCAAAGGTGTTACACCATACGGGGAAGATTCGTTGATATTTGCGTGTGCGTCTAGCAAATATTTAACAATGGTCATATTGCCTTTTTCGGCGGCCAATGTTAAAGGTGTAATGCCGGCGTAGTTGCGTTCGTTGACGTCTACGTTGGCGTAAATGAGGGTGCGTACGCGGTCCTCATCATTCATTTTAATGGCGCGGATGAGCGACGTGTCATAGACGTATTTGGTTTTAGCCGGGGTACGGTTACCCAGTGTGTTACTGGTGTAGCTTTCTTGCGGGGAGCCAAACACTTTTCCGCGGTAGATATCCCCTTCTTGTTGGGCTTGTTGCTGAGCCATTTGCTCAGCCAAGCGGGCTTGGCGCGCGTTGCGTTCGGCCAAGGTTTCCCCACCGATACCGTTGACGTAGATGTCTGTTTGTGCCACCAACGGCAAGGCAGAGACGGTTAAAGCAATTAGTAATGCAGTTTTTTTCATTCTCACATAACCTCCAAGCTACATTATAGCATAAGTAAAGGGCTAAAAAGCGTGTGTTTCTGGTAAAGAAAAAGCCCCGTTCCAAGAGTACAGGGCTTAAATTTACAAACTATTAGTGGCGCAGGTTATAACGCAACCAAGGGCGTGTAATTCGTAGTAAAAAAGAAAGGGAGGCCCTGTTTAGAAATTTAAGAAGATTCGCCACCGTATGTTGACCCGTAGCGTACGTCCTGCGGACAATGCGCAGCATTGCAGGTACGCAAGGTGGTCAAATCGGTGGCGAAGAACTTAAATTTACAAACTATTAGTGGCGCAGGTTATAACGAAATCGCGCTTACCGGGCAGGTGCCGGCACAAGATCCACATTCAATGCATTTAGCCGCATCAATGTGTCTTTTTCCGTCCACTTCGCTAATAGCGCCTACCGGGCAGGAAGATTCGCACGCACCGCAGTTGATGCACACATCAGGATTTACTTTATAAGCCATAGTTGTTCTCCTATAAACTAGATTTGTTACCTATATTATACTAAAAAAAGTGATTTTATAATTTTGCCGACGATATTTTCCCCTTGCTTAGGGACGGAAATTGTGGTACAATATAAAAGTAAGGAAAGACTAACTTTTATGCAAGCACAATCGTCTCGTTCATTATATCAATTAAAAGCCGGCAATACGGCACAAATTAAAGAAATCCAGGTGGAAGGAAAAATGGCCGCCAAACTAGCGGCTATGGGCCTGGTGCGCGGGCAATTTATCACGCGCAAAAAGGGTTCTTCCCCCGTGGTGGTGGAAGTATCGGGCACGGAAGTAGCCATTGGGCGGGAAACGGCCAAAAAGATTTTGGTTACCGCCAAGAAAAATACCTTTTTACTGGCCGGGAACCCCAACGTGGGGAAAAGTCTAATTTTCTCGCGCCTGACGGGAATTGGGATTATTTCGTCCAACTTTCCCGGCACGACCGTGGGACTTAATTACGGCACCACGCAGTTTAAGGGCGACAGTTACGACATTATTGACATCCCCGGCCTCTACCGCCTGGAAGAAGAGTGGCTGATTGAAGGCAAAAAGCGCAACCTGTTTAAAGAATTGGACTATGATTTTATTGTGTGTGTGGCGGATGCCTCACACCTGGAGCGCAACCTATTTTTTACGTTAGAGATTTTGCAACTGCAAAAGCCGCTGATTTTAATGCTTAATAAATTTGACGAGGCCCAACGCAAAGGCATTAACATTGATGTTAAAAAACTCTCTAAACTCTTGGGTATCCCGGTGATTCCCACCGTGGCTACCACCGGTGAGGGCTTAAAGGAACTGGAGCGCGAAGCGCTTAAACTGGCAAACGGCTCCACGCAAACGCCGTCTGTAGCAATCCCCCCCACCGCCGAGGAAAAATGGCAAACTATTGGCCGCATTATCCACGCGGTACAAGAGGTCAAACACAAACACCCGTCGTTTTGGGAACATCTGCAAGGGTGGGCCACGGCCCCGGCTACCGGGTTGCCGCTAGCGTTTATTACGCTCTTGGTATCGTTTTTCCTGGTGCGGCTGGTGGGCGAGAGTTTCATTAACTTCTTGGACCCCTTGTACGAAAATTACTACTTCCCGTTCTTGGAAAAACTGTTCGCGCCGATCAAAGACAATATGCTGGGGTTACTGCTCCTGGGCGACGGCGGCGAGAATTATTTTGGCGTACTGACCGACGGCCTACACATTGCGCTGGTGGACGTGATGCCGTATGTGTTGGCGTTTTACACGCTGTTGGGCTTTTTGGGCGAGCTGGGGTATCTGCCGCGTTTGGCTGTACTGCTAGACCGCATTTTGCACAAAATTGGGTTGCACGGGTATGGCTCGTTGCCCATTATGTTGGGCTTTGGGTGCAAGGTGCCCGCCGTTATGGGCATCCGCGTACTGGAAACCCGGCGTGAGCGCGTGATTGCCCTGGCGCTGATTTTGGTACTGGCACCGTGTATTTCGCAAACAGCCATGATTATTTCCATTTTGTCCCCCTACGGCATTAAATATATGCTACTGGTATTTGGGGCCCTGGTGGTGAACGGGGTGGTAATCGGCACCCTGCTTAACCGCCTGATGAAAGGCGAAACACCCGAGCTATTTATGGAAATTCCCTCCTGGCAGGTGCCGCAACTAAAACCCTTGGCGCGCAAAATTTGGATCCGCATGAAGGAGTATTTTGCCGACGCGTTGCCGCTTATCTTAGTGGGTATTTTGTTTGTGGACGTGATGCAACTAAGCGGCGTAACGGCGTGGCTGACCAAAATTTTACGCGCGCCGGTGGAGTGGGCACTTGGACTCCCGCCGGACGCTACCCCGCTACTACTTTTAGGATTTTTGCGCAAGGACGTGTCTATTGCGCTACTGGAGCCCTTTAATTTAACTCCGCAAGCACTCGTCGTGGCGTGTGTATTTATGAGTATGTATATGCCGTGCATTGCCACGTTTTTTGTAATGCTACGCGAGAGCGGTTGGAAAGACACGTTGCGGGTGGTGTTGCTAACGCTGGTGTTTTCCACGCTTACGGCGGTGGTCCTGCGCACGGTGCTGATGTAATTTAAAGCTACACTTACCAAGCAAACTCCCCGGGTTTTCGCCCGGGGAATTTCATATACATTGAATCTTCTTGTTATTTGAATTACAAGATTGCTTTTATTTCACGGCGTCTTGCACAATGCTTTTAAGTACGTGCAGTACTTTTTCCGCCCAGTTTAAACTGCACCATTCATACGGGCCGTGTGGGTTTTCGTACCCGGCAAAAATGTTGGGCGTGGGGAGCCCCTTAAAGGACATTTGCGCCCCGTCCGTCCCCCCTCGCGCTTGCGTGAGGCGGTAGGGCACGTTGTTTTCCTTTAGGGCTTTTTCCAACAGTTCCATGGCTTGCGGACGCGCTTTTAAAATTTCGCGCATGTTGCGGTATTGCTCTTTAAATTCTACTTCAATTTTGGCAGCCGGATATTTGGCGCGTTTCTTGTCTAAGAGTTTAAGTAAATCCTGCTTAAACGCGGCAAATTTGGTTAGGTCGTGCTCGCGCACAATGCCTTGCACTTCGGCCCTCTCCAGGCCGCCGGTAATGTCTTTAAACAAAATAAATCCGTCCTCTGCGTCGGTCGTTTCGGGCAGTTTGGTTTCCGGCCAGGAAGAAATAATATCCGCCGCAATGCGGACCGGGTTGGCCATAAACCCTTTGGCCGAGCCGGGGTGGCAGGATTTGCCCTCAATGCGAAGCACAAAGCTGTCTGCGTTAAAGTTGCCGCAATCAATATCGCCCAGGTTGGCGCCGTCCACGGTGTAGGCAAAGTCTGCCGCAAATTTTTGTACGTCAAAATAGCTAATACCCGTGCCGGTTTCCTCGTCAATGGTAAAGGCCACTTTTACGGGGCCGTGTTTAATTTCGGGGTGTTTGAGCAAGTTTTCGGCTAGCGTCATAATAATGGCAATGCCCAGTTTGTCGTCGGCCCCTAAGAGGGTGTTTCCGTCGGCCGTTACAATGTGGTCTCCCACGCACTGCTTGAGGCGCGGGGCGTTTTGTTCGTTAAGTACCATGTTCTTTTCGGCATTGATTACCAGCGGGCCGCCGGCGTAATTTTCGTGCAATACGGGGCGGATGTCGTGGCCGTTATAGTCGCTGACGGTATCCATGTGGGCAAACAAGCCAATGACGGGCGTTTTTTTATCGGTGGTGGCCGGGATAAGCCCGGTTACAAAGCCATATTCATCTACTTCCACTTCGGTAATGCCGATTTTTTTCATTTCGGCCGCCATTTGGTGGGCAAAAGAAATTTGAGAGTCCGTCGTAGGTGTGACGGTGCCGGCCGGGTCGCTGGTGGTGTCAAAAGCAACGTAGCGGCGCAGGCGCGCGTAAATTTGTTGTTGTAAATCGTTCATAAAAATCTCCCCTAAAAGCTCTTTTTATTATACAATTTATTTATCTTACGCTTGGAGGATTTTAATGAAAAAACTTGGGTTGTTACTTTTGTGTATGGGATTACTGGCGGGGTGTGCCACCGTCAAGCAAGCCCAGAATTTAAAAGATTGTACCTACACGTTAAAAAGTGTAGAACTAGGGGATTATTCGCTTACCTCTTTTAGTTTTGTGATAACTATTGCGATTACAAACCCCAATAAAACCGAGCCCGCCAAATTAAAACGCTTTGTAGGCGTGCTGACAGCCAACGAAGAAAAAATGGCAGATGTAACGCTAAAAGATATTGAAATTCCCCCCGCTTCTACCTATCCTGCCAAGGCGAAAGTAAACGTGCCTATGACCACGTTTGGTAGCAAACTACTGGGGCTAATTAGCATGGGGAGCGGCACGGTGGATTACCACTTAACCGGGACCATGTATTTTGAAGGACCCATGGGCGTGGAAGTGCCTATGCCGGTAGATATGGGCCGCATTGGTAGCCACAATTAACCATTAAACTGATATTAAAAAACCCCGTGCTAATCGGCACGGGGTTTTTGCTTAGTTATTAAATTACTTAGCGTCTGCGGGTGGTAGCCCGGCGTGTAGTGGCACGCTTGGTAGCCGTTTTTTGCGCCGGAGCGGTAGCCGCGGTAGCAACCGATTGGGCCGGGTTAATTCCGTAAGCTTGGTCTAAGAGGTTTTTAGCGTCGGAAATAGTCGGGTCCAATAGTCCGGTTTGCATATTGTAATTAAAGCGGTAGACGGTTTTAAAGTTTTGCGGATTTTCCGGCGGAACTTTAACAGTTACCGAGTAATTATCCGGCTCTACGGCGTCGGCCACTTCCCAGGTAATCAGTTCCGGGGAAATAGTAGCGTGTTTGGACTCAATAAATCCTTTTAAGCTGTACCCATTAGGTAGCGGAAAGTTTTGTACCTTTTCCAGTGCTTGGTCTTGCGCCGTAGGCGTATCGGCCGGTGCAGGTTGCTCAAGGGGCGTCTGTGCGTTCCCCTCTTCTTGCAGGATTGCTTGCGTGTTTTGCACGGCTTGGGCTTGTTGTGCCTCTTTGCTATTAGACGGTAAGAGGTGTAACATGCTTAACACCACATATAGTACAATCAAGGCCAGTAGCGCAATTAAACCGCGCACCACCCATTTAGCGGATTTAGAAGGCCCTTGCGTTTTAATGTCATGTTGGGCATTAACGTCGTTTAAATCGTTCATATCCAAGCGGTCTGTTTGGGCCGGATCGGGTACCATAGGAACGGTTTTAATATCAAAGGAGGCACCGCGCTTAGCTTGAATGGTATTTTCCAGATTGATTTGGGTAGCTGATACATCTTCCGGTAATCCGTCCGTGTTTAAGGACGTGGCAGATTGCCCGATGGTAGAGGCCGCCAACATATCTTGGAAGATAGTTTCCTGTTTCTTGGAAGTTTCTTGCATAGGTTGGGCCATTTGTTCTTTTCCTTCCTCCACTTGGGTAGGAGGAACAAAGTCCGAGATGAGATAGGTGGAGCCGGCTTTTAACTCAATTTCGGTCAGCTCATTGGGGTTCCCCTCAGCGTTTTCCATGTCAGCATGCAACAACGCACCAACATCCTGTACGGCAGAAGAGGGTTGCTCGGTTTCTTGGGAGCCGAAAGCATCTTGTAAATCTTTATCTGTAAGGTCAGAATTAGCAGATTCTTGCTGTTCAACGGGCGGCTCTTGTTTAGCTTCAGCTTGCGGCTCAAGCGTTTGCTTTGCGGCGGCCGGAGCGGGCTGTTCGTCCGCTACAGGTTCCTGGGCCACTTCTTGCGCCGGTTGCTCGGGCAACGGTTCCGGTTCGGGTTGCGCCGTAGTAGCTGGCTCATTGGCGGGTGCTTCTTTGGGAGTGGCGGGTACCAATTCTTCCAACGCTTCTTCTTGCGGTTGCGGCATTTCTGGCACAGGCTGTACTTCAGGCTCTTGTGCCGGTGCAACGGACTCGTCCATAGTGGGTAGCTCGGTAGGTTCTTGCACTACAGGCTCTGCTTGCGGCAGTTCCTGGGGTGTATCCATAACAGCTAGTTGCGGTTGGGAGGGCTCTTGCTCTTGGGATTGTACAAGGATATCCTCTTGAGGTAAATCAGCTACGGGCAAGTCCACTTTTTCTTGTGGTTTTTCTTCGGCAATCGGGGTTACATCCGGCTCCTGCGCTACGGAAGGTAAATCTGCACTGGCAACTTGCTCCTGCGGGGCGGATTCTTGGTTTAAAGTAGGAGGCAACACATCTTCGGGTAATTGGTCTGCCGGTAACACTTCTTCTAAGTGTTGCGGATTTTCTTTATCGGGGGCGATTGCAAAAGAGGACGCTTGATTCTCTTGCTTGGGAGCAGTGGCTAAAGCGGCCGCGGCTAAACCGGCTACTGCCCCTGCCGCCGCCAGGGAGGCCCCATCCGTGGAGCTGGATGCTGCTTGATGTTCGGCAATAATTTGGTCCAGTACATCTTCTTTGGCCGAAGAGGTAAGTTCGTTAATAAGTGCATCTTTTTCGGCCTCAAATACGGAGGGCGTGGTAATAACTGCATTTTCCACGACAGGTTCTTGCTGCGTGGGTTGCTCATCTTCCACCGGGGTAAAATGCAGTTGGGTGGCAATTTCTTCCACCGCTTGTTCTTCTTCTTCGCGGGCTAAGTCAGCAGAGGTTTCGCCGGTTACTAAATCGTGAAACGTATCCTCTAGCGGCTCTTTGACGGAGTCTGCATTGAGCGGTTTGCCCCCATACATGGAATCCAGGGCGGAACGAATAATCAGTTCGTCCTCTTGTGGAGTAGCTTGTTGCGGGTAAGAAGGTGTTTCTTCGGGGGTATTTTGCGAAGCAATATCGTGGCGGGTAAGGGTGATTGTGTTGGCACGGCTATCCTCTTCGCTAGCCATTAGAGGAGCTTCACTGCTTTGTTGGGCGGCTACTTGCGCAGCTAATTTTTTATTTTCTTCTAACGCTTTATCTAAATGGGATTGTAGGGTTTCAAACTTGGATTGCAAACTAGACATGCCGCTAGTCAATACTTCCAACCGGGCTAGTAGTTCACTTGTATTTGCGGCAGGTTGTGCTGTTTCGGGTTGTGGGGTCGGCTCCTGCGCCGGTTCTTCGTCAAATTCAAAAACCGAGGAGGC
>CACWMG010000015.1 GCA_902761975.1 Candidatus Avelusimicrobium pecoris | reverse complement strand
TGCTTATACATGGGTAATGCTACTACCGCTATTACCGCTATAATAATTACGGTTACCGCTAACTCTAAAATGGTAAAACCGGATTTCTTTTTCATTTCTTTTTCTCCTATTAAACACCTTTTTAAACGCTCTAAAACCTTTTATATTACATTTTTATACAAGGGATACCTCCCCCCGTATAGAACACGTGAAAAGTGTACCAAAAAAAAAAAACAAGTCAACTAGAGGTATTTTAAACGACACTGTCAAAAAGAAAAACTAATCAATTTTTTGGCTTGCGTAGCTTTTCACAACCTGCTAATTTATTTATAATAATAAGTAAGCGGCCCCAGGCCGCACCACATAGTAAGGGGGCATTATGGAAATATCCGCCATTAACCAACAAGTACAGCAAGAAAGTATTTTTCTGCAAGATTTAAAACGTGAAATCAGCAAAGTAATTGTAGGGCAAGAGGCTCTACTTGAAAAAATGCTAGTAGCTTTACTGGCTGACGGACATGTGCTCATTGAGGGTGTGCCCGGCCTAGCTAAAACCTTAGCCGTAAAAACGTTGGCCCAGGCCATCCACGGTAACTTTAACCGCATCCAGTTCACGCCCGATTTACTCCCCGCCGATATCACCGGTACCCTTATTTTTAGCCCCAAGGAAGGCTCTTTCTTCCCCAAACGCGGGCCCGTGTTTGCTAACTTTGTACTGGCTGATGAAATTAACCGTTCCCCCGCTAAAGTGCAAAGCGCGTTGCTAGAAGCCATGCAAGAGCGCCAGGTAACCATTGGGGACCAAACCTATCCGCTCCCCGCGCCGTTTATGGTGCTTGCCACCCAAAACCCCGTAGAACAAGAGGGCACCTACCCACTACCCGAAGCACAGGTGGACCGCTTTATGTTAAAAGTGTTGGTGTCTTACCCCACCAAGGAAGAGGAAAAACAAATTTTAGAACGTATGTCCAGCCACCAAAAAATTGAGATAAACACAAACGTAACGCCGGAAATGATTTTAAAAGCCCGCGGCGTAGTAGATCACATTTACGTGGACGAAAAAATCAAAAACTACATTGTGAACTTAGTTTTTGCCACGCGCGAGCCTAAACAATTTGGGCTGGAAAAATTAGCCTCGTTCATTGCCTATGGGGCTAGCCCGCGTGCTACCATTTTTCTCACGCAGGCCGCCAAAGCATACGCATTTTTGAACGGGCGCGGCTACGTAACCCCCGAAGATATCAAAGCCATTGGCCTGGACGTGTTGCGCCACCGGGTGCTCCTATCATACGAAGCCGAGGCCGAAAACATCTCTTCGGACCAAATCGTCAAACAAATTTTTGACGCTGTTGATGTACCGTAGTAGGGGGCGTTATGGATACCGCGGAAATTATCAAAAAAGTCCGCCAGATTGAAATTCAAACCAACCGCCTGGTGAGCGATACGTTTGCCGGGGAGTATTTGAGCACGTTTAAAGGGCAAGGTATTGAATTTGCCGAAGTGCGCGAGTATGTCCCGGGGGATGATGTGCGCAGTATTGACTGGAACGTTACCGCGCGCACCGGGGTGCCGTATATCAAAAAATTTAACGAAACGCGCGAGCTAACTGTATTTATTGCGTGTGATGTATCCGGCTCCCAACAATTTGGCTCACTTGATAAACTTAAACAACAAGCTGCCGCCGAACTGGCCGCGCTGTTTGCGTTTTCCGCCTTAAAAAATAACGATAAAGTAGGCCTGTTGCTATTTTCGGACCAAGTGGAGCTATTCGTTCCCCCCAAAAAAGGTAAAAAGCATATTTTGCGCCTGATTCGTGAACTGGTTGCCTTTACCCCCAAACACACCCAAACAAACATTGGCTTATGTTTGGAAACGTTGTTAAAAGTGCTTAAACACCAGGCGATTGTAGTACTAATTTCGGACTTTGTATCCCCTGTGCCCAGTTTTGAGCGCCCTTTTAAATTAGCCGCTAAAAAGTTTGACTTGATCCCCGTGCAAGTGCAAGACCCGTTGGAACATGCTTTGCCGCGCTTGCCTATTTGCGTGGGCGTTACAGACCCCGAAACAGGAACACAGGACGACCTGTGTTTATCTTCCGGTGAGCTAAATACACAGTTAAAAACCTATTGGAACACGCAAGAGCTTGCCCTAAAACAACTTTTTACACCGTTTAAAGTGGAGCCCATTGTGGCCGACACCACAAAGCCCTTGGCTGACCCCGTTATTGCGTTTTTTAGGCGGCGGGCTCGCACCATAAGGAAGTAACTATGAAGAAGATAACTTTATTATTTTTAACTACTTTACTGGCACTGAGCACGTACGCCCAAACGCTAGGGATTGCGCGTACCGGGGCTCCGCAAGAGGTCCCTTTTGCTAAACCCTTTGTGGCCACCGTAGAAGTAACCCACCCTGAGGGGCAAGCGGTTGCATTATTGCCAGACTCTGTCTCGCCCGATTTTACCGTCGCGCAAGCTAATCTGCAACCCGTTTCCCCCACTTCTACCCAGGTGCAACTTAAAATTCTACCCTTTACTTTACAACAGTCTACGTTTACAGCCTCGTTTGCACTTACGACCAATCCGAAAGTTACCACGCCGGTGGAAATCCCGCTCACCGTGACCCCTGTTCAGCTGTTTAAAGATAACGATTTTAAGGAAATCCGCCCCCCTCACCGCCCGTTTGACTGGGTCTTATGGCTGTGCATTTTGCTGGCTTTAGTGGCCTTAATCTGCTTTATTATATGGTGGGTTCGCCGGATGAAACAGCCAGATGCCCGGCTATCTGCCCCTGTAGATAACCGCCCCGCACACGTCATTGCGCTTAGTCAAATTGATGCCTTAGTGGATAGTGGCCTGTGGGAAAATAAACAGTATAAGGTTTTCTACATTACACTCACCGATATTTTACGCACATACTTGTACCGGGCTTTTGGGCTAGATGTATCGGCCGATACCTCGGCCGAGCTGTTGCGCCACCTCAAAACAGAACCGCAAATGGGTAGCTTTATTCAGTCATTACGGTCGTTTTTAGCCTCGGGCGATTTGGTAAAATTTGCCAAATTTACCCCAAATGAACAAACCCGCAACACAGACATTACTGTATTGCGCGAATTTATTACCCAAACCGCCCCCAAACCGGCCCCCGCACAACCCGTGGAGGTAAAACAATGAGTGCACTTCTACATTACCTAGCTACCCAACACAACACCGGTTTTAAACATCCGTGGGCACTGTTGTTGCTTGTGATCCCCCTGGGGATTTTGGCCTTAAAACTGTTTAAACCCAATGCTACCCGGCGTATTGCTTACCCCCTTGCTCATCTAAACATGGAGCAAGTTTCCTTACGCTTGCTATTTACCCGGTGGTTGCCAACCTTGTTTTACTCCTTAGCACTAGTGTGTATGATTGTAGCCCTGGCGCGCCCTGTTAAGTTGGACCGCACCCAACTTCCCCCCACCGAAGGGATAGATATTATTTTACTCATGGACGCATCAGCCTCCATGCAACAGCAGGATTTTGAACCTAACCGCTTTGTGGCCTCTCAGCTGACCGCCCAACGTTTTGTGCAAAAACGCCCTACAGACCGTATTGGCTTGGTGGTTTTTGCCAAACAAGCTATGCTCCAGGCCCCTCTCACGCTAGACCACGAGGCCTTACAAGCTTATATTGCCAATATGTATTTGGGTATGATTGATGCCAACTATACCGCCATTGGCGACGCTTTAGGCGTGGCCGCTAACCATTTAAAAGACAGTAAAGCCAAAAGCAAAATCATTATTCTGCTGACAGACGGAGACTCCAATTATGGAACTATTGACCCTGTCTTGGCCGCCAAAGCGGCCGCGGCGTATGGCATCCGTATTTACGCCATTGGGGCCGCCAGTGCCCCGGGGCAAACGGCCTATTCCAGCCAAAAGGACGAAATTAACGAAGGCCTTTTGATGGAAGTAGCCCAAAGCACAGGGGGCCAATTTTACCGGGCCCAAAACGAGCAACAACTCTCCGATATTTACGAGCAAATTAACCAATTAGAAAAAACCACTTTTACCCCGCCTTCTATTATCTACGCGCAGGACCGTTTTGCGCCCTGGTTATGGATGGCCTTGGCGGCCCTGTTATTGTCCGTTATATTAGAAAAATTACTTTTGTTGAGGATTCCATAGTATGAGTTTATTTGCTAAACCCATGTATTTGCTCTTGGCACTCTTCGCACTAGGCCTAGTAGGTATGATTTTGTGGTTAGGATCCACGCTCATACGCCGCTATACGCGTGCCTTATTTGGGCAAAGGGCCTATATGCAACTCACCGCCCCCCTGCATAAGGTTTCCCGTTGGAAAAATGCCCTTCTCTTAGCCAGCGTAGCTTTTGTATTTATAGCACTGGCCGGCCCACAATGGGGAATAGAAATTACCGAGGCCCAAGGTAACTTTGCCCAAACGGTGATCGCGGTGGATGTGTCTGCCAGTATGCGGGCGCAAGACGTCAAACCTACCCGGCTTTCCAATGCCAAACGCATGCTACAGATGCTTGTTACACAACTAAAAGAGGACCGCCTGGGTATTATTGCATTTACTTCCAAAGCTTTTATCCAATGCCCCATTACCACAGACACACAGGCCCTAAACTATTTTATTGCTTCCTTGCAACCTAATATGCTACCTGTGGCGGGCACGTCCTTAGCTGCCCCTGTGGAATTAGCCGCCCATATGCTTAAAACCTATCCCGGGCAAAAGGCGCTTATTCTATTGACGGATGGGGAAGACCACACCCCGCAAGAACTTGCTCAAGCACAAACTCTGGCCCAACAAAACGGTATCCGCATTATTGCAGTGGGAATTGGAAGTACCGCAGGAGCCCTCATCCCGAATCAAATAGACGCTAGCGGCAATGTGGTGGAATATAAGAAAGATAAATCCGGTAAAACAGTTGTTTCTAAACTAGATGAAACTTCGCTTGCGCAACTGGCGCAAGCTACAGGAGGTGTATATATTGCCTACACTACCCCAGCCCAAGTGGCCGCTCGTATTGAACAGGCTGTAGCCGGGCTAGATAAATCCACTTCCTCCACAGGCCGTCATACCACATACAAAAACCGCTACGCTCTGCCTTTGTGGTTGGCTTTACTGTGTTTGGTAGGTTACTTGTTATGGCCGCAACGGGCCCAAAAGAGGTAAAATATGAATATGAAATACGGGATTTTACTACTGTTTTTAACTGCTTTACCACTATACGCCGGAGTAAATGGAAACGTGCGCCAAGGGGGCAAACTCTACGCACATGAACAGTACGGTCAAGCCCTTGCTAAATATCAAAGTGCCTTACAAGAGGATCCCAACAACCCGCAAGCCAATTTTGGGGCGGGAGCCGCGGCCTATTATTTAAAGGATTATAATACCGCCGCCAAGGCTTTTGAAAACGCCATTGACAATTCCCCCAAATTGCGGCAAGACGCATTATTTAACCTCGGCAATACCCACTACCGTGCTCAACAAAAACAAGAAGCTATCGCCGATTATAAGCAAGCTATTTTACAAAACCCGCAAGATAAAGAAGCTATCCATAATTTGCAACTACTGCTTAAAGAGCAACAACACGAGCAAAATAAAAATAATCAAAATAACGAGAATAAAGACAAAAATTCTCAAAATCAGGATTCGCAAGACCAGCAAAACAACCAAGGACAAGCCCCCCAGCAACAGGACCCGCAACAAAATAAACAGCCGCAAGAGCCCAAGCCACAGCAACAACAAGGGATGAATCAACAGGATGCACAGCGCGTCATGCAACTGGCACGCGATAATGAATATAGACGCCCCAACCAGCCCGGTCCGGCAGGGAATGATGATAACGTGGAGAAAGATTGGTAATGAAACGTATATTTGTAACTCTTTTGATGTTGGCAATGGGGGTGTACGTCGCTGCCCAAGTGCAATTGTCTGCCACCACGGATAAAACAAACTTGACCTTGGATGACGAGCTCACCCTCACTGTTCAAGTATCCGGCGTAAGTGGCACTATGGTCATGCCTCAATTGCCTAGTCTGCCTGCTTTTAACGTCTATTCGCGCGAGGCCGCCCAATCTACCATAAATGGGAAAAGCACGCTACAATTTAAATACACCATGATGCCCCGCTTTGTGGGAAATACCTCTATAGGCCCGGTTACCTTTAAATATGGCGGTAAAACGTACCAAACTAAACCTATTGCCGTGCACATTTACCGCTCAACTAACGCACTCCCGAAGGCGACTAGTGCACCCCAAGCCACCGCAGCAGCGGCCCAGGCAGTTAGTCAGCTTCCGCCCTTGGAGCGCGAACTGGCTACCCGTGCCTATGCACACGTCAATGAGCCTTACTTTATAGTGGCCGCAGTTAGTAATAAAACCCCTTACGTTAACGAACCGTTGACCTTAGCGGTGCGATTTTACTATTCTCAAGCATTTTATGACGCACCGTACCAAAACCCGTCCGTTTCTAACCTGTTTATGGAAGAAACGTCGCAAGCCCAAGGGCAACAAAATATCCAAGGCCGTCTCTACCGCTACGAAGAAAAACGCTATCAACTAAGTGGCGTAAGCGCGGGCAAGGCCAGTATTGGGGCCGCCACGGTTAGTTTTCGCCCGGGGGATTCCCCCCTCTCTATCTTGGACCGTTTCTTTGGCGGTGCTGCCGTTCAAGCAGAACAAACTGTTTCTTCTAAACCCATGGAACTTAGTATTAAGGCCTTGCCAACTGCCGGTAGGCCGTCCTCGTTCTACGGCGCAGTGGGCACGGGATACACTTTTTCTACTAAATTGGACCGCCTTCAAACCGAAGCGGCAGACGCAGTTACCTGGTCCGCCACCGTGCAAGGCCCTAACAATTTGAAAACCACGTCGGACCTGTCTTTCCCCAACTTGCCTGGCATCACAGCTTATGCGGCGGCCCCCACCACGGGTGTACTGCCTAACAACAAAACACGTAGCTATAAAGTATTTAAAACGGAGCTAGTCCCTGCTGTTTCGGGCACGTACACATTACCGGCACTTTCGTGGTCGTATTTTGACCCGCAAGCGGAGCTTTATAAAACGCTTGTATCGCAACCCATTACACTAACGGTTACGCCTTCTACCCGCGCGGAAAAACAAGTTGATTTTAGCGGAACGGATACCCCCAATGGTGTGCAAACCTTAGGGCACGATATCCGCTACGTTATTAGCAACCCGCAACCGCAATCCTCGTGGCTTGTTTTGCTCCCCCATTGGAAGTGGGTACATGCTTTGGTATTTACGTGGCTGGCAATATGTTTGTTTATGGCCTCTATCGGCAAAAAAACAGTTACCAAAAAGCACGCTTACTTAACCGCTAAGGCACAACTTAAAAAAGCCAAAATTTACGAAGATGTGTCGGACTCGCTATCCGCCTATTTGCTTACAAAATGGCACATTTCCACCGCTAGCTTACCCTTAAAAGAAATTGTACACGCACTGGATAACCGCCACGTAACCCTTTCCACGCAACAACAATTTGCTAACTTATGGAAAGAATTGGAATCTGCACGCTTTGCCCCTCAGTTGGACCAAGCGGCCACATTAGCACAGTTTGTGACCCGTAGTACAGAATTGCTTAAAAAATTGGAGGAAACGAAATGAAAAAATTACTCCTCTCATCTTTACTGATCTTAGGGCTGTATGCTGTAAGCTTGGGGCAAGTAAATAGTTCCTCTGCGGAGCAATTTTACCAGGCTGGCCAATACGCTCAAGCCCTTTCTGCATATGAACAAGAATTAAAAAATCACCCAAACGACCCTTATCTTTACTACAATATAGGTAACTGCTATTTTAAAATGGGAAGCAAGGGCCTGGCCGCGGCTAATTATTACCGCGCCTTTAAGCTTCACCCGCGGGATAGTGACATCCGCCATAATCTAGCTTTAGCACTGGCTAGTGGTGGCGAAACATTGGTTCCCTCTGGTATGCCGGTGACACTACACAAGGCGTTTTTTGGGTTGTCACTGGCAGAACTAAAAGGCCTGGTGTGTTTACTTGGTTGGGCACTGTGTCTACTTGCAGGGCTTTGGTTACTTACCCACAAGGCCGGCAAATGCACCCTAGCTTTAGGCTTGGCGTTTATCCTGTGTGCGGGGTGGCTTTACGTGCGCCACAGTTGGGAAGCACAACCCCTTGCGGTTATTGCCTCCCCCGTTGCTGAAGTACGTAGCGGGCCTGGCACCAATTTCCCGGTCAGTGCATCTGTACAACAGGGGCACTTGGTAGAAGTAGCAGACCATAAAGACAACTGGCAGCAAGTCATTGTCAAATCCCAGGGCCTTAAAGGTTGGGTAGAAAATAGCGCCTTAGAGCGTATTTAGGAGATTTTATGTTCGTACAACAACAAGCTGATGAACTTATTAACGCCGTAACCTATGTGAAAGAAAATTTAGCTACTTCTGTGGAAATGTTAGCGCAAGAAGTCATTAAATGCTTTAAAAATGGGCACAAAGTTATTTTAATGGGTAATGGCGGCAGTGCCGGAGATGCGCAACATATTGCGGCCGAATTTGTGGGCCGCTTTAAAAAAGAACGCCCCTCCTTGCCGGCCCTCGCTTTAAACACGAATACATCCACGCTTACCGCTATTGGAAACGATTATTCTTATGATGTTGTCTTTTCCCGCCAAATAGACGGCTTTGCCCAACCGGGTGACGTAGTCATTGGCATTTCCACCTCGGGCAATAGTAAAAACGTGTATTTAGCCCTAGCCCTAGCCAAACGCAAAGGATGCTATACAGCCGCATTTTTAGGTAAAGACGGCGGCACTATTAAAGAAATTTGCGATTTACCCTTAGTTGTAAAATCCAATAACACCCCGCACATTCAAGCGTGTCATATTTTTATGGGCCATTGTATGTGCGAACTGGTGGACCAGGCCTACTAATGAAAATAGCAATCGGGTGCGACCACGCAGGCTTTGCCCTCAAAGAAACGATATTAACTGTGCTTAAAAACTACAAGCATACCGCGCTGGATTGTGGCACAGGATCGTGCGAGGAGCGGGTGGACTTCCCGGATTTTGCCCTTCAAGCGGCCCAACTGGTAGCCACCGGGCAAGCCGATCGCGCTATTTTAATTTGCGGCTCCGGCGTAGGGATGTGTATTGCGGCCAATAAAGTTAAAGGCATCCGCGCCAGCGTCTGCCATGATAGTTACTCCGCCCGCCAAGCCGTAGAGCACGACAATTTAAACGTACTTTGTTTGGGCGCACGCATCATTGGCCCGGCCCTAGCCGAGGAACTGGTACAACAATTTTTAGGCGCTACTTTTAAAACGGGAAGCCGTCACGAAGAACGCCTTAAAAAAATAACTGCGTTTGAAAACGCACATTTTAAATAAACTGATAATAGGAAGGAAGATGGAACTATGAAGACACAAGCAAATCCCTTAGCCCAAGGCATCATTCGCGAAGGCGAAATTAAATTGGAAACCTTGGAGTTTAACACTAAGTTTTGGGCCAAGGACCCTACGCTTTGGAAACAGGACAAAGAACATAAAGAGTTTATTGTTAAGTTTTTGGGTTGGCAAAAAGTGTACGATTGGACGCTAGAACGCATTGAAGACGTTTTAAAATTTGCGCAAGAAGCCAAAACCAATTTTAAACATTGTGTCGTGATGGGAATGGGCGGTTCGTCCTTAGCACCCGAAGTGTTCCGCACTGTTTTTGGCAAACAAGAAGGATACCCCGAACTGATTGTATTAGATACCACAAACCCCGATTGGGTCGGCTCTGCCCGCGCCCGTATTAACCCGGCTGAAACGCTGTTTATTTTTGCCAGCAAATCGGGTGGTACGGTGGAACCTTCCTCTCAATTTGCCTATTTTTATGATGAAGTTAAAAAAGCCGGCGTTAAAGTGCCGGGCCATAACTTTATTGCTATTACCGACCCGGGAACCGGCCTGGAAAAACTGGCCAAAGAAAAGAATTTTCGCAAAGTATTTTTAAATCCGTCCGATATTGGCGGCCGTTTCTCGGCCTTGTCTATGTTTGGCATTGTGCCGGCCGCTTTAATGGGTATTGACGTTAAAAAGCTCTTAGAAATTGCCAAAGAAGAAGCCGCCACGTTCGGGCCCGAAGCCCCCGTTAAAGACAACGCCGCGGTGGAATTGGGCGCCTTAATGGGTGCTTGCGCCGTTAACCAAACGCGCGACAAACTGACCCTGTTAACCCCGGCTGACTTAGCCACCTTTGGTTTGTGGGCGGAACAACTGGTCGCCGAATCTACGGGGAAAGAAGGAAAAGGGATTGTCCCGGTAGCGGGCGAAGTGTTAGTTCCCAATTTTACCTACCGCGACGACCGTTTCTTCGTCCACCTCTCTACCGGCAGTGAAGATGACAAAAAAGTAACCGCCTACACCCACCAGTTAGACGAAAACGGCATGCCCGTACTTACCATTTACATCAACGATAAGTACCAATTGGGAGCATTGTTCCTACTTTGGGAAATTGCCACCGCCGCCGCTGGGGCTATTTTAGCTATTGACCCCTTTGACCAACCCAACGTACAAGCCGCCAAAACCATGACTAAAGAAATTTTGGCGCAACTTGCCAAGGGCAACGTCCCGGCAGAAGTTTCCGTACCGCTGCTCGCCGAAAAAGGATTAGAAGTAAAATTAGACAGCTTGGGCCAAGATATCTACTCCCTCTTAGAAAGTAACGATTATTTGGCTATTTTGCCCTATGTATATCCAGACGCCGAGACTGAAAAATCCCTTTTGGCCTTGCGCGAAAAAGTGCAAAACAAAACCAAACGCGCTGTACTCTTTGGCTACGGGCCGCGTTACCTGCACTCTACGGGCCAACTGCACAAAGGCGACGGCAATAACGGGGTGTTTTTGATCTTGTCTGCCGACCCGGCAAACGATATTAAAATCCCGGGCCAAGCCTATACGTTTGGACAGCTGTGCAATGCCCAAGCGCTAGGCGATTATCAAGCCTTGTTGGAAAAGGGCCGCCGCGTCATTAAGTTGCACCTTGCGCAACCGGTTGCCGAACAAATTAAAAAAATTACGGACTTATTTTAAGGAAAACCCAAACAGGGTACCGGACTTCCCCAAACACCGGAGGAAATAGCCAGTACCCTGATTTGTCAAATTTGAGGCAAGTTTGCGCCGCAAGTTGCCCGCAGGCGCACTGGTAGGTGCGCCAAGTTGGCAAGTCGGCACAAAATTGCCCAAATGTGGCAAATTGTTGGTCCGCGTATTAAGGAAACATTACATCCGCTGTTATGATAAAAGTGTTTATTCAAACGTACGGTTGCCAAATGAACGAGGCCGACTCGGAAGAGATGTTTTTGCACCTCTCGGCCCGCGGCGCTACGCGTACCAATAATTTAGACGACGCAGACGCCGTGCTGATTAACACTTGTACCGTGCGCGACCATGCCGAGCACCGCGCCTTGTCTTTCTTAGGGCGTTTATGCAAGTGGAAACGCCAAAACCCCAAGCGTATTATTATTTTTGCCGGGTGCGCCGCCGAACGTTTAGGCAAACAACTTAAAAAGCGCTATCCCTATTTAAATATCCTTTCCGGGGCAAAAAACATTGAGCATTTTGACCAAACGCTTGATAGTAGCGGCCTGTTTTCCCCCGCCGGGCAAGCGGCCACCCCTACCCCCGGCTTATCCGCTTATGTTACCATTATGCGCGGATGTAATTTTAACTGCACATACTGCATTGTCCCCAGTGTGCGTGGGCCGATTAAATGCTTGCCCGCGGCCGATATTTTAGCCGACGCCACGCGCAATGCTCAAGCCGGGGCTAAAGAAATTATGCTCCTGGGCCAAACAGTCAACGCCTACCAAGACGGGAACACCTCTTTTGCCGACTTATTAAACCGCGTGAGCGAAATCCCGGGGATAGAGCGCGTACGCTTTACCAGCCCACACCCCATTTATTTTACGCCGCAATTTCTGCAAGCGGTCAAAGATAACCCAAAAATTGCCCACCACGTGCATTTGCCCGTTCAAAGCGGAAGTACCAAGGTATTGCAAGAAATGAAACGCGGGTACACGCGGGAAATTTTCCTAGATAAAGTGCGCGCGTTGCAAGTTGCTGGGTTTGAAATATCCACGGATATTATTGTTGGTTTCCCGACGGAAACCGAGGACGATTTTGCCCAAACGCTCAGCCTAGTGGACCAAGCCCAATTTATTGCGGCCTACTGTTTTAAATACTCCCCCCGCCAGGGAACCCCCGCCGCCCAAATGCAACTGCACGACGAACAAACACTGGAAAACCGCCTGGATATTTTGTTAAATAAAGTAAAAGGGCTCTGCGAGGCGGCCTACCAACGCCAAATCGGCTCCACCCAGCAAGTTCTTATGGAAGAGCCCCGCAAAGGGCGCAGTTCCACCAATTTCTGGGTACAAACAGGGCTTGATTTTCCGGTAGGCAGTGTGGTAAGCTGTAAGATAGAGAAGGCCGAAGGAACACTTTTATTTGCGAGGAATGAACATGACTAAAAAATATAACGAAAAACGCCGTCACCCGCGTATGCCGGTGATTAGCAACTTAATTGAACCGGTTAATTTACACTATAAAACCGAAGACGGAAAAGAAACCTCTTTAGTGGCTATTTTGGCAGACTTGTCTGCCTCAGGGATGCGCATGATTAGCTTTTTGGGTGCCCCGCTAGCCGATAAATTTTCCATTAGTCTGCAACTGCCCGGCACAGATAAAATGGACGTGGACGCAAAACTAGCTTGGGTTAAACAGCGCGAAAACGTCTACACCATTGGGATTGAATTTATTAAAATGGCCGAAAAAGACGCTAAACTCATTAGCGAAATGGCCGACGACTTTAACGATTGCGACACCCGCATTTTGTTAAAACTGCCGGATGTGTGCAACCCCAAATGCAAATGCCACCGCATCTGCAACAAAATTCAAAAAGACGAAAGTTTATTTGATAACGTCAAATAACGCTTAAAAAATAAAGATTCTTCGCAAAACAGCCCCTCATAACGAGGGGCTGTTTGGTTACAAATGTTTGGAAATGTGGCTAATCTTCTTCTTAATTACTCTCGTCCTCCCACCCTTGCGCGGTTAATGATTTGCAAATAGATTTGCCTAATGAAGTATACCCTTCACAATATTTATATGTTTCACCTATGGCCCTATACCCTTGAAACAAACCATATTGTGAATTAGATATATAGGTTTCCGCGGTACATGTACCGCTACAACGATATACCCCTATGCCTGTGGCATCGTCCAAGCTATACACAAAGTTTTTTGTAAAATACAAGTAGGAGCCCGTTTCAGCCCATTCTCCACCGCTTAAATCTATGGACCAATTTTCGTGGTTTAAGTAGTCGTCTGCATCACTACTTGTGCCTTTTTCTAATACACGCAATTCCACATTTTTCATCACGGTATCTATATTGGTAAGTGCCTCGGCCAGGCGGGATTTTTCCACTGCTTTTTGGTATTGCGGCCACGCCACTGCCGCCAAAATACCAATGATAAGTACCACTACTAATACTTCAATGAGGGTAAACCCTCCGTTCCTGATTTTCATGTTTTTCTCCTTTTCTGTTTTGGAGGGCCGCAAAAAAACGGCTGCCTTATGAGCTCAGGAACGGGACCCAAAATACAGCCGCGGCTTACCGTATAAACGGCAAACACTCGGCGCAGTAGGGGAGCTCTCCCACACTGCGCCTATAATCGGCTGTTTTTTGGCGTTCCTGATACTTCATGTACCCTGTATTCTTGTAATACAGTTCCAAAAACAGGTTAATTTATCTTTTACTACCCTAGTATTTTAACATAATTTTCCGCAACCCAAATGAAATTTCTATAATATATCTATGAAACCTATCGTCCTATGCGGCCCGACAGCCTCCGGCAAAACAGACCTAGCCTTGCAACTGGCCCGTCAAACGGGCGGCCTAATTATTTCGGCCGACTCGCGCCAAGTTTATAAACAGCTGACTATTGGCACTGCCAAACCACAGGGCTCCTACCAAAACGGCCTTTACACCGTGGACGGCGTACCCTATTTGTTGGTAGATTTTTTAGACGTTACGGACACTTTTAACGCCGGGGCCTTTTGTGCGCGCGTGCGCCAAATTCAAGCCCAATACCCCACCCGGCCGCTTATTTTTGCCGGAGGTACCGGGATGTATTTGCACGCTTATTTTGTGGGCATGGACGATTTGCCCAAAAGTACCCCCCAATCACGCGCGCAACTGCTAACCCTGCAAGCCAAATATGGCAAAGAGGGGTTGCACGCCCTCTTAGCCCAAAAAGACCCGGCCTCCGCCGCGCAAATTCCGCCCGGCAATATTCAGCGCACTATGCGTGCCCTGGAACTCTATTTATTAACCGGCAAACCCGCCAGCCAACTAAAAAGCGGGAATTTCTTTAATTTGCCAAACCCAGACAAATCGCACTGGGTGTATTTGGATTGGGAAAAAGACCTTCTAAATGCCCGCATTGCCGCACGTACCGAGCAGATTTTTGACGGCATGACCGCCGAAGCACAACAGCTTTTAGCCCAGGGGTTTACGCCCGATACCCCCGCCTTAAAAACATTGGGATACCCGCAGGCCGTGGCATTTTTAAACAATGCTCTCTCGCGGGCGCAAGCCGTGGCTGAGGTGGCCCTAAAAACCCGCCAATACGCCAAACGCCAACGCACCTGGTTTAACCGCTACACGGGCGCCCAACGCATTACGCTGACACACCCGCACGATTTTAACGTAAAAAAAATCACGCAAGCTATTTTAGCTTGCGTGACACATTAACCCAAATTTACCTACAACGCCGGTTGCATGGGCTCCACCCGTTTTAGTTTCTTGGTGCGGGGCCGGTCTCCAAAGCGGGCCATGGTCTTCTCTATAAAGCGTAGCGTCGTTTTAGGGGCAAAACCGTTAAAAATAAAAAATTCATAGGCTTGCCCAAACTGAGGAAATGCCGCGCGCACGTCGGCAGGTAATTGGTTATCCATCTTAGCGGTGGCAATACCCACAATGCCGCCGTCTTCCAACACCACAGCCCCGCCGGAGTTTCCGTGGTCCACCCCAAAGCCGTCCGCGCCCCACAGAGATTTCTTTTCCCCAAAGTAAAGCACCGTTTGCGGATGAGAGAAACTTTCCATTTGCCCAAAGTTCCACCGTGGCACAATCAGGTTTTGCTTAAGTTGCATAAGCCCCTCCCCACCGTACGTATAAAGTACCGGGGTCTTAGGGCGGGTAGCCCCCTGCCACTGCACGCGCAAACTGCGCGACTGTTTTAACGCCTGGCTAAATTCATCCTCCGTGGCGGTTCCCCCTTCGGCAAATTTATAAATATATTCTTGCGGCTGATAACGAATCAGCGCCACATCCCAAAATTTATGCGTGCTGACGCGTTTTTGTGCGTCCACCGTACGGTATTCTTTGGGGATAAAAATATCGCGCTTGTCCACACGCACGGACACATTCACCGGCCCTTGGGCTAGCAGTATTTTAATATCACACGCACCGTCAAACACGCACATATCCACACAATGCGCCGCCGTAGCAAACCAGTGGGGATGAATACGGAACGCCTGACAGGTAGCGTTATTATTCATAATAAGCTGCTTTTGGAAGGCATAATCATCCGCGTACACGGGGGCCGCCTGGGCCGCCGTTACGCCTAAAATATACACACATAACGCGAACAGTAGTTTTTTCATACTGTTAGTATATATAAAAAACGCTGAAAAAACCACAGGCCTTTTAGTATAATACTTATATGAACACAACCATTATTTTGCTTATTTTATTTAGCTATTTAATCGGGTCCATCCCCACAGGCTACTTGATTGCCAAACATACCATGCATATTGACATCCGCGAGCACGGCTCCGGTAACCCCGGGGCGGCCAACGTGTACCGCATTGTGGGCAAATGGGCCGGTGTTTGCACGTTTTTAATTGATGCTATTAAAGGGTACGTCCCCGTGTTGCTGGCCCGCCACTTCTGCCCGGATATTTACGCGATTGCCATTGTCTGCGGCGTAGTAGCTATTTTGGGCCACATGTGGACGATTTATTTAAAATTCCGCGGCGGTAAAGGCGTGGCTACGTCGGCCGGTGTGTTTTTGGCCTTGGCCCCCATTCCCACCATTTTGGCGTTTTTAACCTTTGTAGCGTTAGTAGCTAAGTGGGGCCGTATTTCCATTGGGTCTATTTTTGCCTGTGTGGTACTGCCCGTTGCCAGTTGGTGCATGAGCTACCCGCTAGCCGAAAAAATTATGGCTACCGCCGTAGGGGCTTTGGTGATTTATAAACACATCCCCAACATTAAACGCCTCTTAGCACAAAAAGAACTTAAATTTGAAGATGGCGCCAAAAAGCGCAAAGCACATGAAAATAAATAACATTACCGTATTTGGCGCGGGCATTTGGGGCAGTGTAATTGCCCAACACTTGGCCCAAAAGGGCTATCAAGTCCGCCTGTGGGAATATAACGAGGCGTTACTTAACGTCCTTAAAACCATGGGCCGCCACCCCAATATCCCCAACTTTAAACTGCACGACAATTTACGCCTTACAGGCAACGTGGCCGAGGCCGTGCAAGATACCGACTTAATTATTTTTGTCATTTCCTCTAAGGCGATCCGCGCGTTTTGCCGTGAACAGCTTAAACCGCTACTGGACGGACGCGTAGTGCCGGTAATTAGTGCCTCTAAAGGCATTGAAGAGAAAACTTTTAAAACCATTTGTGAAATTGTGGAAGAGGAACTACCCCAATTAAAAGACAAAGTATTGGCTTTTTCCGGCCCCAGTTTTGCCTTAGAAGTGGCCCAAAAAGTACCGACCAAAATTATGCTGGCCGGGCCCGATAAGACCCTTACCCAAGAGTTGGCCGAAGTCCTCAACGGAGACCCGATTATTGTGGTGCCCGCTACGGACCGGCGCGGGGTAGAATATGGCGGCGGCGTGAAAAACGTCATTGCCATTGGATGCGGCGTAATTGACGGTATTGGGGACGGTGCCAACGCCAAAGCCGCGCTGATCACCCAGGCCATGCAAGAAATGAACGATATTATCGTCAGCCAAGGCGGCCAGGCCGGCACGGTGTACAGCTTAGCTGGGTTTGGCGACGCCATTTTGACGGGAATGTCCGCCATTAGCCGCAACCGCCGCTTGGGCGAAAAACTAGGCGCCGGGCTTAGCTTAGAAGAAGCCAAAAAAGGAGTGGGCACCATTGCCGAGGGCGTGAACTCCGTCCAAAGCGTGTACGATATCGCCCGCAAAAACCATTTACATACCCCCATTATTGACGCCATTTGGCAACTGGTTTGCCAAGGGCAAAAACCGCATGTGCTCCTGCACGCGATGGGATTTATCAACCGAGGTAATAAATAATTTTATGAATAAAGATGATGTGATCCGCCACCTTACGCGCACCATGTTGGACAAAAAACAAGCCAAAACCGCCGTAGATAAAGTGTTTGAAATCATTAAACACGGTTTAAAGCGCGACGGCAAAGTAGTCATTAGCAATTTTGGTTCTTTTCACTTAAAAACGGCACGCCCTGTTACGCGCCGCAACCCCAAAACCGGCGAAAAAGTACAAGTACCTTCCAAGCAGAAGGTGCGCTTTAAACCGTCCGAAAATATACTCAAGAAATAGAATGGATAGACACAAAACACCCCGGGGACACCCCGGGGCATTTCATTTATACCCCAAGTATCTGTTAATCATAAAACCAAAAAGAATAAGTATCCTCCGTGACATCAGGTTGAGCTTTCCCTGTTTCCTGGGCACAAATTGCATTTTGAGAAGAATTTGGATTGAACGCGTCCATTACACCACAACCCCGAGAATTAGGAGCATCCTCTACAAATTTATAACGCATTTGGTAGTACAAATTACTGGGGGTTGCTACACAATAAATTACTTGTGTAAAAATACTGCAATATCCCCAATCATACGAATACTCATTACTGGTGTTCCAATTGGCGGCGGGCATAGAAATATCCAACGCCCCAAACGAGTTACTATACTCTCCATTAGCTAAATAATATGTCTCTTGAGCCATTGCTATACTTGATACTATGGTTTTTAAGTTAGCAAAGCGGCTTTTCATCACCGCTTTTTGGTATTGCGGGACAGCCACCGCCGCCAAAATACCAATGATTAACACGACTACTAACAACTCAATAAGCGTAAAACCCCGCCGGGTATGTTTGTTTTTCATTTGTTATACTCCTTTTTTGGGTTCCAATTCAACCTGTTTAGGAGTATAAAAAGATCGGCTATTATACCCAGACGTCAGCCAAGAAATCCGATATAACAGCCGCTGCCTCCTGCCCTTTGCAGGGCAGGAAACACTCGGTACAAACAGGGCTATAGTCCCCGTTTGTACCTAGTTTCGGCTATTTTTGACTTGGCTGACACTTCTTGCGAAGTTCCCGTATTCTTCATACGGTTCAAAAACAGATCAAATTGTACGTATAGTGTAACAAAAAAGCCACGCACGGCGCAAACCGTACGTGGCATACTAAAAATAAGCTATTTTATGGAAGGGCGGTGCCGTTTGGGTTTTTGCGGCTATAGATTTTATCCACAATGACCGCTATTGCGCCGTCCCCGGTTACGTTACACGCCGTACCAAATGAATCCATGGCAATGTAAAGCGCAATCATCAAGGCCAGTTCCGGCTGCCCAAAGCCAAGCATACTTTCCAACACGCCCAGGGCCGCCATAATGGCCCCCCCGGGCACGCCCGGAGCCGCCACCATGGTTACCCCTAACATACAGATAAACCCGGCAAATTGCTCCAGTTCTACGGGTTGCCCGCTCATAATCACAATAGCCAGCGCGCAGGCCACAATTTTCATGGTACTACCCGATAAGTGAATAGTGGCACACAACGGCACCACAAAGCCGGCAATCTGTTCGCGCACGCCAATTTTAATGGTTTGGCGCAAAGTTACGGGAATCGTAGCCGCCGAAGATTGCGTCCCTAAAGCGGTAGCGTAGGCCACGAGCATATTTTTAAGCATACTAAAGGGGTTTTTCTGCCCGATAAGACCTGCCACTATAAATTGCATGAGGAGCATAGCCGCCGTAATGGCAAAAATAATCACAATAATCTGTGCAAACACGCCCAGTACCTTTACGGCTTGCCCGCTGACCGTCATATTCATAAAGATCCCAAAAATATACACGGGTAGCAACGGAATAATAACCTTTACAATTACTTTATCAATAATATCGCGCAAATCTAACATCACGCCTTTTAAGCGGCTCCCCTGAATAACTGCCATCCCTAACCCCAAAGTAAAGGCCAACACCAAGGCACTCATGACCCCAAACACAGGCGGCATGGCTATTACAAAATACGGTTTAAGTTCCGCCACTTGGCCAAAGGAGGTAATCCCGGCTTGCGGGTCCAACAGGTGCGGAAACGTAGCGGCGGACACCGCATAGCTAAAAAACCCGCTAGCTAGCGTGAACCCGTACGCCAACGCGGCGGTAATAAACAAAAGTTTGCCCGCATTACGCCCCAACTCAGCAATACCGGGGGCCACCAGGCCTACAATTAACAGCGGGATAATAAACCCTAAGAAATTGCCAAACAGGTCGTTAAACGTAAGCACAATACGTACAAACCAGTCCGGCACAAACAGGCCGCACGCAATCCCGGCGGCGATGGCAAATAATACGCGGGGCAATAGTCCCCATTTTAGTTTCAAATTAAGTTTACGTCTTCTAAATTTAAGCATACCTTATTATACTTTAATTGACGCGCTATGACGCATAAAATTTCATTTTGCTATAATATAGGCATGCAAGTAAAAATAAATATAGACGGAGGCTCCCGCGGAAACCCCGGCCCCGGTGCCAGTGCGTACGTTATTTGCGATAAGAGCGGAAAAATCCTCTCGCAAGAGGGTTATTTTATCCCCCACTGCACCAATAACCAAGCCGAATATACGGCCCTGAAACTGGCACTTATTAAATGCGCGGAACTGGGTGCCACCGAGCTATTTATTGAGGGGGATTCCCTCCTGCTAGTCAAACAATTTACCGGGGAGTACAAAATTAAAAACCCGGACTTGCAAGCCCGCATGCAGGTAATCCGCCGCTTGGCTGAAAAATTTACCGTTCATATTAAACACGTCCTACGCGAGTTTAACAAAGCGCCTGACGCCCTAGCCAATAAAGCTATGGACGAACAGCAATCCGTGGGCTTTAACCCCATTAAATACCTGCCCACGGACGACGAAATTATGGCCACGGCCCACACTAACCCCAACGTAGTCAACGGGGTGGAAGTTAAGCCGGTGGTACGGCAATCCGCCCCAAAGGCCATAAAAAAGCCGGCCCGCAAGCCGGCAAAACCCGTCCAACCCAGTTTGTTTGATTAAAATTTAATCGTATTTTTGAACTGCTTTTCCATATCGCGGTTGAGGTCCTTTTTCTTTAAGGATTCGCGCTTATCGTAGGTGTGTTTGCCTTTAGCCAGGGCCAGCTTTAGCTTAGCCCACCCATTTTTAAAATACACCTCTAAGGGCACCAGGGCATAGCCCTTAATTTGGGATTTGGCTTCCAATTTACGCAGTTCTTTTTTAGTAAGCAGTAGCCGCCGCGGGCGCGTCGGGTCTAGCTCTGCCAAAGAATTAAACTTATACGGTTTTACGTGCATTTGGTACACGCGCGCTTGCCCGTTTTCCACCCGCACAAAGCTCCCCTCCAAGCTTAGCTCTTTTTGGCGGATAGACTTTACTTCCGCCCCCAAAAGTTCCAGCCCGGCTTGGTAAGTGTCTTCTACAAAATAGTCGTGATAAGCTTTACGGTTGGTGCAAACAATTAAAATACTTTCCTTCTTTGGCATAGTTACATTATACCAAAATGCCACTCCCCCTCCAAAAGTAGTAATATATATGTATATGATTATCAATGACGACAAATTATATCAAGCCCTGGAAAAAGGGCAATCTTACACGGACGCAGATGTCGCCCGCATTTTAACTAAAGCCCGCAAACTAAAAGGCATTTCTTTAGAAGAAGCCGCCGTTTTACTCAACTTAAAAGACCGCCACTTACTAGACCAACTTTTTGAAACGGCCAAATACGTAAAAGAGGCCATTTACGGCAACCGCATTGTGCTGTTTGCCCCCCTCTATATTTCTAACATTTGCACCAACGAATGTATTTATTGTGCGTTTCGCCGCTCTAACACCACCCTTAAACGCCACGCCAGCACGCGCGACGAAATCCACCAGGAAGTTACCGCCCTGTTGCAACAAGGCCACAAACGTATTTTAATGGTAGCCGGCGAGGCATACCCCGGTGGCACCTTGCAATATGTGTATGACAGCATTAAAGCTATTTACGAAACCACGTGGAACGGACAAAATATCCGCCGCGTAAACGTCAATATCGCGCCGCTTACCCTAGAAGAATTTTCCGAACTTAAAAAATGCGGGATTGGCACGTTCCAGGTGTTCCAAGAAACGTACCACAAACAAACGTACGAAAAATTGCACCTGGCCGGCACTAAAAAAGATTATCAGTTCCGCTTAGACGTTATGGACCGGGCGTTACAAGCCGGCATGAACGACGTGGGCATTGGCCCGCTGTTAGGGCTTTATGACCACAAGTTTGAAATTTTAGCTACCCTGGAACACGCCTGGTATTTGGATAAAACCTACGGCGTAGGCCCGCACACGATTTCCATCCCGCGCATTGAGCCCGCCGAAGGCAGTGAATTTAGCAAACACCCCAACGAAGAACTAACCGACGACGAATTTAAACAGTGTATCGCCGTTTTGCGCTTAGCCGTGCCTTATACGGGTATTATTTTAAGTACCCGTGAGCGCCCGCAAATGCGTAACGCTTGTTTGGAATTAGGCGTTTCCCAAATTTCGGCCGCTAGCCGTGTAAATCCGGGTGGCTATTCGTACGATAAGCAAAACGGAAGTCAGTTCACCTTGACCGACGACCGCACTTTGGCACAAGTAATTGACGCCGTGGTGGACGCCAAGCACATGCCGTCTTTCTGCACAGGTTGTTACCGCCTGGGCCGCGTGGTGAACGGCTATCCTGTGAT
>CACWMG010000014.1 GCA_902761975.1 Candidatus Avelusimicrobium pecoris | reverse complement strand
GAAGGACTCGTTAGTGGCCTTATCGGACCGTGGCCTTGTGCTGGCGGACGAGCGCACCCATACCACCATTGACGGCATTTTTGCCGCCGGGGATTGCGCGGACAAATACTACCGCCAAGCCATTATTGCGGCGGGTAGCGGGGCCAAAGCGGGCATAGAGGCCGCCGCCTTTGTCAATTTACACCGGAAATAAAGGTTTACCCCTCCCGTTTGGAAGGGGATCAGGCCCGGGATTTTACGCGTTATTTGTTACCGTAGGGATAAAACTTAAAACCCCCGCTTGTTATTGACGGGGGTTTAAGTGGGTTACTTCTTCACAATTTCTGTTAATTTACTTACGGCCTCGTCTAACTGCCACCGTACGCTGTCTTTTTCGCGGCGGTTTTTGTACTCACACTGGCCGTCCGCTACTGTGCGCGAACTAATGACCAAGCGGTGCGGCAGACCAATGAGGTCCATATCCTTAAACTTAATGCCGGGGCGTTCGTTGCGGTCATCTAAAAGCACGGAAATACCATTTTCTTCCAAGGCGGCGCAAATTGCGTCGGCATGTTTTTTTACTTCGGCATTGGAGTCATAATCAATGGCTACCAAGGCCACCGTAAACGGCGCTAGCGGCTCGGGCCAGATAATGCCAAAATCGTCGTGGCTTTGTTCAATAGCGGCTGCCACCACCCGGCTAATGCCAATGCCGTAGCAACCCATAATCATGGGCTCGCTGGTTTGTTTTTCGTTAAGGAAATTGGCTCCCATACTAGCCGAGTATTTGGTGCCTAGCTTAAACACGTGCCCCGCTTCAATGCCGCGCGTAAAGTTAAACTTAGCGCCACAGCGCGCACACAAGTCGCCCTCGGTGGCCATTTTTAAGTCGGCATATACGTCCACTTTAATATCACGCTGAGGGGTAACGTTAAGGGTGTGTACGTCTTTTTCGTTGCCGCCGGAAACCCCGTTTACAATGTTTTTAACGTAGTTATCGGCGTAAATCATGACAGACGGGTTTTTCTCTTTAAGACCCTGCGCCCCGGCAAAGCCCACAAAACTGCCGGTTACCTGGGTATATACCTCTTCGCTGGCTTTTTCCAGTTCGTTGCATTTTAAGAGGGCTTTAAACTTAAATTCGTTGAGTTCATGGTCCCCACGTACGAGCGCTACCACGGGTTTTCCGTCGGCAGTAAAGACAAAGAGTTTAATGATTTTGTCCGTCGGCACGTTTAAGAGCTTGGCTACGTCTTCCACCGTATAGACCTTGGGGGTGGGTTTATTTTCCATGGGCTTTAATTCGGCCGGGTTGATTTGCACGTCCGCCGGGGCCTTAATTTCGGCTTTTTCCGTGTTGGCCGCATAGCCGCAGGAAGGGCAGTTGGCAATGGCGTCTTCGCCGGTGGCGGCTAGTACCATAAACTCGTGCGAGAAGTTCCCGCCGATAGACCCTGTGTCTGCCTCTACGGCCTTAAATTCAAAACCACAGCGCGTAAAAATCCGCTCATAGGCGTTGTACATTTTTTGGTACCACTCATTGGCTTGTTCGTCGTTAGCGGCAAAAGAATAAGCATCTTTCATGTAAAATTCGCGCGCGCGCATCACACCAAAACGGGGGCGGATTTCATCTCTAAATTTCGTCCCAAATTGGTACAAACAAAACGGTAGTTGCTTGTAAGAAGTGGTGTCTTTTTTAACGAGGTCGGTCATTACTTCTTCGGCGGTGGGAGCCATACAAAAACCGGCTTTTTTGCGGTCCTCAAAGCGTAGTAGCTCTTTGCCGTAAAACGTCCAGCGGCCGCTTTGTTCCCACAGTTCTTTGGGTTGCACGATTGGGAGCCACACTTCGCACGCACCGGCGAGGTCCATTTCTTCGCGCACGATAGCTTCAACTTTTTTAAGCACTTTAAGCCCAAGTGGCAACCATTCATACAGCCCGCTGGCTACTTTGCGCACCAGTCCGGCGCGAATCATGAGTTTAGCCGAAAGCGTATCGGCATCTTTGGGAGCTTCTTTTAAGGTGGGGATATAGTATTGTGATAATTTCATAAGTTAGTCCTTCTTCCAGTTTTTAATTTTATCTAATAAAAATGTGACCCATTGTTCCTGCGGTAGTTTAAACATGGTTTGGCCGTGTTCAAAGTATAGGCCTTCTCCGCGTCCGCCGGCAATGCCAAAGTCGGCATCCCGCGCTTCGCCGGGGCCGTTCACAATGCACCCCATAACGGCAATTTTTAGGCCGGTGGCTTTTTCGCGCAAGGCGCGGTCGTTATAAATTTTTTCTTCCAGGGCGTGCACGGTTCCGGTTACGTCCACTTGCGTGCGCCCACACGTCGGGCAGGAAATTAAATTCGGCCCATATTCCCGCAACCCCAACGCCTTTAAAATTTCGTACGCCGTGCGCACCTGTAGGCGCGGGTCTTCGGTCAAAGACACGCGGATCGTGGCCCCAATGCCTTTTTGAAGGAGCGTCCCCAGAGCAACGGCACTTTTAACAGTGCCGCTTAAAAAGCTACCCGCCTCGGTCAGCCCAATATGCAAGGGAATATCACTTTGTTTGGCAAAAAGTTCATTGGCTAGTACGGTGCGGCGGAAATTGTCCGACTTTAAGGACACGACTACATTTTTAAAATTTAATTGCTCTAAAATGTTAGCTTGTTCCAACGCTTCACTTACCATTACTTCGGCCCATTTTTCGTCGGTAAGTTCCATGCGCCCTTGCACGCTTTTGAGGTATTTTACGCTACCCGCGTTGACCCCAATGCGTAGCGCCACTCCGTGGTCTAAAGCGGCTTTTACCACTTCTTTGGTGTTTTCCACCGCGCCAATGTTGCCGGGGTTGATGCGTACTTTATCTACGCCTTGTTTAATGGCTTCCAGTGCTAGTTTATAATCAAAATGAATATCCGCCACCAGGGGGGAGTGAATCCGTTTTTTTATTTCGCCAATGGCTTGTGCGGCCTCCATATCGGGCACGGCAACGCGGTTGATTTCGCACCCGGCCTCTTCCAGCGCGCAAATTTGTGTGGCGGTTTTTTCGGCGTCGCGCGTGTCGGTATTGCACATGCTTTGCACGCGCACCGGGTGGCCGGTACCCAGGATAAAATTGCCTACTTTTACTTCTCTACTTTTGTACATGGTTTGCCTCTTGTGGGGTGGTTACTGCGGTTTTGGGTTTAAAGAAAATGCGTTTAATGTCCGAGTACGACGCATACACCACCAGTAAAATCAATATATACATCCCTACGTTTACGGCGCGGGTTAATGTTTTTTCCGTCGGCAGTTTGTGGGTAATCCCTTCCCATAAATACACAAGTGCGTATCCGCCGTCCAAAATTGGAATCGGGAACAAGTTAAACATCCCTACCGCCACGCAGAGCATAGCGATTAAAAACACAAAGTCCAATAAACTGCGGTGGGCGGCCTGGTGGATGATGTTGACAATGCCAATGGGGCCGGCCAGTTCGGGTGCTTTTTTCTTGGCAAAACTTTTGCCGATAGATTGTAAGGAAAATTTCGTCCAGTAATAGCACTCGTAAAATCCATAACCAATGGCTTTGTACCACGCCACTTTTACGTAGGTGGGTTGCACGGCTATGCCTAAGGTTTTGGGCGCGGCGGGGTTAAAGGCACTATCCGGCACGGTTAGTGCCTGTGCGCTACCCGCGCGCGTGTAATTGAGGGTTAAATCGCCCTCGCGTTTTTGAATAGCGGTGGTTAAATCTTGCCAGTTAGCAACCGGGGTACCGTTGACGGCGGTAATCACGTCGCCCTCTTTGAGGTCCACGTTGGCGGCGGGATAGCCTTTGGCTACACTGCCCACTACAGCGGGTAATTTAACAGGGTCCGTTTCCGGCATCCCTTGGATAAAAACAAGCACCGCAAAAATAAACGCGGCTAAAAGGTAGTTAAATAACGCCCCATTTACTACCATAAAAAATTTAGAGTACCACGGTTTGGCGGCAAATTCGTAAGGTTTAGGGGGCTCTTTGGCACCCTCGGGGTGGAACATGGGGCCGGCGGGCTCTACAAAGCCGCCAAAAGGAATGGCGCGGATTTGGTAGTCGGTATCGCCTTTTTTCTTGTGCCACAAAATTTTGCCAAACCCAAACGAAAATTCATTGACGCGAATTCCCGTTAAGCGGCAGGCCAAATAGTGCCCAAATTCGTGAATAATTACAATGGGGCTTAACACAACCAGTACAGCCAAAATAGATAGTAACATAATGCTCCTAAATGACGGCTTTTTGGTAAGAGCCGTCCTGTAAAATAGCTTGCGCCGTTTCGCGCGCCCACGCGTCGGCCTCTAAGGCCTGGTTAATGGTGGCTACACCACCGGTGGAGGGCGTTTTGCGAAGTACGCTGTACACTAATTTGGAAATATCCGTAAATTTGATTTTCCCGTTTAAAAATGCGTCCACGGCTATTTCATCTGCTGCGCTAAGTACTGCCGGGGTTACACCCCCTGTGCGGGCGGCGGCCAGAGCCAAATCCAGGCAGACAAAGCGGCCTAAATCGGGTTTGAAAAACTCTAGTTTAGCCGTTTCAAACAAATCTAATTTTTTAACCGGGCTGGGCGCGCGTTGCGGGTAGGTAATGGCATATTGAATGGGCACGCGCATATCCGGCTCGCCCAGTTGGGCCAAAATGGCCCCGTCGTTAAATTCCACTGCGGAGTGGACAATAGACTGCGGATGAATGACAATTTGCACTTTTTCTTCGGGCAAATTAAACAAATTCATAATTTCAATGGCTTCAAATCCTTTGTTCATCAGTGTAGCCGAGTCCACCGTGATTTTTTTGCCCATTTTCCAGCGCGGATGATTGAGGGCTTGGGCGGGGGTAACGTCGTCCAAATTGCCGTTATATTTGGCAAAAGGGCCGCCGGAGGCCGTTAAAAAAATGCGGGAAATAACCGGCGAAATTTTGCCGTAGCTGTGCTCGTCGCTCATGCCGCACAGACACTGAAAAATGGCCGACGGCTCGCTATCCACCGGGATAATAGCGGCTTGCCAACGCTCGCACTCTTGCATAATGGTTTTGCCGGCCATGACCATGGGCTCTTTGTTGGCCAGTGCAATGGTGCGCCCGGCTTTAATGGCACTAATTAAAGGTTTAAAACCTACCGCGCCCACTACGCCGCTAATGACTAAATCAGCCGACGGTAAAGACGCCATAAACATTAAGCTGTCAATTTCCGGTGGCAGCAGGCGGGTTCCCTCTGGGATTTGGTCTTTGATTTTTTCGTAAGAGGCCGGGTTTAAGACGGCCGCAAAGCGGGGTTTAAAAGCGTGAATTTGTTTTAAAAATAGGTCTGTGTTATTGTTGGCGGATAAGCCAAGTACGCGGTACTCTTCGCCCAGGCGGGCAATTACGTCCAACGAGGACGTACCAATAGAGCCGGTGGAACCTAGAATCACAATGTTTTTCATAACGATACCGGCAAGGCAAATAATACCACGTAATAGAAAATGGGGGCTAGTAATAAATACGAGTCAAACCGGTCCAAAAATCCGCCGTGGCCGGGCAGTAAATTAGATGAATCTTTCACACCCGTAGAGCGTTTGATGACCGATTCGGCCAGGTCGGAAAGTTGACCGACTACCGCTACCAACAGTCCCAACCAAAGGGCAGTTTGCACCGTAAATAACGAGCTTAAAAACAAGTTGCGCATCACCACGGCCGCGCCTACGGCCAGTAACGTGCCGCCAATGGCCCCTTCCCACGTTTTCTTGGGGGAAACTTCCTGATTGAGTTTGTGCCGCCCCAAGAAACGGCCGGAGAAATAGGCCCCGGTGTCGCTCACCCACACGGTGATAATCATAAAGAGGGTTAAATACTCACCGTAGGTGGGAATGTCGCGCAAGTTAATCAGGTGCGCTAACGACCACGGGATTAAAAATACACCTGTAAAGGTATTGGTAACGCGTTCCCAACTGTGTTTGGGGGTTAAAATTTCAAACAGTAACACGCCTACCAATACCACGCTAATAGCGAGGGGATAAAGGTTATCGGGCAGGGTAAGATTTTCCGGGTGGGCGCGCCCTAACAGGGCCACAGCACCCATTAAAATGCCCCAAATCATCAGGGACAGCGTGTGCACAGGCTTGCGCCCGGCAGTTAACACCAGGCTGTATTCATACAAGCACAGCATAATCACACAGCCTACAAACGCCATATAAGCAATACCGCCAAAATGGATAGCGGCGACAATTAACGGAATGCCCACCAGGGCAGTTAAAATTCTAGGTAATAGCATACGTATATTATACCTTTTTTAGGCGGATAAAGAAGGGGAAAAATTGGAAATAAAAAACCCACCTTGCGGTGGGTTTTAGCTTAGTAAATTACGGTGCCAATGTCTTTGCCGCAGAGGGCCAACTCTATATTGCCCTTTTTGTGCAAGTTAAATACTTGGATAGGCAGTTTGTTCTCCATAGCAATGGCCAGGGCGGCGGTGTCCATAAATTGCAAACGCTTTTCTATGGCGGCGGCGTAAGTGATTTTATCAATCAGTTTGGCGTTGGGGTTTTTGCGTGGGTCGGCGTCATATACGCCGTCCACTTGCGTGGCTTTTAATAACACGTGGGCGTTAATTTCGCTCGCGCGTAGGGCGGCCGCGCTGTCCGTCGTAAAATAGGGGTTGCCGGTACCGCCCGCAAAAATTACAATGCGGCCCTTTTCCAGGTGGCGGATTGCTTTGCGGCGCACAAACGGCTCGGCCAGTTGGTAAATGTTAATAGAGGTTAAAACGCGGGTAGGCACGCCGGCCTCTTCAATGGCCGACTGCAAGGCAATCGCGTTAATGACGGTGGCTAACATACCCATACTGTCCGAATTGACGCGGTCAATTACGCCGCCCCCGTCGCGAAGACCCCGCCAGACGTTGCCCCCGCCAATCACAATAGCCAGTTCACAATGGGCTTTTTGGTAAGCGTCGGCAATTTCGGTGGCAATTTCTTTTAAGGATTGCGGGTTAATGCCGCGGTGGCCTTCGGTACTGAGGGCCTCGCCGGAGAGCTTTAACAAAATACGTTTTTTAGGAGCGGTCATAATGGGTGTTCCTCCATGGGTGTTTTTAGTATTGTAGCATAAATCTTTTTCTTCTGCGCACGTATTTGCACACATACGCACAAAAAAAAGCCCCGCCGAAGCGGGGACTTTTTTAAAACCGTACAAAGCGCGTAACGGTCAGTTCGCCGCCTAACGCTTGGGACTCTTCTTTTAAGTAATCGGCCACGGTTTTTTTGTTGTCCTTAATAGTGCCTTGTTCTAAGAGGCAGTTTTCTTTGGCAAATTTTTTCACTTTGCCGGGCAACATTTTTTCAATGGCCATTTCGGATTTACCTTCGTTTAAGGCTTGGGTTTTGTAGATATCCAATTCTTTGTCAATCACGTCTTGCGGGATATCTTCGGCCTTAATCCACCCGGTTTGCATCCCCACGGTGTGCATGGCAAGCCCGCGGGCAATTTCGGTGGCTTTGGCTTTATCTACGTTGCCGGCAACAGCAAGCTCCAACAGGGAGGCTTTTTTGTTGTCCGAGTGTACGTAATAGGCCATTACCGCGCCGTCGGCCGGGGTCCAGTTATAGGCCCCTTTGAAGGTGGTGTTTTCCCCAAATTTGGGGGCTTCTTCGGCAATTTTGGCTTTAATCGTTTCGTCCGTGTCGTAGTTTACGCCGGGGTGCGCCAAAACGTAGTCGGCCAGTTGGTTGGCTAGGTTAATAAAACCGTCGGTCTTGGCTACAAAGTCGGTTTCGCAACCTAAATAGACCATGGCAAAGTTTTTACCGTCGGTTTTGACGGCGACTCTTCCTTCTTTGGTTTCGCGGTCGGCGCGTTTAGCCATAGCGGCTAACCCTTTTTTGCGCAAGTAAACAATGGCTTGTTCCATGTCGTTTTTGCATTCCAAAAGGGCTTTTTTGCAATCCATCATCCCTGCGCCGGTTTTGTCGCGCAAGGTTTTAATATCGTCCATTAAAGACATGTAAATCTCCTATTAGCTTATGGGGGAAAACCCCGCGCAGGGCGGGATTTTCCGTCAGAATTTATTTGGCTTCTTCTTCAGCTGCTTTTTTAGTTTTGGCAGTTGTTTTTTTAGCAGCCGGTTTTTTGGCCGCTACTTTTTTAGCCGGTTTTTCTTCTTCGCCTTCGGTCGCTTTTTTAGCGGTGGTTTTTTTGGCAGTGGTCTTTTTAGCAGCCGCTTTTTTGGCCGGTTTTTCTTCGGCTTTTACTTCTTCTTTAGCGGGGGCTTCTTCTACCACTACTTCTTCCACAACTACTTCAGCCGGTTTTTCTTCTTCGGCTTTTTCAGCAGCTAACATGGCGCTTTCAAACGCTTGGGCCATAGCCGGGTTTTCGGCGGCGGCTACGGTGTTGCCGGCGTTGACTTCTTTGACGGCTTCCAATTCGGCTTTGCCTTCTAAGATAGAATCGGCAATCGCACCGCAGAATAGTTTAATAGAGCGGGCGGCGTCGTCGTTACCGGGGATAGGCAAGGAAATCAAATCCGGGTCGGCATTGGTGTCGCACACGGCTACCACCGGGATCCCGAGCACGTGCGATTCGCGCACCGCGCCCATGGTGTCCACGGGGTCAATTACAAAGACCACATCCGGCAGTACTTTCATATCGCGGATGCCGCCCAGTAATTTTTGCAAGCGGGCCAGTTCCTTAGACAAGCGGCTGGCTTCTTTTTTGGAAATGGCTTTAAATACGCCGGAGGATTCCCATTTTTCCAGCTCGTTCATGCGTTCAATGGATTTTTTAACCGTTTGGAAGTTGGTTAAAGTGCCGCCCAGCCATTTTTCGCTAATGCAATACGCACCGGCGCGGGCCGCTTCGGCCTTGATGGCTTCTTGGGCTTGTTTTTTAGTACCGACGAACAAAAATTTGGAACCTTTTTTGCTTTCTTCTTTTACAAAAGCACAGGCTTTTTTAAGTTCTTTAGCGGTTTTTTGTAAGTCTAAAATGTGCACGCCGTTTCTTTCACCAAAGATAAAGCGGCCCATTTTGGGGTTCCAGCGGGAGGTTTGGTGACCAAAGTGTACACCGGCTTCCAGCATGGATTTCATAGATACGTTACTCATGTTTTTCTCCTGTGGCGCGTGCCTAAATTAAGGTAGAGGATACCTTGGTGGCAGTTGCCTGGGTGACGTCGGCATGGGCTTGAATTTACGAACAGGTTGCGCCCTGCCGCTCAGTTTCACCTATAGAAATTATAGCATAAAAAAACCGCCCCTACAAGAGGGACGGTTTTGCATCTAACTGATACTAAATTAGAAGCGGCCGTTCACAATGATCATTACCGGCAACCAACCGTTTTTAGCAATGTTCACTAAACCCAGTTGTAAGCCGTTTTCCAATTGTTTGGCATAGTTGACTAAACCAAATTGTACACCGGTCATGCGGTTAGCTACGTTGACTAAACCCCATTGTACACCGATTACTTGGCCGTCGGACCAGTTGATGTAGCCATCTTGCAACCCTTGCATTTTGCCGTTGTTGATGGATACTAAACCACCTTGGATACCATATACGATATCAGCCGTATCTACCAGGCCAAACTTTACACCGCGCACTTTATGGGCATCGCCATAGATGAAGTCAAACTGAACGCCGTCCACGGTGTCGGCTTTAGAACCAATACCTAAATCCAACCCGGTAATGTTGTGGATGTTGTTCGGTACGGCTACGGCAATATTATCCCAGAGGGACAATTTGACGTATCCGGTATTGCCTGCAAATACAGGCGCGGCCACGAGTAAAGCAGCCAACAAGACTACGATTTTTTTCATTTAGTTTGTTTCTCCTTAATTATATAACTTCTTAAAAACGTCCGTTAATAAATACCATGGCGGGTAAGTAGCCGTTTTCGGCAATGTTGAAAATACCTAATTGCAAACCGTAAATATATTTGGCATAGTTGACAAACCCAAATTGCACGCCGTTAATATATTCGGCTTGGTTGTAAAAACCTACTTGCGCCCCAACGATAGAGCGGTGGGACATATTGACCCCGCCAAATTGTACCCCGGTTGTGTTAGTGGCCATATTGACGCCGCCCAGTTGTACGCCGGTCATATCTTCGGCCATGGTGACAAAGGCCCATTGTACCCCTTTGGCTTGGGTCGTTTTGCTAATCCCAAAGGCCCAGCTTACACCCGTTAAATACTGGGTCTCGGCCCAAATTAAATCCCATTGAAAACCGGTAACATTGTAGGAGTGTGAACCGATACCCAAATCTACCCCTTCAATGTTTTGAATATAGTTGTGAGGAATGGCTACTGCTGTATTATCCCAGAGGGATAACTTGAAATTACCCACCTGCGGATAGGCGCTAGCCGGAACTACAAAACCTAATACCAACACCATGAGTAGAAGTAGTTTTTTCATATACGTTGCTCCTTTAAAAGTTTTCTTTATTGTAGCACTTTTTGTGAAAATGGTGTGTAATTTTATGTGGGCATAGTTTGGCGGCACCCACCTTTTATATAATATATCTATGAAACTTGTTACAACCCCCCAAACTAAATTATTGCGCGGGCAACTTTTCCATTTAACTAACCCGATTTTTTTTGAAACGCTTCTCCTCATGCTTACCGGCGCGACGGACGTGTTTATGCTGAGCCGGTTTTCTGACGACGCTGTAGCGGCTAGCGGGGTGGTGAATCAAGTGGTATTTTTAATTTGTTTGGTATATGTGATTACTACGATAGGCACGTCGGTATTGTGTGCGCAATACTTAGGGGCACGACAGGAAAAAAATGTGCAACAAGTCATTGGCGTGTCTTTGTTAGTGAACCTGCTTTTGGGAGTGATAGTGAGTGCGGGGTTGTATTGCTTTGCACCGCAATTACTCCATGTGATGGGCCTTAAAGAGCACCTATTTACGTACGGGTTGCCGTATATGGGGCTAGTAGGGGGAAGTTCGGTTTTCTTGGCGGTAATTTTAACGCTGGGCGCTATTTTGCGTAGCCATAACAAAGCCTATTACCCCATGTGGGTGGCTCTACTTATTAACATCATCAATGTAATAGGGAACTACTTTTTAATTTTTGGGCACGCGGGATTGCCGCGCTTGGGCATTGTGGGGGCGGGGATTTCCACCCTGCTGTGCCGGTTGGTGGCGGTGGTGCTACTGACGTGGATTTTGTTTGCCAAGGTGTCGCCGGTGCCGCCCTTAAAATACTTTAAACCGTTCCCGTGGGATAAACTTAAAAATTTGCTTGTTGTCGGCTTGCCGGGGGCGGGGGAAAACTTGTCGTACGATTTATCGCAAGTAGTGATTACGTATTTTACCGTACTACTTGGCACAGCGGCCCTGACAGCCCGCACATATACCATGCATATTGTGATGTTTTCCTACGTGTTTGCCATTGCCATTGGGCACGGGGCATCCATTACCATTGGACACTTAGTGGGGCGCGCACGCAACCGGGCGGCGTTTTCCATTGAAAAATATTCTATCCGTTGGGCACTGATTATAAGTATGTGTATTTCACTTTTGACGGCTCTTTTCGGGCGGCAGATTTTTGGGTTTTTATCCCAAAACCCCGAGGTGGTGCGCCTGGGGTGCTTGGTGCTATGGGTGGATGTAATTTTGGAAATTGGACGTGCCGTGAACATTACGGCAGTGAATTCTTTAATTGCGTCCGGGGATGTTTTCTTTCCGTTTTGGACGGGAGTCATTGTGATGTGGGGCGTGGCGACGTTGCTTTCCTATGTGCTAGGTATTGGGCTTGGTTGGGGACTGGTGGGTATTTGGCTAGCCATGACGCTAGATGAACTTATCCGCGCCGCCGTATTTGAACGCCGTTGGCGTAGCCGCAAATGGCAAAACAAAGCATTTACTCATTAAGGTCATCCTGAACTTGATTTAGGATCTTCCACGCTGGATGTTGCCGTTGCTGTTTATGAAACAACAAGCGTTGAAGATGCTGATTTTCATCAGCATGACACCCTTTTTATAAATAGGGCCTAAGGACCTATTTCAAATTGGGTCCAAGGGCCCTGGCGGTTTGAGTTGTACACTTTATACTATAAGTGTATGAAAATACTTAAATTACTCATTGCCGTTTTAATCACCGGGGCTTGCGCGGTTAGTACGCACGCCCAAAAATTAAGATATGTGCCACAAGCTATAAAGGGCGCTAAAGCCGTTCCTTATGTAGTAAAACCGGAACTGCCAACGACGGTACGGACGGGTTTTGCCATGCCTGTGGTACGCCCGAATGTAGCTGTTGCGGTAGAACGCCAAGTAGCGAAAAAATTAATTGTGGAAGAACGCATTGCAAGATTGAGAATCAACTTGAATAAATTGGAAGAATATGCCCGTACACATAATAAACCGTTGGGTAACGTTCGAGAACAAATAATTGATGATTTGGCTTATTTAAAAAGAGGAAGATGTTGGGGAAATCCGGAGGATTATAGAGCTTTTTGTGAAGCTTTTTATGAAGATTTTTATCATCGTTATGCAGAGTTTATTGGTAATCGGAAACGTATAAGAGAAATGGATCGGCAGATAGATCTCGTAGAGGTATTACAAAACCGCATTGAATCGGCAGAAACTCATTTAACCAAATTGGAAGAATATGTCCGTACGCATAACAACAAACTTCCAACTGTAAATGATGATATAGAAGCTAGAAATCTAAGACTGGCTGCGTCTAATGATATAAGAACTTTAAGAAATTATTATAAGTTCATGCCCCAGGTAAGAGAAAAAATTTCTCTATTCCGACGCTATGAACAATTGTTTGGAAATGATAAGCAACAAAAAGCTCAAAAAATAACAAAGAACGCCGTTACTACTGACGCCCGAACGACAGAGGAAAGAGTTATTCTTGACGAAGACGAAGCGGCGCAGGAACGTGCGTGGCATCAAGTACTGTTGCAAGACAAAGCCTGGAAAGCACAGCCGGAAGAAATCATAGACCCGGCCGAAAATGCTGAAAAGGCCGCTACATTGGTAGAACAGCAGCTGACAACTCCGCAGACCATCACGGATGATTATATTAACCAGTTGCTCCAGTTTTACAATAAACTGGACCCAATGGGAACAGGTTCCATTCAATAGATTGACAAAATACCGTGTTTAGGGCCGGGCCGTTGTGTCCGGCCCTTCTAAATTTGCTAAAATAACTTATATGACATCTTCAAACTATGCGGACTTTGATGTTCCGCAAGATTTAAAATTTAAAACGCACGATTTAATCCGCCTGGGCAATTTTAATTGCTCGGCCCAACTGCAAGCCGAAAACTTTGCCGGCGTGTTGCAAGCCCCCAATCAAATTACCAAGGCCGCCGTGGAACTTTCTTTTTCCGTTACGCCCAAAGAAATTATTGTGGTGGGTAAAATCTCCGGCGAGCGCGAAGTGGAGTGTGCCCGCTGTTTAAAACACGTTACGCAACCATTTAGTGAAGATTTTACTGAAACTTATAGCACCAAAACAGAAATAATTGATATAATGTATGTGGTAAGACAAACCCTCGCGCTTACGGAAGACATCCGTTTTCTGTGTAGCGAAACTTGTAAAGGGCTTTGCCCCCAGTGTGGCCACGACCTTAACGACGGGCCCTGTGGGTGTAAGCCGGAAAATTTGTCGCCTTTTGCTGTATTAAAAGGTAAATTTAAATAAGTAAAGTTCGTACCGAATTTTTACGAAATATAGGAGTATCAAGAATGCCGAATCCGAAGAAAAAACACACTCGTTCCCGCCGGGATATGAGAAGATCGCACAACTCGGGCGTGGAACTTCCGCAGCTCGTAGAATGCCCCAACTGCCACGCGAAACGCTTGCCGCATAACGTGTGCCCTTCTTGCGGGTATTACAAAGACCGTGTGGTAGTGGCCCAAAAAACCAAAGAAGAACCGGCCGCTAAATAAGTAACGCTATGAAAATAGCTTTGGACGCTTTAGGCGGAGATTTTGGCGCGCGCCCCAATGTACTTGGGGCGCTTGAGGCCGTTAAAAAACTCAACCTGGATGTAATCCTGGTGGGGGATGAGAACGTGCTACGTCAGGAACTGCGGGAACTCGGCCATGCCGACGTGCCCGCGCATGTGTCTATCGTCCACGCACCCGAAACGATTGATATGGGTGCTGAACCGGCCAAAGAATGCCGCCAAAAGAAAAACGCCAGCATTGTGGTTTGCGCCGAATTAGTGCGCAAAAAAGAGGCCGACGCTTTTGTTTCGGCGGGTCATTCCGGCGCGGCAATGGTGGCCGCCTTGTTTGGCCTGGGCCGCATTAAAGGGGTCCAACGCCCCGCTATTGCTACCCCCATGCCCACTTATAAAGGGGTGAGCCTTTTATTAGACGGGGGGGCCAATGCCGATTGTAAGCCCATTCATCTGCTACAGTTTGCGGTAATGGGCTCTGCGTATATGCAAAAAGTGTTTGATATTCCGGCGCCCAGTGTGGGGATTTTGTCCATTGGCGAAGAAGAAACCAAAGGCAATATGCTTGTCAAACACACCGTGCCGCATATGCGTGAGATTGGCATTAACTTTAAAGGTACGGTGGAAGGGCGCGACGTAAATACCGGCGACACAGATGTGATTGTGTGCGACGGCTTTGTGGGAAATATCGTTTTAAAAATGGCCGAAGGGCTTTCCAAAACTATCATCCAAATGATTAAGCGTGAAGTAAAAAAACGCCCGCTGGCTATTTTGGGGGCGCTCTTGTCTAAAGGTGCTTTTAAGGCGGTTAAAAACCACACCAACCCGGATTGTTACGGTGGGGCTCCCTTGGTGGGAGTGAACGGGGTAGTGATTATCTCACACGGGAAATCAAACGATTTTGCTATTTTTAATGCGCTTAAAACGGCGGCGCGCTTAGTAGATAAAAACTTTATTGGCGATATTGCCGCCAAAATGGCCAGCTTAAAACCCACCTTTGACCAACTGGAACAAGAAATCCACCAGGAGAATCACTAATGGCTAATTTTACCGGAAAAACCGTAATGATTACCGGGGCTACCCGCGGGATTGGCTTTGCCATTGCAGAGGAGTTTGCTAAGGCCGGGGCCAACCTGGCTATTTGTGCCAGCCACGAAGCCGGCCTGCCGGAAGCGGCCGCAAAATTAGCGGCTTTTGGCGGTAAGGTATATACGCAAGTAGTAAATATTGCCAACAGCGAAAATTGTGAAAGTTTTGTAGCCAATACGCTTAAAGAATTTGGTCAACTAGACGTGCTTGTTAATAACGCCGGCATCACGAAAGATAATTTAACCGTGCGTATGAGCGAGGCCGATTTTGACGCGGTCATTAACGTAAATTTAAAAGGCACTTTTTTAATGAGTAAAGCCGCTTTAAAAGTGATGTTTAAAAAACGTAGCGGCAACCTTGTAAATATTTCCTCCGTGGTGGGGGAAATGGGCAACCCGGGCCAAGCCAATTATGTGGCTAGCAAAGCCGGGGTAATTGGGCTAACTAAAACGTTTGCCAAAGAATTTGGTTCGCGCGGGGTCCGCGTGAACGCCGTTACGCCGGGGTTTGTACAAACGGCTATGACGGATGCTTTACCTGACGAGGTCAAAGCCAAAGCGCAGGAAAATATTCCGCTTAAACGCTTTGCCACCGCGCAGGATATCGCCAAAGCAGTTTTGTTTTTGGCCAGTGAAGACGCCTCTTATATTACCGGGCACGTACTGGCGGTAAATGGCGGCTTATATATATAATTTGCTATAATAGAAGTATAAGGGAATACCCTTTTAAAATTGGAGGACTAACATGTCTGTAGAAAACGTACAAGAAAGAGTAAAAAATATCATCGTGGAACAATTAGGCGTAGAAGCTGACCAAGTAAAGCCCGAAGCCCAATTTGTGAACGATTTGGGTGCCGATTCCTTGGACACGGTGGAACTCATCATGGCTTTGGAAGAAGAATTTGATATTGAAATTCCGGATGAAAAAGCCGAAAAAATCAAAACCGTCGGCGAAGCTGTAGCTTATATTCAAGAAAACGCTAAAAAATAAACCGTGCCGACCGACATTGAACGTATCTTAGGATATAGCTTCAAGAATAAGGCCGTTTTAAAGGAAGCACTCACTCATAAGTCCTTTGCCGGGGAACACCGGGGCGTAAAACATAATGAACGCTTGGAGTTCCTGGGGGACAGCATCTTAGGTGCCATCGTCGCAGACTATATTTATAGTCAATGCCCGCATGATGAAGAGGGGGTGCTTTCTAAGATTAAGGCCAACTTAGTTTCGCGGCGTAACTTATATCTTTGGGGCAAAGCACTGGGCCTGGGCCAATTTATGGCGTTAGGCCGGGGGGAACTTGCCACCGGCGGCAGAGAGCGCGATAGCATTATCTCAAACGCCGTGGAGGCCGTACTGGGTGCCGTCTATTTAGACGGGGGGTACGAGGCGGCCCGTAGTGTTATTTTGCCCTGGGCTAAAACCCAACAACTTACGCAAGATGCGCAAGATTATAAAAGCGCCTTGCAAGAATTTTTACAACAAAAAGGCCCCGCGGTGCCGGAATATGAAATTATCCAAACCGTCGGGCCCGAGCACGATAAAACCTTCACCGTGCGCGTTAGTTTGCACGGTAAAGAATTAGGCGTTGGCAAAGGCCATAACCGCAAACAAGCCGAACAAGCCGCCGCCCACTGTGCATTAACCCGGTTAAAAAATAGTTAATATGTCAGCTCCCAGACCTAAAAAACATCATACGTTACCTAGTGTCCCGGCGGATAGCAAAGTAGCCAAAACCGTGCAAACCGTCAAAAAGCGTCCGCTACGGTGGCTTGCTATTTTTGCGGCCATCCCGGTTGTGTTGTTACTGATTTTTACGGTGCAAAGCAATTGGGTACCTTTTAAACCGCTCAAAAAAAATCCCGGTAAAATTTTAACAAGCAAAACGCCCACCCAACTGGCCGACGAAGCCACCGAACTGTTACAAAAAAAAGATACCAAAGGGTTTTTGGAACTACTTACCAACCAAATCAAAGACCCGAATATCGTCAATACCAAAGGCGATCCGCTCATTGTAATGGCGGCCACGTTAGGCAATTATACGGCGGTGGAAGAGCTGATTTTGGCGGGGGTAGATGTCAATCAAACCAATTCTTTTACCAAAGATACGGCCCTACTGCGCAGTTTGTATAACGGGCATACGGACATTGCCCAACGGTTAGTCTACTCCGGGGCCAACATTAACGCGGTCAACAATTATAAACACTCGCCGCTTTATGTGGCGTTGGAAAAACAAAACATTGCGCTAGTTGACTTGTTTTTAACCAACGGGGTTAAAGAAGGGCTTACGCCGTCTTATTTATTGCGCTCGGCCGCTACTAAGAATGAAACGGGCGTTATTGCAATGCTTAAAGGGGGGGTGAACCCCAATGTAGCCAACGAAAAAGGCAACACGCCGCTCATCATTTCGGCCTCGCTAGGCGACCTTGCCAGCGTGCACGATTTACTGGCCTACCGGGCCGATTTAAACGCCTATAATAAGGACGGTAATACCGCGCTTATTTATGCGGCGCGCTATAATCATCCGCAAGTAATTAAAATGATGCTCTTGCCGCAAACCATGCAAACCCCGTTAGACGTGAACGCCCAAAATAAAGCCGGAGAAACGGCCCTTTATTGGGGGGCCGCTAAGGGGAATGTGGAAGTGGTAAAGCGTTTACTGGCGGCCGGGGCGGACCCGACGATTGCTGCCAAAAACGGCTTGGTGCCGGCGGCGGTGGCGCAAAAAAACGGACGCACGCAGGTGTTGGAGTGGTTTAATAAAGACATCCGCGAAGTGGAAAACGCCATTATTGAACAAGACAATGCCGAAATTTTAGCCAAACAAAAAGAAGACGCGGAAAAAAATAAAAAGGACGACATCTTTGGGGCCGCCGCTAAAGGCGACCAAGCCCGCGTGGAAGAACTTTTACTGCAGGACCGCTACGTGCTTAAAACAAAAAATAATAAAGGCCTTACGCCCTTGTTAGTGGCTGTGGAAAACGGACAAACCGCTATGATTGACTACCTGCTTACGCAAGGGGCGGCGTTGTTTGAGGCTTCGGGTGCGGGGAATGCGCTACATATTGCGGTCAGCAAAAAGAATTTGTCTTTACTAAAATACCTGGTAGAAAAGGCCCGCAAAAATGGACAACTGGCCTTGATGTTGGAATATAAGGTCAGCCCGGCCCAAGGCGTACCCGCGCTTACCCCGCTAGGGTGGGCGGCACGCAACTGCAACCGGGATATGTATAATTACTTAGTATCCATTGGGGCCAAACAAGGCCTAGCGAGCCAGACCTACAGCCCCGCCGCACTACTGGGCAAGTGTAAAAAATAATTGTTTTGGGAACGCAAAAAACTCCCCGGGTGTGAACCCGGGGCGTTTTATTTATACTCGTTATAACTGACGATTTCTTCCAACTTTTTGCGCCCGTGTAAGCGCGAGGGCGTGGCCTCGTCCGCCGGGTAACCTACCGCAAATAAGTGTTCAATTTTTTTGCCGGAGGGTAAATTAAAAAACTTTTCCGCTTTGTTGGAGTTTAGCCACCCAATCCAACACGTACCAAGCCCCAAATCCCACGCGCGCAGTACAAAATGCTCGCCGGAAATCCCTTGGTCCACTAAGTAAAATTCCGTGCGGCGAAAGAAATTTCCAATGCGCGCGGTAAAGTTACCCCGGTCCGATACTACCGCCACCAACACCGGCGCGTTAGCCGCCCAGGCGCTCATATTATACACCCCACTAAAGGCGGCTTTACAAAACTGTTCCTTTACGTGCGGGTCGTCCATCACAATGTAATGCCACGGTTGGGAATTACAGGCCGACGGGGCCAGGCGGGCGGCCTCTAAACATTCGTTAATTTTTTCGCGCGCTACGGGTTTTTGCGCAAAGCGGCGCACGCTGTAGCGTGTTTCAATAGCGGTTTTTACGTCCATAAAAAACTCCTTAAAAGTTAAGTTAAAAATAGTGTAGCAAATTATTATAAAATAATGATATGCACTTTACTAAATACCAAGGATTGGGAAACGATTTTGTTTTTTTAGACGGGGCCACCGCACAAGCGGTAACCGACCCTAGCGGCCTGGCACGCCGTTTATGTAACCGCCGCACGGGCATTGGCGCGGACGGACTGATTTTGCTGTTGCCCTCTCGTACGGCCGACGTGCGTATGCGTATTATCAATAGTGATGGCAGTGAAGCGGAGATGTGCGGCAACGCGTCGCGCTGTGTGCCACTGCATATGCTACGTAAAGGGCTGACCACCCAACCTAAAATCAAGCTAGAAACCTTAGCCGGGCCTATTCAAACCGAAGTATTGGACGCGCAAAAAGGGCTTGTGCGCGTGAATATGGGCCGCCCGCGCGAACTGGTTCAACATTTTAACGTGCCGCTAGCCGCCCACACGTGGACGGGCACGAAAGTTTCTATGGGCAACCCGCACTACGTAGTGGTGGTGGATAACGCGGAGCAGTTCCCGGTGGCAGAGTTAGGGCCGCTGTTGGAAACACACCCACTGTTTCCGCACAAAACCAACGTGGAGTTTGTGCAAATTTTGGATAAAAACCATGTGCGTATGCGCGTGTGGGAACGCGGCGTAGGCATTACGCAAGCCTGTGGTACGGGTGCGTGTGCTACGGCGGTAGCGTGCCTAGCAAATGGCCTAGCCAGCACCCCGGTAGCGGTAGAGCTGGACGGCGGTACGCTGACCATTGAGTGGCCGGAACAACAAGAAATTTTTATGACGGGCCCGGCAACGGCCGTGTTTGAGGGGGAAATGGACGCATGACACAGTTAAACGCACACTATTTAAAATTACAAGGCAGTTATTTATTTTCCACCATTGCCAAACGCGTGCGTGCCTATAAAGAGGCGCACCCGCAAGCAAACGTCATTAGCTTAGGCATTGGGGACGTTAGCCAACCGCTAGTGCCCGCCGTGGTGGACGCTATGAAGCAAGCCGCGCTTGAAATGGGGCAAGCGGAAACGTTCCACGGCTACGGCCCGGAGCAAGGATACGCGTTTTTGCGTGAATCCATTGCAACGCACGATTATCAAGCCCGTAATATAGATATTGCAGCCGACGAGATTTTTGTGAGTGACGGGGCCAAAAGTGATGTGGCTAATTTCCAGGAATTATTTGCGCAAGTGAGCGTGGTGGCGTTGCAGGACCCGGTGTACCCGGTGTATTTAGACACCAACGTGATGGCCGGGCGCACGGACGTATTTGCAAACGGACGCTACGGTAAAATTATTTATTTGCCGTGCACCGAGCAAACGAATTTTGCCCCGCAACTGCCGGCTGGGCATGCGGATATTATTTATTTGTGCTCGCCAAACAACCCCACGGGGGCCGCGCTTACCAAAGCGCAACTGCAAGAGTGGGTGGACTACGCGCGTGCACACAAAAGCGTGATTTTGTTTGACTCTGCCTACGAGGCCTATATTACCGACCCCACATTGCCGCACTCTATTTACGAAATCCCCGGTGCTAACGAAGTGGCGGTGGAGTTCCGCTCGTTTTCTAAAACGGCCGGATTTACCGGTACGCGTTGCGCTTATACGGTGGTTCCCAAAGGGTTGCAAGTGTATGACGAAACGGGCCACCCGCACGCCTTAAACGCGTTGTGGCTACGCAGGCAAACTACCAAATTTAACGGGGTGCCTTACGTGATTCAGCGCGCCGCACAGGCCGTTTATTCGCCGCAAGGCCAAGCGCAAATTAAGGCGGTAATTGCGCTGTATCAGCAAAATGCACAACTCATTTTACGCGCACTTACCCAGGCCGGCCTGGTGGCCTTTGGCGGGCAAAATGCCCCCTATATTTGGCTCAAAACGCCGCAAGGGATGGCCTCTTGGGATTTCTTTGAACAGTTACTTAACCAAGCGCAAGTAGTAGGAACACCGGGGGTCGGGTTTGGCCTATGTGGGGAAGGGTTTTTCCGCTTGACGGCGTTTAACACACCCACCCTCACGCAAGAGGCGGCCCAACGCCTTACGCGGTTAGTTATTTAATTTGCTACAATATGAACACGGAGGAAATTATGACTAAAAATGGTTTTACGTTAATAGAAGTGTTAACAGTGGTTATTATTATTGGGATTTTAACATCTATGGCTTTGCCTATGTACACACGGGCGGTTGAGCGCTCCCGCGCTACGGAGGCAATGGCAGATATTAAGGCCATGAATGACTCCATTTATGCGTATTATGCGGATAAGGAAGAGTGCCCTACTTTTAAAAAATTAGTAGTTGTGGTGCCGGGCTCGGACGCCCTAGGAACCAAAATTACAACGAAAAATTTTACGTTCACCATGCCCAGTTCCACGGCGCTTGTGCCCGGCACGGAGTGCCACGGCGTGTTGGCTACGCGTAACAGCGGCGGCTATGCCTACACCATTTGGAACCCCTATCAAACGGTGGGCGGGAAGGCTTTATCGCTTAAATGTGATGGCACGAGCGATAAAGATATTGCTATTTGTGAGTCGCTCGGTTGGTATGAGGCGCCTGCGTCTTAATTTTAAAACTTAGCCTAAAAAACCCCGCCTGTTAGAGCGGGGTTTTTTGATAAGCAGTTCAACTTATTTGGCCGGGGCGCCGCCGGTTAAATCCTTCAGGGCGGCCACGGCACCTAGTACGTTAGAGGCTTCGTAAGGCATATAGATAATTTTATTATCTTTGCCTTCGGTCATTTTTTCCAAGGCCTCAATATACTTCATAGAAATCATATAGCTGGCCGGGTTGGAAGATTGGGCCACGGTGGTGGCTACAATTTTCACGGCCTCGGCCTCGGCTTGGGCTACTTTAATTTTGGCCTCGGCTTGCCCTTCGGCTTCCAAAATGGCGGCTTGTTTCATACCTTCGGCTTTTTTGATTTCCGATTCACGGATGGCTTCCGCTTTTAAAATTTGGGCTTTTTTGGTACCTTCTGCCTCGGTGACCATGGCGCGGCGGTCGCGCTCGGCCTTCATTTGTTTTTCCATGGCTTCTTGAATAGCGGCGGGGGGAGTAATGTCCTGTAGTTCCACACGGGTTACTTTCACGCCCCATTTATCGGTGGCACTGTCCAAAATGTCGCGCAGGCGCGTGTTAATCGTCTCGCGTGAAGTTAAGGTTTGGTCCAGGTCCATTTCACCAATCAAGTTACGCAGCGTAGTTTGGGTTAATTTTTCAATAGCAGTCGGCAACGATTCCACTTTATAAGCGGCATCTTGCGGATTAGTGATTTGAAAATAAAGCAGTGCATTGATTTGGATGCCTACGTTATCGCGCGTGATTACGTTTTGGCGAGGGAAATCGTACACCGTTTCACGCATATCTACCACGTCTCGGTATTCGGTAAAGGGAATAGAGCGGCTATGACCAGTGCCGTCAATAGGGGGTTAAAATTTGGTGCAATTTACCAAAGCGTTCAATAATCACGCACTGCCCCTGTTTTACAATTAAAATGCCTTTAAAAATCATCACAATGATAAAAAAGGCAAATACTCCTAAAAACATCAGTCCTATTCCGGCGGTTTCTTCCATAGTTTCCTCCTATTATTTTTCTTTTACAAAAAGGGTAACCCCATTTAGTTTTTCCACTACGCAAGGGGTGTTTTTGGCTAGGGGTTTAGCGGCAGTGGCTTTCCAACTTTCCCCGTTGACCAGTACGCGGCCGGTGCCTTGTACCGGGTCAATAGCCACTTCTACCACGGCGGGTTTGCCAAGTACATCATCCGCCGGGGTTTTAATATCTTTGGTTTTGCCGTACAAATGTTTTAAAGCAAGCGGACGCACCCCTAACCAACTTAGTAGCACTACCGTTATAAAAACAACCAGTTGCAACCACAGGGCCCCACCTAACCAAGACACCAGGGCCGCCCCCAACAATCCTAGTCCTACACACGTGAGCGAAAATTCCATAGTGAATAATTCCCCCACAAAACAACCCAGTGCTACCAGTAAATAAATATAGGCGTTCATGACTCCTCCTAGGCTTTGATAATTTCTAAATAATTGCGCAAGTATTTTAAGCGGCGTTCGTCGTGCAGTTTATTTAAAATATAAATCATATTGGCAATAAACCGCCGCACCAGTAAGCGCGAAGAGAGGGGGATAAATAAGTCCTGCTCGTCCTCTAATCCCCGAGCAAGCACATATTGGCGGCAATCTTCTTCGCTAAGAAGTTTTCCGTTATCTAACGGATCAATTAAAAAAGAGGTTTGGTTTTGGGTATCGCGCACGTGGACTAACAGACGGCCCGCCATATCCACTGCGTCCATTTCCAGCCCAAAGCGTTGCCCTAAGCAAAGATACAAACAAATCATTTCTAGCACCGAGCCGTTTTTGGTAGCCAAAAACCGTGTAAAAGAAAGGTCTTTAATATCGGTAACGGCGGGCAGCGTGTGAAAACCGCGCAAGGTAAAAATAAAATGACCCAGTAACCCAATAATTTCCGGGTAATCGGTTGCGTTTAGTAAGGCGGGGCGCAGTTCGCGCGCCATAGCATCCAAGGGCTCGTTAATATCCCCGCGCGCGGTGGTGGGGGAGGTAAATTTGGCAAGTAGCATGAGCCCGTCTTCTAAATCCGGATTGATTTTGGCGTTAAACGCACTGAGCGCTTGTGCCAGGTCGTCCCAACAAATTTCCTCCAGCATGCGCATGACGTTGCGCGGGGCTGTGGTGGCAAATTCCTCCGCCAGGGTGCGTTGAACTTCGTCGGGGTTGGCCTTAATGGCACTGGCGAGGGCCTGCTTTAACAGGGGGCCGTACTCGTCCGTTTCCGTTTCCATGAGTTTAAAGAGTGCCTTTAGACGGGCATTAGAAGTTTCTTTCATATTTAGAAAATACCAAATTTAACAGTTGGTTGTCTATATGAATTTTGCTGAATTTAAAAAAGCTTGCATTGTTTTTTTTTTTTGGTAAATTTGAGGTATAACGAAAGATAAACTTATATAAATGGAGGGGTATGTGTGATGAAAAAAGAAGTAAATAAGATGGTATTTTGTTTGAATGGAGGCTTTGCTCTAATAGAATTGTTGGTTGTAGTCTTGATTATTGGTATATTAGCGGCGGTGGCGGTGCCGCAGTATCAAAAAGCAGTAGAAAAAGCACGTATTGCAAGGGTATTTCCTTTGCTTCGTTCGGTTGTTATGGCCCAAGATGTCCATTATTTGGCTACAGGGAAATATTCTGCCGAATTGGATGATCTGGACCTTTCCATAAGACACGGCAATAAAGTGGCAGATTATATTGAAGATGAAAGGCTAAATGTGTACGAAGATGTTGGAGAAGGAAAATTGGTTATTTATAGTGGGTCACGTAGCACTGTTTGGATTGGTAAATATGTAACCCTTGATGTTTATTCTCCTGATGATATGTATTGTTATACTGAGAATTTAGACACAAACTTAGGAGAAGATATTTGCGCTTCTTATGGGGAAAAATTTTCTACTAGGCCTTCTGGTGCCGGTTTGTATAAAATAAAATTTTAGTATATATGTCGTAAAAAAGCCCCGCTTTTGGAGCGGGGCTTTTATTCAGCGAATTGTAAGTTTTACTGAATGTCTTTTTCGTTGGCGGTAATGGCCAACACTACGCGGCGGTTTTGGGCGCGGCCCGCTTCGGTATCGTTAGAAGCAATCGGGTTGGACTCGCCGTAACCAATGTAAGTAATGCTTAAGGTTTTGAGTCCATTGGCAATTAAATAATTATACACGGCTTGCGCGCGTTGCGTGGAGAGCGTTTTGTTGTACGCATCCGAGCCGGTAGAATCGGTAAATCCTTGCACCACAATGCGGTTTTTGGGGTATTTTTTTAGCACGCGGTTAAGGTCTTTAAGCGTTTGCATGGCGTCCGTGGAAAGCACGGCGCTGTTGACGTCAAACAAAATGTCGTTTTTTAAATACACTTGAATGCCGTTTTCGCCTTTTACAACGTCGGCAATGGCGGCTAGCTCTTTGGCTTGTTTGTCGTAGTAATTACCCAAGGCACCGCCGGCGGCTAACCCGGCTAACCCACCAATTAAGGCACCCGTACCGGCTTTGCCACCCGTCGCGTGCGAAATTAACGCCCCCGCGCCCGCGCCTACCGCGGCCCCGGCACCCGCGCCAATGGCGGTACGTTTACCCGGCGTAGTGCAAGCGCCCAGTAAAAAAACACCTAACGTGCTTAGTAAAACAATTTTTTTCATACTGCACAGTCTCCTTTTTATTAAGATGTCTATATTTTACTTTTTTAAAAGCAGGGCTACAAATAAAAGGGCCTACCCCCAAAATTAGGCCTAAAAAATACTTGACAAATTTAGAAAGATTTGTTAGTATAGTTAATCATAAAAGAAATAGGCCCCACACGCTTTTTGCAAATGCGGTTTGCACGCGTGCCTAGAATTTATTAAGATATATCCGTATGATTTTATTTCGCGTTTCGCGCGTGTAACCTGCGCGTACGGTATTTTCGAGGATATATGGCAAATTTCTTTTCTTTTCTTTCTGCTAAAAAACAAAAGGCTTTAACGGCTCTTTCGCCGGATATGTTGACGTTTTTGCAACAATATCCTTTGGCACTGCTCTTGGTGGATGCTACCGGGCATATTACGTTTGCCAACCCCAGTGCGGTGCGGCTACTGCATACGGAAGAGGCCGTACTCGTGTCCTCATACGTGGACCGGTTTGGGCTTACCATGGAAAAAATACGCACCATGGCGCAAGCTAATCCGCCTAAAAAAATTATTATTGAACTGGTTAATGACCAGGCCGATTCTGTGTTTGTAGGGGCGGCGGCCAGTTTTTTGGCCTCAACGCCGTTTATTATGCTAACCATGGAGTCTATCCCGCATTTTACACAGTTAACGGCGGATAACTCTTTCTTGCGTAGTGTGGTGGACGGTAGCCCGTGCGCCGTAGTGGTACAAAATTTAGCGGGCAAGTGTGTATTGTGGTCCCACAAAGCGGAAACGTTATTTGGCTACAAAGAGGCAGATGTACTGGGGCAAGAAGTATATCCCTTTTTGCCCAAGGAAATGACCCCCTCCTTGCAACATTTAGACGAAAAAATTGTTACCCAGCGCGCTTCGCAAGACCCGGTACAACTTGCTTACAAAAATGCCCAAGGCAAAGAGTTGGTACTGCGGGTGAGCAAACTGTTTTTACCCGCTAAACAAGGCAAAGACTTGCGCATTTTAACGCTGTTTGAAGATGTAACGGCCCGGCACTTGTACGAGCAAAATTTACTTCAAAACCGTACGTTGTTGCGCGCGGTGTTAGATAACGTACCCCTGGGCCTTTACACGCGCGATTGCGACAACCAGGTAACGTTTTATAACCGGCAAAGTTTAAAAGTGCTTAATGAGAAAAATGAAGAACACGTTTCTAAAGCACATGAGTACCAAACGCAAAAAGATACGGAGCGGCATCACTCGCGCGAACAACAAATTTTAAAAGAAGGTAAAATTAAAGATTATCCCGAAGAAGAATATACGGACAGTTTGGGCAATAAGAAAATTTTACATTTGCGCAAAGTGCCACTGATGGACGCAGGGCCCAAGCCGTTAGTATTATCTATTGTGGAAGATATTACCGATAAATTGGCAAAAGAAAAAGAAATTAAACGCGTTAACAACTTGCTCACTGCTATTGTGCAAAATGCACCCATTGGGTTGTATGCGCGTACCCCGGACGGGCGTATGCTACTGCGTAACCAACAATGCGCCGATTTGTTTGGTACGATGCCCCTGCAAGATATGAATAAACCCCGCTTTACCCTTCCGCATGAAACCCCGGCCCAGGTAAGTGGTTTCTTGGAGCGGGAACACCAGGTGCTTGAGACGGGTAAGCCGCTGCATATCCCCGAAGAATCCTATGTAACGGGGGACGGAACTACCAAACTGCTACGCATGATTAAAGTGCCGGTTACGGGGACCCAAGAGGAGGAAAAATTTGTCATTACGCTTGTAGAAGATATTACCCAGCGTAAGGCGCAAGAAAAAGATTTGTTGGAAACCAAAAATTTCTTGCAAACACTCTTAGATAATGTACCGGTGGCTATTTACGCCCGCGGGGCTGACGACACCATTATGTTTGTCAATCAACGGGCACACGAGTTGTTCCCCGGCGAAAATCAAGATTCCCAATCCGTGGGTAACGCCCCCGATTTTTACGACAAACGTGAAAAATCTATTTTTGAAAACGGTAAAGTGTTAGACTTGCCCGAAGAACATTACACGACCCTTACCGGGCAAAAAATTTTGCTGCATCTTACCAAAGCCCCTGTATTTGATAAAGACGGCAAGCCCTTTATGGTACTGACGGTGGCGGAAGATGTAACGCAGAAAAAAGCGCAGGAACGCGCTGTTATAGACGCTAAAAACTTCCTGCAAGCCATTATTAATAACTTGCCGGTTTCGCTGTCGGTCAAATCGTACGAAGGGAAATATATTTTATGGAATAAAAAGAGTGAAGAACTTTTTGGTATTTCCGCCAGTGAAGTAATTGGTCAAACTTCTTACCGTACGGACCTGAATAACGAACAACAAGAGTTTGTGCGTGAGGGAGATTTGAAAGTTTTTGATAGCAAAAAAGAACAAAACATTGCCCAGGAACTGATTTCCACTTCTAACGAAGGTGTCAAAATTATGCACACGGTTAAGACGCCTGTTTTCCATGAAGACGGTACCCCGGATTGTTTGATTGTAGTGTCCGAAGATATTACCGCCAAAACTAAAATGGAAAAACAAATCCGCGAGGCCAGCGATAAAAATACGCTACTGGTGGAAAATGCCCGCGAGGGGGTCCTGTTAGCAGAAGACAAAAAAGTTATGTATGCCAACCGGGCCTTGTGCCGGATGTTGGGTTACGAAACATTGGAAGAACTAACCGGACGTCCTTTGGCTGAGCTTGCCAGCGCAGATACCCAAAATTTACTTGAGGAAAAATATGATGCGGTATTAGCAGGTGCGGAAGGGAGCGGGGATGCTATCACGCTCAAATTGCGCCAAAAAGACGGGAAAACCATTGAGGTAGATTTTGCGGCGGTGGCTTCGCGCTATTTAGGGCGGCGCATTGTATTGTGCTTCGTGCAAGATGTTACTGCGTGGAACCGCACCCAGCGCGAACTGGTGCGGGAGCGCGAGGGCTACCGCCAGGCGTTTGAAAATTCGTCCGTAGCTAGCTTTGTACTGCTTAGCAATGGGCGTATTAGCCTAATGAACGCGGCCGCACGCAATTTGTTTGGATTTAAAGAAACAGACAAAACGTTCTACCGCAATGTCTATATCCGCCCGGGCCTTAGTTTGGCCGTACGCCGCCATATGCAGGCAGGGGAAACAGCGGAAATGGATTACGATTTTGACTTTGCCCGCAGTGCCGAAAAATTCCCGGGCCGTATAGACGGCACACGCGCCAAATTGCCGCTCCATTTGGTCTTTACGCCGATTCATAAAGACGGCGCTTCCAGCGGGAAATTGTGTGACTATGTAGTTACGTTGCAAGTGCGCGGGGCCCAACCGCAAGCCCCGGTGAGTGCTCCGTCCACCCGGTTGCTACGTAAGCCGTTGCCCCCGGTGGCAGTACTGCCGGTAAAAGCGGCGCAGGAAATGCTTATTTTGCCCAATAGCGAGCCGTATGTGCTGTGCACGGCTGATTTTAGTATGAGTTCTTGTAATGAGCTATTTTGTGAACTGTGCCAACTCAGTGAAGAAGAACTGTTGGGCCACCCGGTGCAATATATTATGGACGAGGAGTCCAAAGCCCAGTTTGAGGCGGATTTGCGTGTGCTGGCCGATACGGGCACGCTGTCCAACCGGGATTATTTTATCAATCCGGCCAGCGGGTTAGAAAAAATTGCGGTGCGGCTAACCGGTATTAAAGAGGACGGGGGAAAATATCTCTTTGTTTTGCGTAACCGGACGGTGCATCTGCAACTGATGAAAGTGTTGGAAGAACGCTCCGCGCAACTTAACGCCTTGTTGGAATCTACCAACGGGATTGTATTTTCTGTGCTGCTTAATAAAGGGCGGTTTGGGGCGTTAGATAACATCAGCCAACACTTGGCCGAAAAAGTAGGCTACAGCCAAGATGAACTGGCGCATATGCAATTAAAGGACTTACTGCCCACTACAAAAGCTGCCGTACTCACTAAAGCGCAAAAAGAGCTTGCCAAACAAGGTAAAGTGAGCTTGGTAGAAAAAGTGCGTTGCAAGGACGGTACGGACTTTGAGGCCCAGTTATCCATGACGGCCCTGGATTTGCCGGGCGAACCGGCCGCCTTGGTGGTACTGCGGGACGTACAAACCGAGCGGGCCGACTGGTCGCGCACGTCTAACGAAGCGTTGGAACTAAGCAGTGTGCGGGCCTCTTTGCCGGGGATCTATGTAAAAATGGATAGTAACGGTAAGGGGTTGGAAGTTTATTCCAACTTGCCTTATTTAAATGCGCAAGACGCCCAAGCTATTTTCCTGGGCAAAACCCCTAAACAGTACTGGCCAAAAGAAACGGCCCAACGCGCGGTACTTACCGTTAAAGAAGCGTTATCTATGAACGTGGCTACCGGCTTTGAGTTGGAGTGGAAACTGGCCGATTCTATGCGCTATTTTGAGGCGAGCGTCACCCCCATTACCGGGCGGGATGAAGTAATTGTATGGCTTAAAGACGTTTCCCAAGGGCACTCGCACGAGGAGCAAGTGCGTGAACTGTACCGCATTACCAGCCAACCGGGGTTGTCCATGACCCAGCAAGTGGATAAAATTTTGGAGTTTGGCCTGAAAGTGTTCCGTGCGGACGTGGGCTTTGTACTGCGTTTTGCGGGGGCGGAAGACAACTTTGAAACGCACCTGATGTACGTGACCCCTAACGAATTAAATTTGCAGCGCCATAGCGCGTTCCCTACGGAGGAATGTTTGTATAACGTAACCGACGGAAATGTGCTGTTGTGGCCGGATTTATCCGTTACTTCCTGCAAAAATTGCTTGCACCAACAAAAAGGGTTGGGCTCTATGGTGGCGGCCCCACTGATGGTGGGGGGAAAAGCCATGGGGGCGTTGTGCTTTGCTTCCAAAGCCAAACGGCGTAGTTTTGACACCGGGGCAGAGGAGTTAATGGGCTTACTGGCGCGGCTGTTAGGTATGCGCATTGAACTGCGCCAAACCGGCAAAATGCTGAGCGAGGCCTCCCGCGCGTTTGCGCGCACCTTAGAGCACGTGGATAAGCCGGCTGTGATGTTGGATTTGGACTATGAAGTTTCTTTTGTCAACCAACCCATGTTGGACTTAGTGGATAAACGGGAAAGTAATTTAATGGGCCGCGATTTCTTTAGTGAAGTAGTGCGTAATGACGATATTTCCAAGCGCATGTTCCACGATTTGGCCCGCGGGGCCGACGGAAAAGCGTTCTCGGTCACGCTGGAACTACGCACCCGCAAAGGTACTTATCAAGAACACACCTTTGAGGTAATGCCATGCCAAGATGATACCGGGGGCGTGGCCAGCTATGCACTCATAGAGGTGCAATAACGCATTTCGGGTTCATTTTTTCGGTCAAAAAGTGGGGCTTTATTAATTATAATTAGCAAACAAATAAAATAGTTGCTAATTTTGAAAGAATTTGCTACAATTTTTACCGTACAGGGGACGTACCGTCTAAAAATAGGTACTGGCACCCTAAAGGTTTATGACAAAAAAGGGAGAAAATTTTATGGAAGAAATTAAAAAATTAACGCTTTCTTTGCCTACTGTAGTGCCGGTGGTAACCATCCGGGATGTGGTGATGTTCCCGGGGATGAGTTTGCCGCTATCGGTGGACCGGGAACGGTCCATTAACGCCGTAGAGCACGCCTTGCGCACGCCCGGCAATTACATTTTAGCTATTTCCCAAAAAGATGCCGAGAACGAAAACCCGAAAGAAAAAGACCTCTACCACTTTGGGGTGATTTGTCAAATTACCCAAAATTTACGCTTGCCGACGGGCTCCTTAAAAGTATTTTTGCAAGGGTTGGCCCGCGCACGCGTGCATAAATTGGACGTAAACCCCGGCGAAAACGCTTGGTTTGCCCAGGTGGAATATATTGAGGAAGAGGACGATAATTCCCCGGTGGTCCAGGCCCTCATGCGCCAAGTGTTAGACGAGTTTGACCAATATGCCCGCACGTCGCACCGGGTGGCGGTGGAGGGGGTGTCTTTCCTGCGCCAAATTACCGACCCGTCCAAACTGGCCGACACAATTGCGTCCAATATGCTGGTTAAAACCGCGCAACGCCAGGAAATTTTGGAAGCGGTTAAAATTACGGAGCGTTTGGAGAAAATTTTAAAGCTCATCACGTCGGAAATTCAAATTATGGATATTGAAAACAAAATCCATAATAAAGTCCGCGCGCAAATGGATAAAAACCAAAAAGAATACTATTTAAATGAGCAAATGAAGGCCATTCAAAAAGAACTGAGCCAAAAGGACGATTTCCAAAAAGAATTAGACGCCATGCGCGCCAAAATTAAGAAAAACGGTCTGCCGCCCCACGCGGCCGAAGAAGCCAATAAAGAGCTGGACCGGCTGTCTAAAATGCAACCGTTCTCGCCTGAGGCTACGGTTGCGCGCACGTATTTGGATTGGCTGCTTAATATGCCGTGGAACAAAACCACCACGGACGTATTGGACCTTAAAAAAGCGCGCCAGATTTTGGACGAGGACCACTTTGGTCTAGAAAAACCCAAAGAGCGCATTTTGGAGTATTTGGCTGTAAATAAACTAACCGGCGCTTTGCGCGGCCCGGTGCTGTGCTTTGCCGGGGCCCCGGGGGTGGGGAAAACCTCGCTTGCTAAGTCTATTGCGCGCGCCATTGGGCGCAAATTTGTGCGTATGAGTTTAGGCGGCGTGCGGGATGAAAGCGAAATCCGCGGCCACCGCCGCACGTATATCGGCTCTATGCCCGGGCGCATTATCCAAGGTATTAGCAAAGCCAAAAGCGCCAACCCCGTGTTTTTGTTGGACGAAATTGACAAAATGGGGTCCGATTGGCGTGGCGACCCGGCCGCGGCGCTGTTGGAGCTGTTGGACCCGGAACAAAACAAAGAGTTTACCGACCACTTTTTAGATGTGCCGTTTGACGTTTCTAAAGTGATGTTTATTACGACGGCAAACTCGCTCTCGTCCATCCCGGTTACCTTGCGCGACCGTTTGGAAATTATTGATTTTGACGGATATACCGAGTATGAAAAGCACGATATTGTAAATAATTATCTGCTGCCCAAACAACTCAAAATACACGGGCTTAAAAAAGGACAGCTGGAAATTGATAAAGACGCGGTGGCCCTGTTGATGCGCGATTATGTGCGCGAAGCCGGAGTGCGTAATTTGGAGCGTGAAATCGGCTCTCTGTGCCGCAAAGCCGCGCGCAAGGTAGTGGAAGGGGCCAAAAAAGTGCACGTTACTAAGGCCAATCTGCACGAGTTTTTGGGTGTGCCCAAGTATTCCAATTTTGCGACTGAAGATAACGGCGTTGGGATTGCCACGGGCCTTGCCTGGACGAGTGTGGGCGGCGAAACGCTAACCATTGAAGCCACCAAACTACCCGGCAAAGGGGCGCTGATTTTGACGGGGATGCTGGGCAACGTGATGAAAGAGTCTGTGCGCGCCGCACTGACGTACGCGCAAAGCCGCGGCTACGGCAAAGATGTGGAATTTGATAAGACCGATTTTCACATCCACTTCCCCGAAGGGGCCATCCCCAAAGACGGTCCGTCGGCGGGTGGGGTGATTACGACCGCACTAACTAGTTTATTGACGGGCCTGCCCGTGAAGAAGAAACTGGCTATGACCGGCGAGGTTACCATTACGGGGCGCATTTTGCCGGTGGGGGGAATAAAAGAGAAATTTTTAGCCGCCTACCGCGAGGGCGTGAAAACTATTTTGTATCCGCACACCAACCAAAAGGACGTAAGCGAA